>CAMWLR010000001.1 GCA_947175215.1 uncultured Porphyromonadaceae bacterium
GTGTCCTATAATTTGTATGTCATATATGATTTCCTTATCCCGAACTCGCGTTATAAGTCAATTTTTATGACCGCTCTATGATAAAACACCGTGAGGGGCTGTATCGCGCAGATTGGTGATACAGCCCCTCACGGTGGGAATATTTGATGGTTTGCAGCCTTATGATCAGGCTACGCCTTGCGTTCTGCTATCCGGTTCAGGCGATAAAGCCGAACAGGTTAGAGAGGCTTGCGGCACTAAATATCGAGTCGTAGAAGAAGCTTACGATACCGAGGAGCATGATGCCCAGCACTGTCACCCAGAGGCTAAGACGCTCGGGACAGGTCGAACGGAATGTAGCAATCTTCGGCTCTTCGGGAGAGATATACATAGCTTTGACCACCAGCAGGTAATAGTAGAGCGAGATGATGGTGTTGATAAGGGCGATCAGCACGAGGATATATATGGCGATCGAGCCCTGATTGATAGCTGATGTAAAGATGAAGAATTTGCTGAAGAATCCGGCAAACGGAGGAATACCGGCGAGCGAGAACATCGCCAGGGTCATCGAGAACGAGAGCCAGGGGTTGGTCTTTGACAGGCCGTTGTAATCAGTCATCTCCACCATACCGGTCTTATGCTCAATGGCTCCGATAACACCGAAGGCAGCGAGATTAGAGAAGATGTAAACGAGGATGTAATACATCATAGCTGCCAGACCCATCTCGTTGCATCCCACGACACCAAGCATGATATAGCCGGCCTGTGAGATTGACGAGAACGCCAGGAAGCGCTTCATGTTGGTCTGTCGGATGGCAAAGAGGTTACCGACGGTGATGGTGGCGATAATCAGAGCATAGAGCATCCACTCCCATACCTGGGTATAGAACTGGCCGAATGCCTGCACGAGGATAACCAGGAAAGCAAACGCTGCCGCGCCCTTAGAGATTACAGACAGATATGAAGTGACGGGGGTGGGAGCTCCCTGATATACATCGGCTGTCCAGAGATGAAAAGGTACGAGCGAGAGCTTGAAGCCGATACCTGATATCACGAATGCGAGAGCGACAACAAGCATGGTGTTAGACTGCGAGCCAAGCTGCATGGCGATATCCTCAAAGTATAGAGAACCTGAGAGGCCGTAGACAAATGACAGACCCATCATAAAGATGGCCGATGAGAACACAGCGGTCAGCAGATATTTCACGGCAGCCTCATGGCTCTCATAACGGTGCTTGTCAAAAGCGACCATCGCAGCCAGCGGGAGCGAGGCTGACTCGAGACCGATGAGGAAGAGCAGGAAGTGACGGGCCGAGATCATCAGATACATTCCGAAGAGGGTCACTAACAGCAGTTCGTAATATTCACCGCGTCTGACGGCCTGGAAGTCTGAATTGACCCATGACGTAGCCTGAACGAGGACGATCAGCACACCCACGTTGAGGATGTTCTTGATCATCGCGCAGACGGGGGATGTAACATACATCCCGGCAAACGCCTCGACCTGGTCGGCCGGGCCGCCCCATATAAAACTCCAGACTGTGAACAGCAGAAACAGCACCGTGGTCACCGCCGAAGTGGCGCCCAGAGCCTTGCGGGGCATGAAGGTATCATAGAGGAATACGAGCAGGAACACCACCAACAGGGCGATTTCCTGTTTCATTGCCAAAAATTGAGAGTAGTCCATTGTGACAGAATTGGTTTCTTCCGTTAATATGACATTGCAACTTTATCAGTTGAGGCCGATGGCACGGAATATTTCGGGGCTGAAGGTGAAACGAATAAGGCTCTCGAAGAAGTTGGGGAAACAGCCGATGGCAGCCACACTGACGATGAGCGTGATTGTCGACAGACGTTCCCACCACGAGGCATCGGTGAGCTCGGCATGGTGAGGATCAAATACCGGACCGAAGAGGAGTTTGCCGACCGTGCGCAGGATATAGACAGCCGTGATTACAATCGAGCAGCAGGCGACGATGGTAAACACGCGATGGAACATATCTGTGTGTTCAAACGATCCGACAAAGATTGTCATCTCGGCCACGAAGCCTGACAGACCGGGGAGACCCAGCGACGCCATACCGGCGATGACATACCCGACACCGAGGAAAGGCAGAATCTTCATCAGACCCCCCATAAGACGGATGTCACGAGTATGTGTGCGACCATAGATCATACCGATCAGGGCAAAGAAGAGGGCTGTCATCAGACCGTGTGAAAGCATCTGCATGATAGCACCGGTCAGAGCCGTAGTATTGATCATCAGTATGGCGAAGAGTACCATACCGCAGTGGCTTACCGATGAGTAGGCGTTGATATACTTGAGGTCGGTCTGCACACACGCTGAGAAGGCGCCGTAGACTACCGAGATACCGGTCAGGATCAGGAAGATCCATGCGAGGTCGTTGGCTGCCTGGGGCATCAGATACATTGCCACGCGGAAGCAGCCGTAACCACCGAGCTTCATAAGCACACCGGCGTGAAGCATCGACACTGCTGTGGGCGCGCAGGCATGACCGTCGGGACTCCATGTATGGAAGGGGAACATTGCACCGAGAACGCCGAATCCGACGAAGCACATCGGGAAGAGGAAATACTGCCATCCCTTTGAGATGCACTGTGTCTCCTCGACATTACGGGCGATTTCGAGAATATTCCAGGTGAGTGGCTGACCCTCGGGAGCCGAGTGGAAGTATATGCCGATGAGGCTGAGCATCAGGAAGGCCGAACCGCCCATCAGCATCAGTGTAAGTTTCATAGCCGAATACTCCTTGCGGCCCGTTCCCCAAACACCGATGAGCAAATACATCGGGATCAGGGCGACCTCATAGAACATAAACATAGTGAAGAGGTCGATCGAGATAAAGAATCCGTATACACCGGTAGACAGGAGTATCAGCCACATGAAGAAGTGACGCGCATCATCTATCTTCCATGAGGCAAACGATCCGGCGAATACGATGATCGACGACAGGATAAGCATGGCGATCGAGATACCGTCGACACCCACCGAGAGTTTGATGTTTAGCGGCGCGAACCATGTATAGTCAGCCCGCATAAGCATCTCGGCGGTTGCGCCTGCGGCACGCTCGGTGAGATAATCACAGAGCACCCACGCGCTCAGGCCCATCAGCAGGATCGACCCGACAACGGCGACCGCGCGTACTTGCCTGACGTTTTTGCAGATGGCGAACCCGGCCAGCATCAGCAGGGGTATCACCACAAAGTAAATCAGAAGGTTTGAAAACATCTCTGTTTCTATATTTCTATTATACTATATTTTCACTGTTAAGAGGCTGTCTGTCAGAGCAGACAGATGGCTGTTATAGCACCCAGCAACACCACGCCGAAGAGGTATACCCAGACATAGAACTGGATGTTGCCCGATTGCAGACCGCGGATAGCAAACGACAGGCGTTGTGTAACCCAAGCAAAACCGTCCATAGTGCCGTCGATGATATGACGGTCAAACCATGCTATAGGCTTGCAGATGCAACCGAAGATGATCTTGTGGGTGATGAACATATAGAGCTCGTCCCAATAGAAACGGTGATAGCACCAGTCCCACAGACGGGGCAGAGCATTCTTCATCTTGTCGGGCAGAGGATTCTCCTTTTTATACATCACGGTCGCGATGAGGATGGCGATGACAGCAACCGAGAGGCTGATGGCTGCCACGCTCCAGTCGAGGGCGGTGAGGTTGGTAAAGAAGTTGACTGACTCAAACATCGGATGACCGTTCCAGGTCACAAGGTTACCGAAAGGCACGAAACCTGCTACACATGACACGATGGCAAGAATCACCAGCGGCAGTGTCATAGTCCAAGGCTGATCATGGGGTGCATGATGCCCCTCGGGAATCTTGTGCTCTTTCCACCAGAAGATGAGGTAGTAGAGACGGAACATATAGAAAGCGGTCAGACCGGCAACGGCCGACATCCAGATATACCAGAAAATCGAGTGTCCGAAGACTGCTGTAAGGATTTCATCTTTAGAGAAGAACCCGGCAAACGGGATGATACCTGCGATGGCCAGACATCCTATCAGGAATGAGATATGGGTGATGGGCATATATTTGCGCAGACCGTGCATGGCGGTATAGTCGTTTGAACCGATGGCGTGGATCAGAGCACCTGCGCAGAGGAACAGCAGAGCCTTGAACATCGCGTGGGTAAACAGGTGGAACATACCGGCCATATAACCCAGACCGTGGTGGAACTCTGGACGGGCCACACCGAGCGACACCATCATGAACGCGATCTGTGATATTGTCGAGAACGCGAGCACGCGCTTGATGTCGACCTGCGTACAAGCCACCATGGCGGCATAGAATGCTGTCAGCGCACCCACGACAGTGATGATATTGAGGGCGGTCTCCTCCATAAGATAAAGGGGGAACAGACGGGCCACCAGATATACACCTGCCACAACCATAGTGGCGGCGTGGATAAGGGCTGACACGGGGGTCGGGCCCTCCATAGCGTCGGGAAGCCAGATATGCAGAGGCATCATGGCCGACTTACCCATACCACCCATAAAGATCAGCACCAGAGCCCAGGTCAGCACCGAACCGCCGAGGAACATCGGGGCGGGCGATGAGGTAAACTTGGCGAGTATTGCTGTCGGAGCAGACATATCGATAGCAAATGTATCCTTGCCAACGTTAACCGAAGTAAAGTCGGTAAACTCGAACGTGCCTGTATAGAAGCTCAGGATCAAGATACCGATCAGGAAGCCCAGGTCTGCGAAACGTGTAACGATAAACGCCTTTTTAGATGCCGATACTGCCGAGGGCTTGGTGTAGTAGAAACCGATCAGCAGATATGAAGATGCACCCACGAGCTCCCAAAAGATATACATCTGGAAGATATTGGTGGCAACAACAAGACCGAGCATCGAGAAGCTGAAGAGCGACAGGAAAGCGTAAAAACGCTGGAAGCCGGTCTCCCACACGCCGTGATGATCACGCATATAACCGTTGCTGTAAAGATGCACCATAAATGAGATGGTGGTGATGACAACAAGCAGCAATGCCGAGATCGGGTCGAGCAAGAAGCCTATCTTGATAGCAAGATCTTTATAGAATGATAGCCATTCGGGATTAAATACCACATACTGCAATCTAACACCCTCGGCGTTGATAAACTCGGGAGCGCCTGAGAAGAAGTATGTAAAAGCGGTGATATAGGCAAGTACCATCGTCACTCCCATACCGAGAGTGCCCAGGATGCCTGCCGTGCGGTGGGCCATCTTGTGGCCGCAGAGTCCCAGCACCAGGAACATCGCCAGGGGTAAAGCCAGGATAATGATAGGTATTACAGGTTCCATGTCGGTGCTTAGTATTTCATTTTAGTAACATCATCGACATCAATCTTCTCCGAGATGCGGAACACATTGATGATGATGGCGATAGCCAGAGCAGTCTCAGCGGCCGCCAGCGCGATGGCAAACAGGGTGAAGAACATTCCCTCGAGCTCGCCGGGGAAAAGGAAGCGGTTAAAGACCACAAAATTGATGTCGACCGCGTTAAGCATCAGCTCTAATGAGATGAGCATCGCGATCATATTCTTGCGGGTTATGAAGCCGTAAACACCGCAACAGAACATCAAGAGGCTCGGAATCAGATACCAGAGGATTGTAAGTTCCATATTAGCGGGGTTTAATTATTGTTTTTGCGGGCAACGACGACACCGCCGATAATACATGCGAGCAGCAGCACACTGATAGCCTCGAAGGGGAGCAGATACTGGCCGTGACCTGTACCCATCAGTGTCTCGCCGATAAATTTCATTGGGGGATTTTCACCCTGAGGCAACGCGGTGATCATCTCACAGCGGCTGATCAGAGAGTAACCGGCCACGATCAGGAGCAGCAAAGCCCCGGTCAGACCCAGGACACGCTTCCGCGAGGCAAGTTTGGCACTGTTGTCGCCGGGGTGGCTCGTCAGCAGAATAGAGAAGACGAACAAGACCACGATACCGCCCGCATACACCGCGATCTGCACCGCACCCAGAAACTCATAATCGAGCTGGAAATAGAGGGCGGCAGTTGCAAACAGCGCGAAGAGCAGGTAGGTCGCGGCGCGCAGAATCTTGCGCGTGGTGACAGCAAGCACCGAGCAGATGACAATCGCCAGAGCGATTACCACATAAACGATGATACTTCCTACTGATTCCATATTTAATTATTACTTTTTACAAGATTGGTTTAAGCGAGCCTCGTCAGGCGTTCCCTTTCTCGGCTTTAAGACGCGCGGCCTTCTCGAGCGCGGCCTTGACCTTGGCAACCTTCTCGGGGTCACCGGTAGCCTCGGCGGCAGCGAGTGCTTTCTTGGCTTTCTCGTCAAGTTCGATTGCCGGAGTGGTACCCTCGGCGGCTTTCTTGGCTGCGGCAGCAGCCTTAGCAGCCTCAAGTTTAGCTTTCTTCTCAGCCTCAAACTTAGCGATCTGCTCGGGGGTAGGCTTAGGCTCGGGTTTCTCGGGGAGGTAATTGAGCTGTTTGACGAGCTTAGAGCGTGTAAACACAGCCTGCTCGAAATCATTGCTGAACTCGATGGCATCTGTCGGACAGGTCTGCACGCAGAGCTGACAGAATGTACAGCTGCCGAGATCGTAGATATAACGATCAATCTTCTTTTTCTTCTTGCCGTCCCAGGTGTCTACCATCTTGGTCTCAAGAGTGATAGTGCCGTTGGGACAGTTTCTCTCGCAAGTGCCGCAAGCGATACATCTGTGGTTGCCGTCCTTGTCATAGATAAACTGCAAGGTAGCGCGGAAGCGCTGGGCAATGTGCATATTCTCGCGGTTGTCGGGATATTTCTCAGTGATCTTAGGGGTGACGAACTCCTTGCCGGTCACCTGAAGACCCTTGACAAGGCTTGCCACACCTTTACCCAGACCTGAAAAATAATCTTTAATACTACCCATATTGGTTTTAAGCGATATGATATTGTCTATTATTATTCATGGAGTTACTTCACCTGGCCACCGAGGATGTCGAGAAGCTCGGTCGTTATGGCCTGCTGGCGAAGTTTGTTGAACTCAAGCTGTAACTGGTCGAATAGCTTCTTGGCGTTATCGTTGGCGCTCTGCATGGCCATCACACGGGCAGCCTGCTCGCTTGCGCGGTTCTCGGTGAAGACATCCTGGATGACCGCCAGCAGATACATCGGCAGCACCTTGTTGAAGATAACTTCGGCCGAGGGCTCGAAGATATATGGACGGGGCTTGATCTCACTGTCGAGGTCGGCAAAAGCCCCCGCCGTCACCGGCAGCAGCTGAGATGTCTCAAGACGCTGGCGGCTCACAGACTTATATGACATATAGAGCACGTCTATCACGTCATATTCGCCGTTGAGGAATGAGTCGCGCAACCGCCAGGTGAAATCCTTGACTTCGGTAGTCTTTGAGTCAACATCCTCGGGGAGTTTGACATTGACCCCGCCGACCTTGATCTTGGCGGCAGCCTTGGCTATCTTGGCACCGATCGGGATGACGGTGATGTGGACAGTGTCGCCGTATTTTTCGCGCAACCCGGCGAGATGACTCACCAACTGCTTGAAGATATTCATATTGTATGCGCCACAAAGACCATCATCAGATCCCCACACCACCACTGCATAATTGCTGACCGTATCGCGCGGTGTCATCAGCGGCGAATCGAACGATGCGTCTGATCCGAGCAGGTTGGCGATGATCGTCTCGACCTGCTCGCGGTAGGGCTTGAGCTGACGCAGAGCCCCCTCGGCCTTGTGCATTTTGGCCGATGAAATCATCTTCATCGCTCCGGTGATCTTCTCTGACGAAGCCACCGAGCCGATTCTGCCTTTGAGTTCTCTTAATGTTGCCATTAACGGTTATTTGCTGTGATCCGGTTAAATGTTATATGAGTGGTTAAGGGTCATCCGCGGGATGTCATGCATAACGCTGGGCAACCTCCGAAGCCGCCTGCGTGAGCTTGGCAGTGCAATCGTCGGTGAGCTGGCCCGACTTGATTACGTCCATGACATCTGTCTGATGTTTGGCGTGGAGCAACTGCAACAGTCCCTGCTGGAAGTCGGCCACCTTGTCAAGAGGCACGTTTGAGAGCAGGCCGTTGACACCGCAATAGATGACAGCGATCTCATCCTCGACAGCCCAGGGTTTATACTGGGGCTGAATCAGGAGCTGCTGGTTCTTGCGGCCGCGATCGATCACGCGGGCTGTCACAGGGTCGATATCGCCACCGAACTTGGTAAACGATTCGAGCTCGCGGAACTGAGCCTGGTCGATCTTGAGCGTACCGGCCACCTTCTTCATCGACTTGATCTGAGCGTTACCACCCACACGCGATACTGAGATACCCACATTGATGGCGGGGCGGATACCGCGGTTAAACAGAGCTGTCTCGAGGTAGATCTGACCGTCGGTGATCGAGATTACGTTAGTGGGGATGTATGCTGACACGTCGCCGGCCTGAGTCTCGATGATGGGGAGCGCGGTGAGTGATCCGCCGCCCTTGACGATAGGCTTGAGCACCTCGGGGAGGTCATTCATCTTCTCGGCCACTGCCTGATTGTCGATAATCTTGGCGGCACGCTCGAGCAGACGCGAGTGCAGGTAGAAAATATCACCGGGATAAGCCTCACGACCCGAGGGACGCTTGAGGATCAACGAGATCTCACGGTAAGCGACAGCCTGCTTTGAGAGGTCATCATAAACGATGAGCGCATCGCGACCTGTGTCACGGATAAACTCGCCGATAGCCACCCCGGCAAAGGGTGAATAGTAGCGCATGGAAGCGGAATCGGCAGCGGTGGCCGCTACCACACAGGTATAATCGAGGGCACCATGCTGACGTAATGTCTCAACAATAGCAGCCACCGATGATGCCTTCTGGCCGATGGCGACATAGATACAATAGACAGGTTTGCCTTCCTCGTAATTCTTTTTCTGGTTGATTATAGTGTCGATCGCGATAGCGGTCTTACCGATCTGACGGTCACCGATAATCAGCTCACGCTGGCCACGGCCGATGGGCACCATCGAGTCGACAGCCTTGAGACCGGTCTGCAACGGCTGGTTTACAGACTGGCGGAAGATGACACCCGGAGCTTTGCGCTCGAGAGGCATCTCATATAATTTACCCTCGATTGGCCCGCGGCCGTCGATGGGTTCGCCGAGGATATTGATGACACGGCCAAAGAGCCCCTCTCCTACCGGTATCGAGGCGATCTTGCCGGTACGACGGACAGTCATATTCTCGGTAACCGAGTTAACGTCGTTGAGCAGGATGACACCGACATTGCTCTCTTCGAGGTTAAGTGCCACACCTCTGACACCGTTTTCAAACTCAACGAGCTCGTTGGCGCAGACGTTGTCGAGACCATAGACGTGAGCTACACCGTCACCGACTTCGAGCACGGTTCCAACCTCTTCAAAAGCAACAGACTTGTTGACATTCTCGAGTTGCTGCTTCAAAACTTCAGATATCTCGCTTGGATTAATCATTTGTCCAAAAAGTTGTTATGAGCCATTCTCAGCTTTTCAGGGGGTCAAGCCTGCTTCAAAAGCTTCAATCGCAATTGTTTAAGTTCATTCTTTACCGAGGCGTCGAGACGCTCGTTGTCAATATCGACCGTAAATCCGCCGATCAGCTCGGGGTCAGTGGCAAATGCAGCCTCTGTCTTCCCCCCGTCGAGGTGAGCCTCAATCAGCTTCATCAGCCTCTGCCGTTCGGGGTCGTCAAGCGGTTTGGCCGAGACCACCGTCACTCTGTATATCCTGTTGGCCTTGCGATAAATATCACAATACGCCCGGGCGACAGCAGCGGCAATCGGGAGTCGCTTGTTGGTCGACAGCAACTTCAGGAAATCGGTGTAGACCTCCGTGACATCCTCTCCGGTCGTTTTTGCATCAGCGCCGTCACCCTTGGCGGCCGGATCACCGGCAGTAAGCAGCAATGCGAGTTTATCCTTGTCTGCTACAAACGGATTGGCGATAGCATCATCAAGAGAGGGATTGTCGGCAAAACTCCTTCCGAGGTTGCCCATGACACGGTAAAGTCCCTTATCGGCCCCCTTCTCGCAAGCATACATATAGAGAGCCTTGGCATAACGTTTGGGAATTAAACCTTCATTCATTGCGATAACGGATTACAATGGGTGATCCTCGGCGGTCAGTTGTGACTTTCTATTTCGTCAAGGTAGCTGTTGACCAGTTTGCGCTGGGCTGCGTCATCTGAGAGCTGACTGCGTGTAACTTTGCCTGCAATCTGCAATGCTACACGGCTGACTTCGTCACGCAGATTCTGCTCAGCCTCGCGACGACTCTGCTCGATAGAGAGCTTGGCGGCATCTTTCTCTTTCTGAGCCTCTTTCTTTGCTTCCTCACGTGCCTCTTCAATAATCTGGGCTTTCATGCGGTTAGCCTCTGCGATAATGTCGGCCTCCTTACGGTGCGCCTCCTGTATCTGCCTGTCGGCCTCGAGCTGAGAGTTTTCGAGCTGTTCCTTGGCGTTTTGAGCATACTCAACACCCTTATCTATAAGGTCGGCACGACCGTCGATGCCCTTCATTATGGCAGGCCAGGCAAATTTCCACAGGATGAAAAACAGTATGGCAAACGCCACAAACATCCAGATGGTCAAGCCAAAATCAACTTTGAAAAGTTCCATAGTTAAAATAACCTCATTGTTAAGGGTTAAGCATTTGTGTTGATGTCGGTGACACACGCTCACCGACCGGTATCAATACTCTTGTCCGCGGAGACATCCCTGCCGGGTGTCTCCGTCGGTCAGCAAAGTTTATGAGAACAGGGCAAGGATGCAGACGATGACTGCAAAGAGAGCCACACCCTCGATAAGGGCTGCGATCACAATCATGTTTGAGCGGATGTCGCCGGCAGCCTCGGGCTGGCGAGCGATAGCCTCCATAGCGGAAGCACCAATCTTACCGATACCGATACCGGCTGCGATTGCTGCAATACCGGCGCCGATGGATGCACCAAGGCCCACGAGAGCCTCTGCTGCTAAAATCATTGCTAACATAGCTGAGAATTTTTGATTTGTGGGTTTATAACTTTTATATTATTTGTTCGTTACTGTGGGTTGAGCTTCAGGCCCGTGATGCTCCTCGTGCTCCTCATGCTTAGCCTGGGCAAGCGAGATGAAGATTGTCGAGAGCATCGTGAACACGTAAGCCTGTATGAAGCTGACCAATACGTCTATCAGGAGCATGAACACCGAGAACAACACCGAGACAACGGCTGTACCCGAGGCCACGGCCACGCCCATAGCTGCAAAGATAAAGATCAGCATGGTCAGAATCAAGACGATCATATGGCCGCCCATCATGTTGGCAAACAGACGCACCGTCAGAGCCGCAGGTTTGGTAAAGATTCCGAAAACCTCGATTACCTGCATGATCGGCAGGGGGAACTTGAGCCAAAGGGGAACATCGGGCCAGAAAATCTCTTTCCAATAAACTTTCGTGCCAAAGAAGTTTGTCATCACAAAAGTCATCAGGGCGAGCACCAGCGTCACGGCAATGTTACCTGTTACGTTCGCGCCACCCGGGAAGACCACGATCAGACCCAACAGATTCATAAAGAATATAAAGAAGAAGACTGTCAGCAGATAGGGTGCAAACTTGGGAGCTTTCTCCTTTAATGTCGACTTGATGACACCGACATAGATAAATTCCACGAGTGCCTCTATCGCGCCCGTCATCTTGCGGGGAGCTTTGAAAGGATTCTTCTTGTGCCAGCGGGCCAGCTGTAGCACCAGTATCAGCACCACAATGCAGGCGATAAAGATGGCACATACGTTTTTGGTGATAGAGATGTCCCACGGCTTAATCTCCTTGCCGTCGACAATCTCTACGAGTTTACCTTTGTCATCACCCTCAGTGGCTATCTTGAATGTTGCTTTACCATCGACATACTCTTCTCCATGAGTGACACGAGAGGATGAGAAAATATGCAGGCCGTCGCTCCCCCATACGATAATCGGCAAGGGTATGCGCTTATGATGATTGAAAGGCACCTCCCAGCCATAAGCGTCGCCGAGATGCTCAAACAGAGTCTCCTTGATCCAATAACCGGGGTCTTCGGCTTTGTCGGCCGACTCAGATACCGATGCATCGGTTGTTGCATCGGTCGCCTGCGCGAAAGAGCAGACAGCCCCGGTAACAATCAAAACCAGTATTAAAAGCAACTTCTTCATGCTGAAGCTATGGGGTTTCTCTTTAACAATCAATAAATACAGACGGTCACTACATCATGGTCGATATCCACAATACCGCCTTCGACCTCAGTCTCATGGCGCTCAGAGCCCTCGGCATAGCGGATAGTACCCCTCACAAGGGTCGACACCAGCGAAGCGTGGCGCGGAAGCACGGTAAATTGCCCCATCTCGCCGGGGAGTGTGACCACTGAGGCCTCACCCTCAAAAAGCACTTTCTCTGCTGAAATTATCTTGAGAACCATAATAATGCGTCGATATATATATACTGAGGTGACAGATTATTTTACCTCGGCGAGGAGCTTCTTACCTTTCTCGATAGCATCGTCTATTGTACCGACATTGAGGAAGGCCTGCTCGGGATACTCATCCATTTCGCCCGAGAGGATCATCTTGAAACCGCGGATGGTCTCGCTCAACGGAACCATCACGCCGGGCACACCGGTAAACTGCTCAGCCACATGGAACGGCTGCGAGAGGAAACGCTGGGCGCGGCGGGCGCGGGCCACAACGAGTTTATCCTCGTCTGAGAGCTCATCGACACCGAGTATGGCAATGATGTCCTGCAGCTCGTTATATTTCTGCAACAGCTGTTTGACAGCCTGGGCGGTGTTATAGTGATCCTCGCCGATGATGTTCGGATCAAGGATTCGTGATGTCGACTCAAGGGGATCTACGGCGGGGTAGATACCGAGCTCGGTGATCTTACGCGAGAGCACTGTCGTAGCGTCGAGGAAGTTAAAGGTAGTCGCCGGCGCAGGGTCGGTAAGGTCATCAGCAGGTACATAGATTGCCTGCACCGAGGTGATCGATCCGTTTTTGGTCGATGTGATACGCTCTTGCAGCGTACCCATCTCTGAAGCAAGTGTGGGCTGGTAACCTACGGCCGAAGGCATACGGCCCAGTAGGGCTGACACCTCAGATCCGGCCTGTGTGAAACGGAAGATGTTGTCGATAAAGAGGAGAATATCCTTACCGCCGCCATCCTGGTCGCGGAACTGCTCAGCCACCGTGAGACCGGTCAGCGCCACACGCAGACGTGCGCCGGGAGGCTCATTCATCTGGCCGAACACCAGGGCGGCCTGCGACTGCTTGACCTCATCCATATCGACATCTTCGAGAGGCCAGCCGCCTTTGGCCATACCTTCCTCAAATTTCTTGCCGTATTTGATAACGCCGCTCTCGATCATCTCATGCAGCAGGTCATTACCCTCACGTGTACGTTCGCCGACACCGGTAAACACTGAGAATCCGTTGTGACCCTTGGCAATATTGTTGATAAGCTCCATGATGAGCACGGTCTTACCCACACCGGCACCACCGAAGAGGCCGATCTTACCACCCTTGCTGTAAGGTTCGAGCAGGTCGATGACCTTGATACCGGTATAAAGGATCTCGGTACCGATCGTCAGATCCTCAAACTCGGGAGCGGGCTGGTGAATAGGACGGAGGTTGTCACGGTCAAGCTCGGGGAGTTTGTCAATGGCCTCACCGATAACGTTAAGCAGACGGCCCTTGACCTGGTCGCCGGTAGGTACGGCGATAGGACGCTCGAGAGAATCGACGCGCAGGCCACGCTGCAGACCGTCGGTACTCTCCATAGCCACACAGCGCACGGTGTCTTCACCGATATGCTGCTCCACTTCGAGAATCAGCTGCGAACCGTCGGGGCGGTCGACCTTCAGGGCCGTGAAAATCGGCGGGAGGATGTTCTGGTCGCCCTCGAAGATAACATCGACCACCGGGCCGATTACCTGGGCTATTTTTCCGTAATTGTCGCTCATCTTATTGCGGGTTAATACGTTTTGATGTCAGGGGTAAGATAAAATTACTGGGGGAGCTGTCCGAAATAGAGTTTTTCGGTAACGATCCATACCATCAGGGCGAGGTTGACCAGGTTGATGGGGAGGAGATATTTCCACTCGAGGGTCAGCAGCTGGTCGATACGCAGACGCGGATATGTCCACTTAAACCAAATGATGATAAACGAGATGATGAATGCCTTGCCGAGGAACCACACTACAGAGGGGATATAACCCATGATCTGGTTAAATCCGTCCCAACCCTCGATGCGGAAAGGCATCCAGCCTCCGAAGAAGAGGAGGGTGGCAACGCCTGATACGATAAAGAGGTTGAGGTATTCAGCAAGATAGAAGAAACCGAAGTGGATACCTGAATACTCGGTATGATAACCGGCTGTCAGCTCGCTCTCAGCCTCGGGGAGGTCAAACGGGCCACGGTTAGTCTCGGCAGTACCGGCGATCAGATATATCACGAATGCTATGATAGCGGGGATATGGGCCGAGAATATAAACCAATGGTCGGCCTGAGCCTCGACAATCTCACCGACATTCATCGTACCGGCAAAGACAACCATAGTGAGTATCGACAGGCCGACAGAAAGCTCGTAGCTGACCATCTGAGCGCCCGAACGGAGCGCACCGATGAGTGTGAACTTGTTGTTTGACGACCAACCTGCCAGCAGAATACCGAGCACGCCGATCGACGAGCAGGCCAGCAGGAAGAAGATACCGATATTGAAGTCGATAATCTGCAGACCGTTACCCCAGGGGAGGACGGCAAAGCAGAGCATCGAGGCGATGATCACCAGATAGGGCGCTAACGCAAAGAGGAATTTGTCGATATGATTAAGTGATATAAGCTCCTTGATGAGGATCTTGAACATATCGGCACAGCTCTGCAACAGACCCCAGGGGCCGACACGGTTAGGTCCGAGACGGCACTGGAAGTATGCACAGATCTTACGCTCGTAGAGAATGTAGAAGAGTGCCAGCAGCGAATAGACCAGCAGCAGCCCCACGCCAACGAGCAGACACTCAAGTGTTGTGGCCAGCCACGAGGGCATATAATTGTTCAACATCGTGTCGAACCATGTCGTCAGGCTGCTGAAATTATCTATGGTGTAATTACTCATGACAAGTAACGTGAATGTGAATCAGGATATTTCGTTTCTAAAATTCTCGCATTGGTTTATCGGTCGGCGATCAGCGGTCCATATCAGGCACGATATAGTCCATTGATCCGCCGATGGTGATAAGGTCGGCGATCTTCTGGCCGCGGGTGATATGATCAACCACAGCGCCGGCGGGAAGACCGGGTGTCGCCAGTTTGAGACGGTAGGGCTTGGCCGATCCGTCACTCTCGATATATACGCCGAACAGACCGCGGCATCCCTCGACAACCTGAAACCAATGTCCGGCGGGGAGTTTGATCACCTTAGGCACCTTGGCGCAATATTCACCCTCGGGGAGCATCTCGATGAGCTGCTCGAGGATGCCCTTTGACTGGAGTATCTCGTCGACACGGTTTTTGAAACGTGCCATCGAGTCACCCTCGGTGCGGATGACCTGATCAAACTTAAGCTCTGAGTAAACACTGTAAGGATGTGTCTTGCGAACATCGCAGGCCCAGCCTGACGCGCGGCCTGACGGGCCGGTGATTGCCCACGATTTGGCATCGGCGTTAGAGAGTACACCCACGCCGGTCAGACGGCTCTTGGCAACGACGTTGCCCGTAAAGAGTTTGTTATATTCGGCTACGTTCTTGGGGAGGACGGCGAGCAGCTCCTTGACATCCTTGATGAAGTCAGGGTCGAGGTCGGCCATTACACCGCCGATACAGTCATAATTGAATGTCATGCGGGCACCGCAGGTCTTCTCCATAATGTCGAGAATCTGCTCACGCACTCGCAGTGTATAGAAGAGCATCGTGGTCGCCCCGAGGTCCATACAGAATGTACCGATAAAGAGGCAGTGTGACGCGATACGCGACAGCTCATCCATCATCGTGCGTATCACCTGAGCGCGGCGGGGCACCTCGATGCCGGCTGCCTTCTCGATGGCCAGACAGAGGCCATGGTGATAGTTGTGTGCCGAGAAGTAGTCGAGACGGTCCATGAAATGGAGTGTCTGCATATATGAGAGATCCTCACAGAGTTTCTCGACACCGCGGTGGATATAGCCCATGTAGACATCGATCTTCTGGATTGTCTCGCCATCGACAGCCGTGCGGAAACGGAGCACGCCGTGAGTGGCAGGGTGCTGCGGGCCGATGTTGACGACAAAGTCATCCTCGTTGAAGATACGTGTTTTCTCTTCTTTGATCGATCCGTCGGGCATCTCTATCCATGACTGGGTATAGTCGGTCTGACGCTCGCTCTGAGTCGACACGGGGTTGATCTCGGGTGACGCGTCATAATCTTTGCGGAAGGGAAAGCCCACCCAGTCGATATTCAGGAAGAGACGACGCATATCGGGGTTATTGATAAAGATAATCCCGAAGAAATCGTATACCTCGCGCTCATAAATGCCGCCGATGGCATAAAGGTCGGCGATAGAGTGGAGCATGGGATTGTCACGGTCAGTGGTCTGCGTCTTGATCGAGATAAACTCTTTGGTCTCGGTCGATGTCAGATAATAGACACATCCCAGCGAAGTCACCCAGTCCATACCGACGATAGTGACGAGATAGTCAAAACCGTGGTCGTCGCGGAGTGATTTCACCAAATCGTGAAGCTTGGCGTCGGGGATGTTCACCAGCAAAATCTCACCTTCCTCAAAGGTTGCTTCGGGGAAGATCTTAGAGATTTTTTCCTGCAAAATAGCCATGTATGTTGTGTGATGGTTTATCAGTCAATGTTAGCCGCCGAAGTATCTTCGATGGGATGAGCGGCGAGAAATTCCTTCTGGTTCTCCTGACGGTTGACACCGCCAAAGAAGCGCTCGACCTTGATCTTGCGCGATAACTGCATGATCGAGTATATCATAGCCTCGGGACGCGGAGGACATCCGGGACAGAACACGTCAACCGGGACAATATCCTCGATACCCTTGGCCACGTGATAGCTCTTACGGAACGGGCCGCCTGAGATGGCACACGAACCGCATGCAATCACATATTTGGGCTCGGCCAGCTGATCATAGAGGCGACGGAAAACGGGCACCATACGGTGAACGATCGTCCCGGCGACCATCATGAAGTCAGCCTGACGGGGCGAGGCTCGGGCAACTTCCCAGCCAAATCGCGCCATGTCAAAACGGGCGGCTCCGAGCGACACAAATTCAATGCCGCAGCAACTGGTGGCGAAGGTGAGCGGCCAGAGCGAGTTAGAACGCCCCCAGTTGATCAGTTTGTCGAGAGACCCAACCAGCACGTTGGTCCCCGACTCGCGAAGCTCCGTAACGAGCTTCTCTATATAGTCGTTATCCTTCCAGGCATCATAAGGCATGCCCTGGGCGGTAACCTGTTTCATTTCCATTCAAGTGCTCCTTTCCGCCAGGCATACACAAGACCCAGCACTAAGATTGCGAAAAAAACAGCGACGCAGAGAATGCCTTCACTACCGAGGGCACGCATCTTG
The DNA here is from genome assembly GCA_947175215.1 of uncultured Porphyromonadaceae bacterium. Classification (GTDB taxonomy): domain Bacteria; phylum Bacteroidota; class Bacteroidia; order Bacteroidales; family Muribaculaceae; genus UBA7173. The sequence goes on from CAMWLR010000001.1 coordinate 17,579, forward strand.
ACGGCCCAGGGGAACAGAAAGACAGTTTCTACGTCGAACATCAGGAAGAGGATGGCGAACAGATAGTAACCTACATGGAAACGCGCCATTGATTCACCACGGGTGGGGATACCACACTCATAGGCCTCTCCTTTCTGCGGATTAAAGGAGCGGGGAGAAATAAGGCCGGCGATCCACAGAGCCAGCCATACCAGCCCTGCTCCGGTGAGCAACGCCACGATGGCAAATACTGCGGCATCGATGCCAAAAATTCCTAAAGATATCATGAACTATATTGTTGTGATTTCAGGTTAATTCATAGCGACGGCCGATGAGATTCTCACAGGCTCGCGCGCCTTTAGGGTTGTAAGCACAATCATGACTCAGCCTCAAACCTGAGGTAACTGCAACAGGCAAGCACAATCCTCGCCGGCACTTTACCCACTGGTAATCAGCAGAATATAATTGTCACCGTAAACACAGACCCGTCGGCCTGAGATTTACGGCTACAAAGATAGGAATTTTTTAGTAATCAAAGGTTAAAAAACTGCCACAAATTTCGCTTTAAGGCCAACTTTTCAAAATAACCGTGAAATCTCCGCCTTAATTTTTAGCATACTTTAACTCATCTCCCTCCCCTCCTCCTCCTCAAATCCACCCGACTTTATTATCTTTGCCATATATTATTATGGTGTAACTCACTATACCGTTTCTTGAAAAATGGATAAAGACATTCTATCAGACGTAACTGCCGCTCCCGGTTACTTTGACAATCCGATATTCAGCATTATCCCCGGTGAGACTTTCTATTTACAAAAAGGTGCTGATTCATGGCAAGCGTGGAAAAATCTTCAGATCGATGATGAGTTGCTCGACCGTATGCTTTATATGAAGTATGAAGATTTTCGCGACACAACCGACGATGAAATCAGACCTTTGCGTGATGCAATATTCAGTCTTGTAGCATACTGCGACTCTAAAGCATTTGACAAGCAGAGACTTAATGTATATCCAGACAAGCGTGCAGTTGCTAAATCGGGCATTCGTCAGAATTTCTGGGTCAAGAATCTTTTAAGATATAAGAAAGATCCCGATAACGTATCAACCGGCATCCGTAACGTAATCAACTATCTTGAAAATCCTGAAACTAATTGGCCGATTGTATCAGAGTCACATCGGCGCTATATGATACATTGGTTGACCGGAAAAGCATATAACCCCGCCACATTCAATGCTGATATGTCGGCAGCCCTTGACAAATACTGGCCGGGTCGCGGCATACCCGAGAACCGTACTGTTTTTCTAACCCGTCTGATGTATCAGTTTGACAGCCATTGGAAAAAGGGACTGACGGTAGCCGGACTATTCGCTCATGAGAAACATGAGGATTGGAAACAAAGTCTGCTCAATGAGATGGCTGATAAAGGTTATGGATGTATCTGGTGGCATAAATTGCCGGTAAACTATCAGCATGACATCATGAACTCGCTGCGCGACACGATTGCCGGCGGCGAAGCATTTGACTTTTATTATCTCTCACATAATTATGCCACATATCACGCACGTGTCATTGACTTCTCCACAAAAAACGAGTACTCTAAAAAGAGAGAAGAATGGAGCAAGTTGAATCCGGCATCGTTCTGCAAAGAATTCGATGAATATGAAGACGTCAAAAGAGGCGCAGAGATAGTTTTCTTGATAGACCTTTTTGAAAAAGTCGACCGACCGATATACGTCGACCGATTCGTAAGATATAAGAGTATGAAATATGATCACATTCAAGGTTTAGCAGCATACACCTCGATCAAGACAATGAACGAAACAGAACATAAAATCTCACCATTAGCCAATGAGTTGGCCGCATTACTCAAACAGACCCGTAATCTTATTCTCACCGGAGCACCGGGTACCGGAAAGACATATCTCGCCAAAGAGATAGCACGGGCGATGGGTGCCATCTATGGCTTCACCCAATTCCACCCCTCGTATGATTATACCGACTTTGTCGAGGGGTTGCGACCGGTCAAACATGACGGTAAAGAGATAGGCTTTGAACTCAGGCCCGGTATTTTCAAGAAATTCTGTATCGATGCCGTTGACTCTCAGCAAAACGGCGAGACAAATAACAGTTCGTGCTATCTCTTTCATATCGACGAGATAAACCGAGGGGAACTCGCCAAGATATTCGGCGAATTGTTTTTTGCAATTGACCCGTCATATCGGGGAGAGAAAGGGAAAATTGCCACTCAATATCACAATCTTATCGAAAAGGACGATACATTTGCCGACGGGTTTTACATCCCCGAAAATGTCTATATCATCGGCACAATGAATGATATAGACCGAGGTGTTGAGACAATGGACTTTGCTATCCGCCGCCGCTTTGCATGGCGTGAGATCAAAAGTGACGAGCGCCTCGAGATGCTCGACACACTTATCGGCGAGGGGGTATCACCAGACATAATTGAGAAGGCAAAAGGGCGTCTTAAATCGCTCAATAACGCCATCTCTGAGATACCGTCACTGGGGTCGCCATACCATATCGGACCGGCATATTTCCTTAGTATAACGAACTATATCAATTCTTCAGAGCCGTTTAAGGATCTGTGGAATTATCATCTTGAAGGTGTATTGGCCGAATATCTCAGAGGCACCGAGGATAAAGAGCAGACTATGAAATCACTCCGCCATCACTATGACACCCCCGTCTCATCAAAGGTTGACAACAACTGACAATAGCATCTGCCGCTCTTATATGTCGCTACCCTCTGACTCCCCTGAGATGATTTTTCTCAGGGATCTGTCGGGTGTACCATTGAGCAGTCTTGGCAAGGAGAACGATATGATCATCATCCCACCGGGCAATCAGAGCAGTGGAGATGAGGATAAACAACCTATCATCACACTCTATCGAGATGGCAGTATCGCCACCGGAAATCTGATGGGATACGTCGGGAATGGGGATGTCACGTTCTCGATAACATCGAGATTCACCACACAACCCGATTATTTCCTGCACTATATGTTGTCACGAGCCATGTCTGTCAGGCTGTTAGACCTCGACCATCCCTACACAACCGATTCCCAACTAAACCTGCTCATCTATCTATTCCCCTACTATCTCAAAAGAGCGCTCTCACGTGGTATATACCGGTGCTATACCTCTCTCAACAAAAATGATGCAGCGATAAAAGGGACTGTCAATATTCCTCGCCATCTTCGTCACAATATTCCGTTCAGGGGAAAGATCGCATACTCCTCTCGCGAAAGACTCGCTGCCAATCACATCACCCAACTTATACGTCATACCATCGAGACGATAAGACAACTCCCCAACAGCCATTATATATTGGCAGCCGACAGGGAGACAAGCCGATGTGTGGCTGAGATAACAGAGTCGACCCCATCTTATCAACGTAACTTACGCGAACGAGTGATACATGACAATATCAAACCCGTTAATCATCCTTACTTTATCGAATATACCCCACTGCAACATCTATGCCTGATGATCTTGCGCCGATGCGGCATACACTACAATGGCTCGCGCAATCATTTCAACGGCATCATCTTTGACGGAGCATGGTTATGGGAATCTTACCTCGACAAAGTTATCCGTGAAAAGAGCGGTAAGAGAGTAGCGTCAACCTTTCGGCATCCCGATAACCGTAAATCGACGGGAGCGATACATCTTTTCAACAGCCGCCGAAAGCATGGTGACCTTACATTTTCACCCGGCAGCTTTTATCCACGTTATCCTGATTTCATCACCGCCGGGTGTGTGATTGATGCGAAATATAAACTCCTCGATGATCACAGGCAACTGCAACGTGATGATTGCCATCAGTTAATCTCTTATATGCATATCCTCAACCTTGACAAAGGGATCTTTATTTTTCCTCATACTTCATCAGGCGTAATTCATTATGAATATACCCTCAATGGTCTCGGGGGGAGAATCATCGTGATAGGTGTACCTATACCTCAAAACGCCGTGGATTACCGTGGATTCAGCCATGAAATGGCTGTGGCTGAGGGGGAGGTGTGCCGGATATTAGAGGGAATTGAGGGCGGCGATTGAGCCGCGGCGGTGGAAGTATAGGAGATCGCTGGCGTCAAATTTCTCGGTGCGGTCGAGGATGCCCGTGCCGAACGGGAGTGAGGGGGCAGGGCAGATGCCGCGGTCGCCGAGCGCAACAGGGGCGATCTCGACACGCAGGCTGTCCCACATCCCCGTCTCAAGGAGGTGTGACATATAACGCGGACCGGCCTCGACCAGCACCGATGTCACACCATATTCCTTAAATATAACTTCAAAGGGATTATCGCCGGTGAGGATCACAGCTTCTACGGCGAGGTGCGCATCATGGTTGAGTATACCCGAGCGGTCAAGGATAAAGGGGCGCGGAGGGCGACCGGTCCACTGACGCAGGTTGAGACGCGGATTATCAGCATTGACGGTGGCGGCAGTGGTGAGTATCGCCTCACTCTCGCCGCGCAGTTTCATCGTCAGCAGCTTCGTTGCCGGGGTTGAGAATCGGTACGCCCCCTCACCTTCTCCACGTCGGACATCCATAAAGCCATCAGCCGACTGCGCCCATTTAAGGGTAATATAAGGGCGATGTAAGGTCTGCGCCGTGAAGAACACCTTATTTAAGGCAATCGACTCATCAGCCAACACCCCGGTGATCACCTCGGCGCCGGTGTCGCGTATCATAGCTATCCCTCGCCCGTTAACCTTAGGATTTGGATCGCCGGCACCCACTACAACGCGCTTTATCCCCTTCTCGATAATAAGACGGGCGCATGGCGGTGTCTTACCGTAATGCGAACATGGTTCAAGAGTGACATACATTGTCGACTCGGCGAGCAACGGGGTATCTGCCTCAGAGACCGATGCAACGGCATTGACCTCGGCATGACCCTGTCCGCACAGACGATGCCACCCCTCACCTATCACGCGCCCGCGGGCCACGATGACCGCCCCTACCATGGGGTTAGGAGCAGTAAATCCACGTCCGTTGGCGGCAAGCTGCAAAGCTCTGCGCATATACATTCGGTCGATCTCCATATGGTTATATCCGGTTTGAGTGAGTCATAATTTAGGGGGAAGAATCCTTAAAGAGCCGGGGCATTCAGAGTCGTTGCCTCCCATTCATTACCAAATCTGTCATAAGGGGCGACGGCATACCAATACCCTTTCAGAGCAGACAACGGCAACTCAAAACTGTTGTCATATGTCACACCTATAATATATCGGCTGTCAAAATTTCTGCCGTCTTCGGCCATTGCATCGATCAGCCCCACATCTCTCGGTATGGCGTAGCAGACATAACGGCCGCTGCCGCGGTCAAACCATCTGAGCGAATTGTCGGTGCGGGTGAGATTCTTCACCTTTTCAGGCTGCGGGGCATCTTTCCACTCCATCGGGGGCATCAATGCATGACCGGCGTACTCGTTCATGGCTAACTCGCGTGCCAAACCTTTGGCTTTCTTTCCCGTGAGATGAGCCGCCGAGTAAAAAATCTGCCCTGCGGGAATCCCGGCAGCCCGTGCCGCGTTGCGTCCCGTTGTCACCTCGATGCGTTGCTCTTGCCAGGCAGCGTCCCCCGCCGGGAGACTCGGTACATTCTGACTGACATAGAGATGACGACCGAAATGGCAGGCAACACCGGCCCACCACTCTACGAGCGGAGCAAACGGATTAGTGGGATGATCCATCGGCCAATACACTTGGGGAGAAACATAGTCGACACTGCCGTCGGCAAGCCATCTCAACGGGTCGCAATAGATATCGTCATACATCCAGTCATTGCCGACTGTCGGAGGATTGAGCCCATGTTGTGCGCAAGCGCGGCCATTACCACCCGCCACACCGGCAGGGGCAACCCCAAACCTCACCCATGGTTTCTCGGCTTGTATCATCGCATACACCTCTGCGATGGCTGCAGCGACATTTGCACGCCGTTGATCGCCTACCTTGACCGGGTCATCTCCCTCATCGACGGGAAACTTCTCAGGATAGAAATAATCGTCAAATACCAGTCCGTCAACGTCATAGTTACTGATTATCTCACGGCATACTGCAGTGATATGCTTGCGCGCCTCGGGGTTACCCGGGTCGAGTATCGACACCCCCTTGACAGTCGTCTTGTTGACCATCCGGCCATTCTTACCCTTGACCTTGGTGGTGATGTTGCGGTTGTGACTCAGCACCCAACCTTTCTCAATCGCGCGTCGGTCAGCAGCAGTCGAGGGTAATTTGGGAGAGGATGAGAACCTGAAGGGGTTAACCCAGGCGTGCAATTCGAGTCCGCGGGCATGACACTCCTTGACAGCAAAGGCCAGCGGATCCCACCCCGCAGCAGGTGCAGTACCGCGACTGCCGGTCAGGTATGAGCTCCACGGCTCAAGTGACGACTTATACAACGCGTCAGACATCGGTCTGACCTGTAACAAGATAGCATTGAAACCCGAGAGACGGGCGAGATCGAGCAGCTCACGCAGCTCCTTTTTCTGCGCCTCGGCAGCCGCCGGGGTCGCCCCGGTCGTAGAGGGCCAATCGATACCATAGACCGTGGCAACCCACAAACCCCTCATCTCATGCTTGGGTGAGGCTGTCAGGCGGATCAATGCGCTGAGCGCCAGCAATATCAATATCAGATAAACCCTACGCATCACTTTACACTCACGATCTTAACGGTTTGACCGGCCGAATGAGCCAAGACAATCGGATTATACTGACTCTGCACCTGAGCCACACCTGATAAGAAGTCGCCGCTCTGTGCAGCAAAGAGTTCGTATGCAAGACGATAGACACCACGGGGCATGAAGTCGATAAATATATTGGTACTGCTGTCACGATTCTCGCGATAGAACCATAACCCCTCGGCAGCGATGGGACGGGGGAGCTGCTCGACCGGTTCGAGGCCGGCCGCACGCAAATCCTCGATCACCACATACGAGAGATCATCCTCGACATTGAGAGTCAACTCTACCCTGACACGATCACCCACCTTAAACTCATTGCGGGGAATCCATTGCTCGCCGTCAAACACCATCATCGACTTGGCGACAGTGATCTCGCGACAGCCGACAGCTGCGATAGAGTCCATCGGTAACCGACGCATCATCACCACCCCGCCGACCGAGGGGTAATCGGCCTGACGATCGATGGTCAACGTCTCGGGGCGAGAAAGCAATGAAGTGATCTGCTCGGTAAACTCACCCGTCGCATATTCTTGATTCTCAGGTAAAATAAGCGTATCACCAACATGGATAGCCGTGCCGCGCGGATTGACCTTAAGCGGCTTGCCGGAGGTGAGAATCGAGGCAACGGTCTGCGTTGTCATCACAGCGTTACCCCAGTCATTGTTGGTCTTGTTAAGAATCAACCACTGACGTATCTTCTCGACATCGTCACAACCCGGCTCGACGGCGTTAAACGCATCGAGTATAACAGAGGTGATGGCCACACGGTCAAAACTCCACAGAGTTGAGTACCGGTCGAGTTGCTGCCACCACATACCCTTCTCGGGGGTCGAGGTCGAAAACTCACGCAGCGACTGCAGTATCTGACGGGCCGAGGCGTTATAGCCATGATTATTAAGCATCAGGGCATATACACCCTTCATCGCCACAGACGCATTTTTCCAGTCGGCAAGCGCCTTTTGCACCTGCGCCTCAACCACGCGCGACGCAGCCGTCGAGAGCGGGATATCAGTGAAATTATCACGGATCATCACATATAGCCAATAATCGCCACGCGGATAGCGCGCGAACTCACGGGCAGTCTCTTTGTCAAGATACGCCACAGTCTCCTTGATCATCTTATTAAGACGCTGATCTGAGGGCAGATACCCCATTCGCTTAAGCTGTCCAAATTCTTCGAGGATGACCTCAGTGGCCCACCGGCTAACGACAGGATAACGGTCAGACCAGCTCCAACCGCCATCCGCACGCATCATAGCCAGACGGTCGATAGCCGACGCGATCACCTTAGAGGTCTCGCGGCGGTCAAACAGCAACGCGAGACGTTGCATCCGCTCGGTATCGCTCAGAGCCTCTGACACCCAGGGGGTAGCAGAGAGAAGCATAGTTTTCAGTTCGCTGTTCTTCTCAAGTTCGGAGATCAGCGCCGGATCATTGGTCTCAACCCAACGGCGCAACACTCTTGCGACCTCGGGATATTCACGCATAAGACCCTCGGCAACAGCAGCAGAGAAGAGCGCGGCAGATGCCTCGACAGATGAGTTAATGCTATTATCACGCAGTCCGGGGAGAGCCGAAACCACCTGCCATGCAGGGTTCTCAGTGAAGTTGAGATATACCCTGTCATCATCAGACACGGCCGGGAGCGAGATGGAGAATGAATTTTGACCGGGAGCGAGATAGAAGATTTCAGACTCGACAACATCCTGCTCAGAGGGGAGGATCGGCAGCAGCGACTGCTCGCCGTCGGTGTAGTCACCCGACATTGCACGCACCCTGTATATCAATCCCGTCTGTCCGACAGGCGCATTGACACTGACCGAGGTCACTGCCGATCCCTTGGCCGGGAGTGTCAGCTCCTCTTCATTCTTATACAGCAGAGTCAGCCCGTCAGCAGACAATATCTCAGAGATGACCTTAACCTCACGGGTGGTGTCAGTGTCGTTCATTATTGATGCAGACAAGGTAATCGAGTCGCCCGCGCGGAGGAAACGTGGGGCATTCTGCGACACCATCACCGGTTTTGACGAAACGATCTCGACCTCTGCCGATGACGCCAGCAACTCCTTGTTATAAGCAAGTGCGCGCAAAATCCAAGTCGTATTGGCATCGGGTACGGTATAGGTTATTTCGAGAGTGCCATCCTCACCCGTTGTGAGCATCGGGCGGAAGAATGCCAGCGGTATTTCAGAGGGCCGGTAGCTGTCGTCACTTTCTTTTGGTTCTTCACTTGATACCGACCCTGCATCTGCAGCCATCCCGGCAGCCGCCGGAGCGGCCATTGTCTCTACGGCTGCCTCGTCATAATCAGCCTCAGCCATCATGGCTTTATCCTCGACAACCATATCGGCGCTGCCATTTGTGGCCATTGACCTCGACCCTCTGATAGAAAATTTTGACATCATGTATCGGCCAACAGTGCCAAACGACAAACCATAGAACTGAAATTTCGGCGGGATAATCGTATACGCATCGCTATACTTGATATTAGAGTGTGCGTTATAACTGCGGCTATAGAATCTCAATCCGTCATAAGACACCGACCACGATGCGTCGCTAAATTTACTAAGTCGTAAGTTATTGGGAGCCAAAACATCAATAGCTTTATTGGCCATATCGAGCATCACGGCAGACGCGGCATCAGCTCCACCGACAGGTTTTACCCTAAGGGTGACCTTTTCATCCTGTCCGGGGATTACCTTGTCACGGAATGTCTCAATCTCGAGTGTGACACTCTTACGTGCCGCATTACTCTTGACCGCCACCTCATAACTCTCGGCTTTGAAGTCTTTGACAGACTGCACCAGCACTCTCACCGACTCCTCACCGGCAGGAATCTTGCCTGTGATCGACTGCATACCTCTCTTGAGATTAACCCAACGCTTGTTGACAATCTTGCCCGGATATGAAGTGACAATTACACGTGCCACGGCATTGTCTGCCGCCGACCCCGTGATGATGCTGAATGACCCGGCGGGATCTGCAACAATGCTGCTCTCGGGTATCCACAGGTGTGAGTCAACCGGGCAAACCTTATCCATGGGACGGTAAACAGTTATCTCACAAGGGCGAGCGGGATCAGCCAAGGCAGTGTCAACCGGTGCGAACTCCAGGGAATAAACGCCCGTGGGGAGGTTTGAAATCACCGAAGTCACAGACCCGGTCGGGATTTTCCCCTCAGCAACCCTGACAGAGTCACGCATGACGGTATATATCAGATCGAGGGGACGGGGGTCACCGTTGGCATCGCGCGCCTCGACTGAGGCCTTAAACTGACGGGCGACGTTGATCACTGCCGGGATTGAGGGAATGATTCCCAACGGTTTACCCATATTGAATGTGGCAGTCATGGTGCGAGTCTCACCGTCAGCCGACGTCACCTCGATGTTGCATACGAATATACCGTTACGTGACGGTGCAGATGATATGGCCTGTGCCGGAATGTCAACAGTAAATTGACCGTCGGCATCCGTGACCGTCTCGGTGGTAAAGAATACGGTCGAAGTGGTTTTCCACCACCAGAATCCCTGCTGTACAGTCAGGGATGCCTTTACCTGGGCGTCCGAGACCGGGAAACCTGAATATGTGACGGCCTTACCGATCACGCTCGCACTGTCGGCGTAGGTCGCGGGGCGGTTGACCGCCACTTTGGTCACCTCAAAGGTCGGCAACTTGTAATCGCTGACGGTGAAGTAATGTGACCCGATGTAATTCAACACTTTATCCGACCCGGTAACCTTGGCGGCACTCAGTGAGAACTGACCGGTCAACCCGGCGGTGGGGAGAGTGAACTTACCCTCAGCACGCCCCCATGAATCGGTCACGAGAAATATCGTGTCGACCGACTGATAGTTGACATCCCTGAGGGTCACACCGATGCGCGCATCGCTCAGAGGCGTGCGCCCGTTATTGCCGGTATTGTATGCGACCAGCGCGAACTCAACATCATCTCCGGGGCGATATAGTCCTAAGGACGTGAAGATGTCTATACCCTCAGATTTGCGTTCTGCATAATTATATTGTGTCAAGATCGAAACAGGCGGAGCAAACTTGTCGTCTCCCTTGGCTGCCGATATAAAGCCATACTCCGTGACAGCAAGCTCTTTCTCTCCCAGCGCATCAGTTACACCTTTGAGGGCAGATTTACCCTGTCTGCGTGACCAGGGGGTAAAGAACAGTTCGGCTCCCGCGACCGGATTCCCGTCAAGGGCATTGATCACCCATGCCGACTGACTTTCACCGACCGAGAGTGTCGACAGGGTCAGATCGCTGCACCTTATTACCTGGTGACTCCCTGACGATTGTTTGCCGTCAACCGTGAGTTTGATTATATATAATCCATAGTCAGGGAATGTCAATGAGGTCTCGACATCAGTGATATAGGGTATCTCATTATCGAGTCTGACAACCGCCGTATCAACCATAACACCCTGATTGCCGGACGATGGCCATACCTCAGACCGACTTAGGTCGGCATTATCCGGGAGCTTGTTGAGCTGAATTGCAATCTTGCGCGCATTGCGGGCATTGACCTTAACCTTAATAGGGCGGCCGGGAGCGACCTGAGCCGGCAGTTGAATATCAGCCGACGTCTTGGTCAGTTCTTTTAACGCATTATTAATATTGGGCTTGAGGAAACTGCCGGGAAACCGCTCTTGATACTCATTGAGCAGGCGGTAAAGTTCGCGAGCCCGGTCACCGGAGTCACCCTCATCTGCCGCGCAGAGAAATAACCCCGCAAACTCGCTGTCACAGTTATCCTTGTAAAGCCTGAGCACCTCATCAAGATAGAGACTCCACACACTGTTACCCTCGCCCGAGTTATATTCATCGGGGTTATAGACATGATAGCGGACGAAATCTCTGACCGACACCTGCTGTTGGAACAACGGCGCGGGCCGGTCGGCATGAAACCGTATCAGCGCCGAGTATAGCCCCAGAATCATCGCCATCGGGCGGCAGGTCGGTCCGGGACGCAACGCGGGGTTGGTCGGATCTGTTATCAGTAACGGAGAGAGAATCTTCATACGGTGGGGCGGGGCAAACTCCTTGAGATTCGCGATCCCGACACCTGCGATGAAATCAAATAATGTCGGATAAAACCTTAGATTTTCGTGGTTAATATCCACAATCCCGACATAGTCATTGAGGGGAGACTGTTGCAACGCCTCGGCATCCTTGAGTGAGCCGGAGGTCAGATCCATGACCTTGTTGAGAAACTGCCCGGCACTCCACTTACGGTAATCATTACCGCTGTCAGCCACTGTCTCTCGTCGGTCATACGTCCAACTGTCGGCATCGTATAACTGCACATATATGCGCGCCTCGAGAGCATTGAGCAGCGACTTGGTCAGCGGATCTTTCTCGCGGGCAGTGATACCCTCAAGTTTCTCAATAAACGCGCCGATCGAGTCGGTGTTGACAATCGAGTGGGCAAGGCCCAGTCGTATCATGGCGTTTACTACCCCCTTGCCATCAGAGGCTTTAAGCGCAGCTTTGAGGTCTGCCTCAGCACTCTTCTCGACCTTCTCCGGGAAAGCGAAATCCGGAGCGGCAGCGTGTGACCTGCTGAATAATGAATTGGCTAATATCATCGTGATAATGATTATGACTGAGCGAAAGTATCGGGTCTTTGTCATGGTCATATATTATAAACATCGCAGCGTGTTGACCATTTGCACCTGCCGTGACGGGGGCAAACGCGACACGCCGCGTAATAAGTATTCGTGAGGAGAAACAATCCCGGCTGACTGTTGACGGTCAATCCGGGGGGCATCACGGTTATTTATCCTTATCTTTCTCTTTTTCGGCTTTGGCCTTTGTGCGCAGTCGGTGATGCTGGCGCATCATCTCGCGGTTAAACTGACGCTCAACTCCTTTGAGCCGGAAGAGCTGCTTGCGCGTGAGAATATCCTTAAACTTATCCATATACTCACGCTCGATCTGGGCCGATTTGATCGCCGAATCATAGATGGCCTCGGTGGCTTTCTCATACTCGAGGTCGGTCGCCGTGGGGAGATCAGAGACCCGCTTCTCCATCGCGCGCGACTCATCATCTATCTTAGCCTCGGCATCCTCCATCTCCTCATAAAGGGGGAAGAATTTGGTCTGCTGCTCACGGGTGAGCTGCAACTCTTTGGTGAGGTAGAGCCGTTTATACTGGCGCATCTCGGTCATCCACTGCTCGCGGTCACCCTGATTCTGAGGTGCGGGGCGCGCCGAGATCGAGAGGACGGCAAGCCATAGCAGCGAAACGAGTGTCAATATCCTGATATTCATAACCTGTAACTTTCAGGGGGGGAAATTATTATATCATTAACCGTTATTCCTCAGTCATCCAGTCGAGTGACTCATCGAGAGAGTCTGCCGGAATCATATCATCGACCGAGATGCTGTCGAGATACATCTCCTCAAGCACCTCGCGCCCCGAGACATCATCCCTGAGATATTCATAGATAAAAGTCTCGTCAGAGAGAGCGTTTGAGAGCACCTCATTATTGTCTATCGACAGGTCTATACCACCGCCCGTGCCAAGCATGGCAAACATCTTGACCATACACCACACGCCGGCAAACATCGCCGCCATGTAGACAAAGGGGCGGATCTTACCCCATAATGTCTTCGGCGCCTCGATCTTCCTGACGATTTCGGCCGCCTCGTTAGGGGGGAGCATTGCCTCCATCCGCTTCTCGAAATCGGCAAAGTACCCGTCAGGGACGGTCATACCGTCTCGTCGGCCTATTTTGTCAAGTATATTTTCCTTATCAGTTTTCATTGCAGTTGTTCTTGAAGCTGCTATTTTGACTCATTGCGAAACCAAAGGTTTAACCCGTGGTGATAAATTTTATACGGCCGCCGGACACCGTCAGTCGGTTTCGGCAAAATATTGTTCTATCTTCTTGACAGCTATATGATAAGAAGCCTTCAACGCTCCGACCGAAGTACCGAGAATTTCAGACATCTGCTCATACTTCATCTCATCGTAATATTTCATGTTGAATACCAGCCGTTGTTTCTCGGGCAGAGAGGCTACCGCCTTACGCAGTTTAAGTGCAAGATCGTCACCGTCGACATACTCATCGCTCTCAATGAGGTTGACCAGATGGCTCTCTTCATCATCAATACTGATACTCAATCTTTTACGCTCCTTTGCCAAAAATGTTATCGACTCATTGAGGGCTATCTTGTAGAGCCATGTCGACAACTTGGCGTCACCTCTGAATCCGTCGACCGACTGCCACGCCTTGAGAAACGTGTTTTGCAGTATATCGTTGGCATCATCGTGACTCTCCACCATACGGCGTATCTGCCAGTATAGCGGCTCTGAATACCGCCGCATGACATCATTGAACGCCTCGCGGCAGGTAGCAGGTTGCCGGAGTCGCTCGATCAGGTCTGTATCTTCGCGGGGTAATTCTTTTGCCATTACGGATCGGTTTTAATTCCTCAAAATTAACACTTAAAATCGGGTTACACCAAATTTATACCTTTTTTTTACGATTTATTTACAATCTTAGGAAAATATCGTAACTTTGCACCCGACAAATCACATGGCTTAACATATTTTGCGCTGCGGCACGGGCCGGCCCACCCATACTCAGGTATGTCTGTTATTCGCTTACTGCACATATTATTGATTATCAACGTCATCGCGACCCCTATAGCTTATGCCGGAGAGGCCGGCGTTGGCTCTTTATCACCCGACAGCACGGCTACCTCTCTCCGCGAGATCAGTCTCGGCGAGGTCTCGGTCTCGGCCATAAAAGGGGGTAACAATCCTCAGGCTGACGAGGCGGTGACATATATCGGACGCAAAGCTATCGAGACATACGACCTGATTAATCTGCGCGAAGCATCGGCATTCGCCCCTAACTTCTATATCCCCGCCTACGGGTCGCGCATGACATCATCAATATATGTGCGCGGCTTGGGTACACGCATCGACCAACCGGTGGTGGGGCTCAATATCGACAATATACCTATTATAAATAAAGACAATTATGATGTTGACCTGGCTGATATAGACCGTATCGAACTGCTGCGAGGCCCTCAGAATATCCTCTACGGACGTAACACAATGGGTGGACTGATCAATATCTACACCCTCTCGCCCCTGAATTACGAGGGTGTCAGGGCACGGTTATCATACGGCAATCATAACACTTGGCGCGCCTCAGCCGGTATCTACCGCCGACTCACCGGCAAACTCGGGATGTCACTCACAGGCGAACTGTCGGGCACAGACGGTTTTCACCGCAATCTTTATAATAACAGCAACGCAGGCAGCGAGAGTTACGGCAGCCTGAGATGGAAGACCGCGTTTCGCCCCTCATCAAAGGTGGTGGTCGAGAATACCGCCATGCTCACGCGCGGCAGACAACACGGTTACCCCTATCTCGATGTGGCCGCCGGGAAGATTGCCTACAACGATACCTGCTATTACAGCCGTCTGTCATTTATCGACGGTCTCACCGTCAAACATTCATTCAAGGGTATAACATTCTCATCTATAATGAGTGTGCAATATCTCGATGATGACATGACCCTCGATCAGGACTTCACGACCGATGACTATTTCACTCTCACTCAGAAACGTAAGGAGTGGGCGGTCACCGGCGACTTTGTCGCCCGCGGCCCTAAGACCGGCAAATATTCATGGCTGACAGGCGTTTTCGGATATTACCGCCACTCTGACATGCAAGCACCGGTGACCTTTTACAGCACCGGTATCGACCGCCTCATTGTGGCCAACCGCAATAATGCCAACCCCTACTACCCGATCGCGTGGGATTCCCCCTCTTTTACCCTTGGCAGTGACTTCACGATGCCCTCGGGGGGATTGTCGGCCTATCATGAGAGCTCCCTCACACTCGGCGATTTCACCATCACTGCCGGGCTGAGGCTTGACTGGGAACGCACAGACCTAAGATACCGCAGCCATTGTAACACCGGATACACGGTCTATCACAACGCCGACCCGTCAATGCCACAGACCACGCCATTGCCGGTCTACCGCAACGCCCGGGTCGAGATAGATGAGTCGGGGAGTCTGTCTCACGACTACACCCAGTTGCTGCCCAAACTCTCGTTGTCATACAACTTGCCCGAAATGACCGGAAACGTTTACGCATCTGCCACCAAAGGATATAAGGCCGGGGGATACAACACCCAGATGTTCTCAGACTTCCTGCAACAGCGGCTGATGGCCGATATGGGTCTGTCGATGCAATATGACGTGGATCAGACGGTAGCATACAGCCCCGAGACCGACTGGACCTTTGAGATCGGTGCGCATCTGTGGTTTCTCGACCAACGGCTTAACGTCGACTTCTCGGCCTTCTGGATCAACATTGAGGATCAGCAGATAACCATGTTCCCCGAGGGTACGATCACCGGACGCATCATGGCCAATGCCGGGCGAGCCCGTTCACGCGGTATCGAGCTTGCGGCTTCTTATCAGGCCCTCAGCGGATGGTTCGCTAAGGGTTCCTACGGATTTACAGACGCGAGGTTTCTCGACTTTAACAACGGACGGGCTGACTACTCGGGCAAGCGCATCCCCTACGCCCCGTCAAACACCCTGTTTATAGGCGCGGGGTATACCCGCCATCTGACTGGATTTGTCGACTCGGCAGCCTTACAGGTTAACACACGTGGTGTCGGAAACATCTGCTGGGACGAGACCAACAGTGCCATCCAACCGTTTTATATGCTTCTCAATGCGTCGGTCGCCGCTACTCATCGCAACTTCCGACTCGAGATATGGGCCGACAATATTACGGCCACGCAATATGCGACGTTTTATTTCGTTTCAATAGGGAACACCTTCTTGCAACGTGGCAACGGTTTCTCAATCGGTGTCACTTTGACATGGCAGATGGAGATGTAACCCTACATAACGTCACAAATATTTGACTGATAACAATATAAAGCCCACTTACAATAATGAAATTTCTAAGACTTCTCCCGCTCCTGATTATCGGCTTGATCATTACCTCATGCAATAACGACGACACCCCCAAGGAGAACTCACAATACCTGACCATCTCATCGACACTCAATTATGTGTCGGTGATAGATGACAGCGATAATTCACAAGAAATTTTCACCGGTGCAGACTGGGGTGTACTGGTCAATCTCGACCGCTCTACCCTGCAGCTCTATGTCAACAGCCTGCAATACCTCCCCAATGAGCATGCCGTTAGCTTCACCCTCCCTGAACTGCGCATGGAGTACACCTCGACCGGTTGGAAGCTCAACAACCCCCAGTCCATCCAGGTAGAGACCGGTGTATCACCGCTGAATATCTCTGACCTGCATGTTGATTTTGTGCTGCGCAATGACGGGTCTCAGAATCTGGTGACCATCGCGTTCACTATCAACGGCCGTTATCACGTAAATACTCTCTTTACGCATAACCAGTTTATCGGTAGCACCACCTCGACCGACATCACCAACCCTGACGACGCCCCCTTCACCACCAACCAGTCACGCTATCTGGTGATTATCGACAAGAAAACGATGAAGGCTGAGGTACAGATAGCCAATCCGCTCTTTCTCAACGGTATGCCCACAAACCTCGGCATAATGAGATTTAAGGATATACCGATGACATTCACCGATGACGGTTACCGCTTTGCCATCGCCAACCTCACCCCCGAGATAGGTGAAGACCCCTACCCCGCATTTGCCCTCACCGATATCAACGGTACGGTTGTAGCGGGCAAGACAATGAAACTCAACTTTAAGTGCGCGCGCTTTAACCGTCAGGTTGAGGTCAACGGCACAGCATATTGATCGCGACCCCGATCCCACAACATCACGCGAGCCCTATGAGACTCGTCAACCACCCACAAATGAGCAGCATCTCAACAAGGTCAATATAAATTTTACGTAAAGCCTCGCGATAATGACTCAGGATTCCATGCCTCGAAAAATCTGCATCGTCACCTCGACACGAGCCGACTGGGGGTTACTCTGCGGCGTAGCACGCAAACTGCGCGATAGCGAGATGGCCCGGTTGCAGATTATCGCCACTAATATGCACCTCGATCCACGGTATGGAATGACTGTCAACGAGATTATTGATGACGGGTTTGAGATCGATGAGAGGGTCGAGATGAATGCCCCTACCGACTCGACTGTCGACACGGCCATTGCCACCGGCAAGTGTCTTGAGGGTATGGCCCGGGCATTTGACCGGCTCAAACCTGATATGGTGGTGATACTCGGTGACCGGTATGAGATGCTCGCCGTAGCCACTGCGGCAACCATCATGCGTATACCCATCGCCCATATCGCCGGCGGAGAGATCTCAGAGGGTGCATTTGATGACAATATCCGCCATGCGTTGACCAAGCTCTCATCGCTGCATTTCACCGCTACCGATGCTTACCGAGAGCGCGTGATTTCGATGGGTGAAGACCCCGAGCATGTATTCAATACCGGTGCTTTAGGGGTATTCAACATCTTAAACGAACCGGTCATCCCTAAAAAAGAACTTGAGGAGTTTATCGGTCTCGACATCAACACCTCTACCCTGCTCGTCACACTGCATCCTGCCACCAGAGACCCCATACCGGTCGAGGAGCGGTGTGAGGCATTGTTGCAGGCTCTCGACGGATTCCAAGCATCACACGTGATCTTCACTTACCCCAACAATGATCCTGACGGAGAGATAGTCATACGCATGATTGAGGAGTACCGGCAGGCTAACCCGACACGTGTGGCCGTCGTACCCTCACTCGGACGCAGCCGCTACCTGTCGGCTCTGCATTATGTCAGTGCCGTGGTGGGTAACTCGTCGAGCGGCATAGTCGAGGTGCCGTCAATGCACATCCCCACCGTAGACATCGGCATACGTCAGCAGGGGCGTATCGCAGCCTCGTCGGTCATACATTGCGAAGCTGAGGCTGATCAGATACATCAAGCCATCTCATATGCCCTCTCGCCGGCCGGGAAACGACTTGCTCTCGAGACCGACAACCCCTATGCCAAACGTGACACGGTCAACCGCATAGTCACCCGATTGCTGCACACCGACCTGCAAAAACTCGCGTCAAAGAAATTCATCGACCATCAGTTCAGCTTTACCACCTCCACGTCATCAGACACCAAATAATCATGAGCGACACACCGACAGCCCCATCGACTCTGCGGCCGATCTTCATCATTCCCGCCCGCGGTGGCAGCAAAGGTATCCCGGGCAAGAATATCATTGATCTCGGGGGTCGCCCGCTGATTGCATACAGTATTGATGCCGCCCTCGATACCATCATGATTCTCAACGGGTCGCGCGATGAGGGAGATCTGCTTGGGCGCGAACGGATTATAGTCTCAACTGACTCGGCCGAAATCGCCGCAAAAGCGAGCGAAGAAGGTATAGATGTACCCTTTCTCAGACCCGATTATCTCTCGACAGACTCGGCAGGGTCACGTGAAGTCATACTGCACGCGATGGAGTATGCCGACAGTCAGGGAATAGAATATGACTGCGTGGTGCTATTGCAACCTACATCGCCGTTCCGCACAGGCAGACACACCTCCGAGGCGATATCATTGTTCCGCCCCGCAGAGACCGATATGGTCGTGTCGGTGTGCGAGACATCGTCCAACCCCTATTATAACTGCTTTGAGACTGACCCCGAAACGGGGTGGTTGCATATATCAAAGGGTGACGGGCTGCTGACACGCCGCCAGGATGCCCCCCCGGCTTGGGAATATAACGGTGCCGTTTATGTCATAGATCCGGAGGCGATACGCAGCATGCCATTGGGCGCATTCACACGCCGGTTGCCATACGTGATGAGCGCCGAAGACTCGGTAGACATCGACACACCTCTTGATCTGACGGTAGCCCGTGCATTGCTCACCTCACGTACCCGCGACCTCGACCCCGGTGACAACTATGCCGGCGACATCAATCCTCAGCAGAGATGACTCGTCTCATTACCTCTTATTTCCGCGCCATGGATGCCCATATCATAAACTCACAAGTCCCGCTGCTAACCGCACTCAGCCAACTCAACAGCCTCAGTGACGGCGTGATGACACTCATCGTCACAGATAATGACAATAAAGTCACCGGTACGCTCACAGACGGGGATATCCGCCGCGCGCTCCTTGCGGGGACTCCCCTTGATGCACCGATCTCTGAGGCTGCCCACCAAGACTTCATCTATCTTAACACCGAGGTATCTGTCGAGACGATAAAGAGTGCACGTAACAAAGGGATACGATTGCTACCCGTTATCGACAGCACCGGGAAACTTATAGAGATCATCAATCTCACAGAGACAGATACAGTGCTGCCGCTCAGCGCGATACTGATGGCGGGCGGTAAGGGAGAACGACTCAGACCGCTCACACTCACCACCCCCAAACCATTGCTCGAAATCGACGGCATGCCGATTATCGACTATAACGTGCGCAACCTGGCACGCTCAGGCATCACCGATGTGACCGTGACCACCCGTTATATGGCAGAGAAACTGATCGATCATTTCTCAAAACCTGTATTCGGCATCGATGTAAAATGTGTCGTTGAGGAGCAACCCTTAGGCACTATCGGAGCGGCCTCGCTCGTCACACGCGACCCTTCGGGAGATACACTGGTGATGAATTCCGATCTGTTGACAACTCTTTCGCTCGAAGAAATGTTTTTATTTCATAAGGCGGAACAAGCCGACGTCACCATCGCCGCAATCCCCTACACGGTGTCGGTGCCATACGCGATTTTGGCCACACGCGACCGCGAGGTGCTGGCTCTTGATGAGAAGCCTACATATTCATACTACGCCAACGCCGGGATATACATCTTCTCAAACAGGTTGCTCGACTCCCTTGACCGCAATGTACCGGCCGATGCCCCCGATCTGATCGAGAGAGCGATTGCCGATAATAAGAAAGTCGTATATTTCCCCATCGACGGCATCTGGATAGACATAGGTTCGCCGGCCGACTTCCGCCACGCAGAGGAGCTGATGAGGCATCACCGTGCCATGAGGCGATTCTGACACGACACTGTTAAACGTTAAAAACATCTTGGTTATGGCAGATTCAAACTTCATAGATTACGTCAAGATACTTTGCCGCAGCGGTAAGGGGGGCGCCGGTTCGCGTCACTTCTATCGCGCTAAATATGTCCCCAAAGGTGGCCCTGACGGAGGCGATGGTGGCCGTGGCGGCCATGTCATACTCAAAGGCAACAAAAATATGTGGACACTGCTCCCACTAAAATACCGTCGTCATGTCTTTGCCGGTAACGGTGAGAGCGGGTCAGGAGGCCGCAGTTTCGGCAAGGACGGTGAAGATCAGATAATCGAGGTACCCTGCGGCACGGTGGTTTTCGATGCCGAGACCGGCGAATATCTGTGTGAAATCACCGAGGACGGCCAGGAGGTCAAGCTGCTCAAAGGTGGCCGTGGCGGTCTGGGTAACTGGCACTTCAAATCAGCCACAAACCGCACACCCCGCTATGCACAGCCGGGCGAACCCGCAGTCGAGCGCAGTGTCGTGCTCGAACTTAAACTGCTTGCCGATGTCGGTCTCGTCGGCTTTCCCAATGCCGGTAAATCGACACTGCTGTCTGCCCTGTCGGCTGCCCGCCCCAAGATTGCAGATTACCCCTTCACGACAATGGAGCCCCAGCTCGGCATAGTCGAGTATCGCGGTAACCGCTCATTCGTGATGGCCGACATCCCCGGTATCATCGAGGGTGCCAGCGAGGGTAAGGGTCTGGGCCTCAGATTCCTCCGTCATATCGAACGTAATGCGGTGCTACTGTTTATGGTACCGGCTGATGCTGATGACATCGCCCGTGAGTATGAGGTGTTGCTCGAGGAGCTGCGCCGCTTTAATCCCCAGCTTATTGACAAACAGCGCGTGTTGGCCATCTCAAAGAGTGATATGCTCGATGACGAACTCAAGGCAGAGATCGAGCCGACACTCCCCGACGATGTCCCGCACGTGTTCATCTCGGCAGTCACCGGCGAGGGACTTGTGCAACTCAAGGATGTACTCTGGAAAGCCATCAATGATGATGCAAACCGTATAGAGGAGATACCCATCACCCACCGTCCCCTCGACGGGCATCACCGTGTGCGAGAGGAGGACGAGTTTATCTTCACCCCCACCCCGACAGAGGATTATGAGGAAGCGCCCGATGCCGGCGGACGTATGCTCGACGAAGATGAGTTTGACGCCGGCGACTATGATGAATATGACTCTGAGGAGTATCCCGACGATTATGATCCCGAGGAAATCGAGGGTTATTCAGATGAGTTTGATGATCTCTATGAGGCCGATGAATACGGTCAGCCGCGCAAAAAACGCTGACATCCCGGGTCACAAGATATAAGAGCGTGTTTCCCTTTAAATGAACTGTTATCGGTAAACCCGCTCTCATGTTTGGCAGTTTGACGAAAGTTGGCTAAATTTGTAGCTGCCAACATAGTGTCAAACCATCATCTCCCGCAAGACGTATGTCTGTCAATAAAGTCATTCTTGTAGGCAATGTCGGGAAAAATCCCGAGATAAGATATGTAGGTCAGCGGCCGTGTGCCACTTTCTCGCTGGCCACGACCGAACGTGCCTATCGGGCCGCCAACGGCACTGATGTGCCAGAGCGTACCGAGTGGCACAATATCGTCATGTGGGATCGCAACGCCGAGATAGCCGAGCGATATGTCACAAAAGGCACAAAACTGTATATCGAGGGGAAACTCCGCACCCGCGACTGGCAGGATTTCAATGCCATAAACCGACGCACCACTGAGATTTATGTCGATACGTTCGACATCCTCTCGCGTCCGTCGGCCACATCTCTCCCCTCTCAATCATCTTAACCCTCTCCCCCTCAGCCCAACACCGCCAATCAATCACACTTCAGATAAATGAAAACAGAAAAGAATTTTCAGCCGGCCGATAACGCCGTGCCCCGCAATCCTGAGATGACACCCGAAGCCGATCCCCTGGAATTGCCTGAAAATGCGTTCCGCGAACTTGCCGCCGACGAGGAGTACCGCCCCTTGATGCACCCGGCACGCACCTACCCCGAGGTCACCGTCTACTCGGTGGTGCTCGGTCTGGTGCTCTGTATAATCTTCTCGGCCGCAGCCGCCTATCTCGGCCTTAAAGTGGGCCAGGTCTTTGAGGCCGCCATACCTATCGCCATCATCGCCGTGGGTCTCTCGGGCGCGCTCGGCAAGAAAAACGCGTTGGGTCAGAACGTCATCATACAGTCAATCGGAGCTTGCTCGGGCGTAATCGTGGCCGGTGCCATCTTTACCCTGCCGGCTCTTTACATACTGCAATCTAAATACCGCGAGATCTCGGTCGATTTCTTCCAGATCTTCCTCAGCTCGCTGCTGGGCGGTGTGCTGGGTATCCTCTTCTTCATACCCTTCCGCAAATATTTCGTGAAGGATATGCACGGTAAATATCCCTTCCCCGAAGCCACGGCCACTACTCAGGTACTCGCCAGCGGTCAGACCGCCGGTGTCTCGGGTGGCTCTCAGGCCAAGACCCTCGTCATCGCCTCGCTCATAGGCGGTATCTATGACTATGTCGTCGAGACATTCGGATTCTGGGCCGGGACCCTCTCAACCACCGTCAGTGGCTGGGGTCAGGCCATCGCCGCCAAGACCAAACTCGTGTTGAGCTGCAACACCGGTGCGGCCGTGCTCGGTCTCGGGTACATCATCGGTCTTAAATATGCCTTTATCATCACTGCCGGTTCGCTCTTTGCATGGTGGGTGATTGTCCCCCTGATGGGAACATACGGTAACGAGCAGATAGCCGCGATGAGCCCCGACGCAATCTTCGGCAACTATGTCAGGATGATCGGTATCGGCGGTATCGCCATGGCCGGTGTCATCGGCATCATCAAGTCCTGGCCCATCATCCGTCAGGCTGTAGGGCTGGCAGGGCGCGAATTCAAAGGGGGCGCAGCCGACGCCGCCAAGCCCGTGCGCTGGCAGCTCGACATCTCGATGAAACATATCGTGTTCTTTATCGCCATCGCCCTGATCGCAGTGCTGCTGTTCTTCTGGTTCGGCGTCATCCACAACTGGTGGCAGGCTCTGGTGGCATGGATTGTGGTGACATTCATTGCATTCCTCTTTACAACCGTGGCGGCCAATGCCATCGCCATCGTCGGCTCTAACCCCGTGTCGGGTATGACCCTGATGACCCTGATCATCGCCTCGGCTATCTTTGTCGCAATAGGCCTTAAAGGCACATCAGGTATTGTCGCCTCAATGGTCATCGGTGGGGTCGTCTGCACCGCCCTCTCTATGGCAGGCGGCTTTGTGACCGACCTCAAGGTAGGTTACTGGCTCGGCACGACACCCAAAAAGCAGGAGCAGTGGAAATTTCTCGGTACGCTCGTCTCGGCGGCTACTGTCGGCGGTGTTATCCTCGTGCTCAATCAGGTTTACGGCTTCAACCCCGATGATCCCAATGCACTTGTCGCTCCGCAGGCCAACGCCATGGCCAAGGTGATCGAACCGCTGATGATGGGTGGAGACACCCCCTGGATTCTCTATATGGTCGGTGTCATCCTCGCCCTGCTGCTCAACTGGCTCGAAGTGCCAGTGTTAGCATTCTGTCTGGGTATGTTTATCCCCCTGTCGCTCAACACCCCGCTGCTGGTAGGCGGTGCCATCGCCTGGTTTGTGTCACACTCATCTAAAGAGAAATCGATCAACGACAGCCGTCGTGACCGCGGTACACTCATCGCCTCAGGCCTCATTGCCGGCGGTGCACTCTTCGGTGTATTTGCCGCCCTTACCCGATTCTGCGGCTTTGAGTATACTTGTCAGCTTGATGCCGGCACATTGCAGATTCTCGGCATAGTGGCCTACGTTGCCCTGATCGCCTACCTCTGGTTTGACTCTCTGCGTGTCAAGAAAATCTAAGCAGACCCTACGTCATTTTGAACCGCAAGATCCTACGCCTGGCGATCCCCTCGATTGCCGCTAACATAACCACTCCCCTGCTGGCCCTGGTGGACACCGCCATCGTGGGCCATCTGGGGAGTGAGGTGTATATTGCCGCCATCGCCATAGGCGGTGTAATGTTCAATATGATCTACTGGCTCTTCTCATTTCTGCGCGGGGGCACGTCGGGTATCGCGGCGCAGGCTTACGGAGCGGGTGACACCAAAGCGACAACCCTCGTGCTGCGACGCTCGCTGATACTCGCGGTGATGATCGGTATACTGATAATTCTGTTGCAATACCCCCTCTATCTACTGCTGAGCGACCTGTTGCACCCCGACTCTGTCACTGAGACACTGAGCGCGCAATATTTCAGCATACTGATTTTCGGAGCACCGGCTGTCTTGGGTAATTTCGCTCTGTCGGGATGGTTTTTAGGAATGCAGGTCTCACGTATGCTCCTGTGGGTATCACTGATAATCAACCTGGTCAATATCGCCTCAAGCCTGATACTGGTCTACCTGCTCGACATGGGTATCCCCGGCGTGGCCACCGGTACGCTTATCGCCCAGTGGACGGGCTTCGGTGCCGGCTTCCTCTTCCTCAGACGTTACCGTCAGGTATCGGTGACTATCGCCGAAATATTACATCTCGATCAGCTCAAACGATTCTTCAGAGTCAATATAGATGTCATGCTGCGCACAATCTGCCTGATAGCCGTGACCATGTGGTTTACGCGCACCGGCGCGCAGCAGGGAACACTCATACTGGCAGTCAATACCTTACTGATGCAGCTGTTTATTCTGTTCTCGTATATGATGGATGGATTTGCCTTTGCCGGTGAGGCACTTGTCGGCCGATTTGTCGGTGACCGTGATTACCGATCAATGAAACTATGTGTCAGACAGCTGTTTATGTGGGGAATACTCTGGGCAGCTCTGTTCACCACACTTTATTTCGTTGGTGGCGAGGGGTTTCTCAGACTCCTCAGCGATGACGGTGACGTGATAACCGCCTCACATGAGTATTATCTGTGGGCGGTGACAGTGCCGTTTGCCGGCTTTGCGGCGTTTGCATGGGACGGCGTCTTTATCGGTGCGACAATGACCCGAGGCCTGTTGATCTCGATGGTCGGGGCGATGACGGTATTCTTCGTCACCTACCTTATCAGTTTCCAGTCAATGGGAAATCACGGGCTATGGCTTGCATTTATCCTCTATCTGCTTACCCGAGGATTATTACAGACCGTCATCTTCATGCGGCATACCCCGGGCTCAACATCCGTCGCCAATTAAAACACCCGCGTCCTGTCCCTGCCGGCTACTCATTGAAGAGTTCCTGAATACGCTCTTTTGATACACCGTAACGCATCGCCAAGGCTGCATCAGCCTTAGCGGCATCGTTACTGTATTGCAGCCGATGCAGATACGCGCGGCAGTAATACAGTTCGCCATCCTCCGGATTGAGTTCGAGACCGCGTCCTATATCGTCTGATGCCTCGGCCAGATCACCTTTAGCGAGACGGCACATAGCTCGACCGGTATAATACTCAGCCTTCTCGACTTTCTTGAGCAGCCGGTTATAAAAGGAGATAGACTCATCGTAATCGCCACGGTTACTGTACATCACCGCCATGACAAGCAGTGATTGCGGGTCATCGGGTTTGAGCCTCAACAACATATCGTAGTCGGCTCTCGCACCCGCCGAGTCACCCTTGATATACCGCAGATAGCCGCGGTTAAAGTAAGCGTCAGAGTTGATCGAGTCCATCGCTATGATCTTGTCATAATCTTTCATCGCGTCATCGCTGCGACCCATGTGTGACAGCACTTTGGCGCGGTTCTTGAGGATAACCGTCGATGCGGGGGCTATCGCGCGAGCCTCTGAGAGCGTATGCAGGGCAAGTGAGTCCTCACCGCGGTAAAACTGAAACATCCCCACATTTGAGAGGAGCATCACGTTCTGAGGATTAGAGGGTTGTGACCTCATTGCCTCGCACAGCAGTTCCTCGGCGCGTAACCAGTCTTGTTTGGCAACGGCCTCATCAGCCAACTCTATATATTTGAGATAATTGTCTGCCATAACCAGCAGCGATGCAGCAATTAATGCCGCAATCGATATGAATAATTTTTTCATCTCTGTTTGTCGATGTAAATCTAAGATTGTCGTATAATTTAGATAAAAAGTATTTATAGCCGTTTCTTTCCACGCAGGGCCATGAACACCTCGCTCTGTATTTTTGATTTCAACAGTCGGTTGACAGCGAGATACAGACCGAGACAGGTCACCCCCTGACAGAGAAGCAATGTCCAGCAGTCAGTGATCATGGTCGACTCAACCCACAGGATCGCCATTATGACCAGTGACTCACACAGATACGGCACACTGTCATTGAGAAATGACAGGACACTGCGGCCACTCACAGGCGCTGTCTTTATCACCATTACCAGCCAGCTGATAGCCGAGGCGAGTATCTGACCGATCAGCAGCAGTTTGATGCCGTAGACCGGGTCTCCACCTCTCTCCATAGCCACAAACGGCAACGCCGCGAACAGAAACAGCAGAGCGGCTCCGTCACGCAGTACCTCCATCGCCACGACGAGTCGTGTACGGGCCAAAGCTATGACATAGTTGTTATAGAGAGATGTCAGCACTGTGAATATCCCCCTGACAAGCAGGAGCTGAAAGAGCGGTATCGAGGCATCCCATTTGTCTCCAAACAGGCAGTGAAACACTGGTGTAGCCATAACAAACAGAAACCCCATCGCCGGGAAAAGAAGGTAGGATGTAAAGCGGTTCATCTTTGAGGTGACGCGAGCAAACCGTTGGGGATCATCCTGCACCTCTGACAGAGCCGGGAGAAATGAAGAGGTCAGCACCTGAGACAGCGAACTGATACCCATCTTGCTCCACTTATCGGCCTGAGTGTAGTAACCTAACGGCATGAGGCCAGCGCGGTTACCGATAAAGAATGAGTAGATATTCTGAAACAGTACGTTGAGAAACGAACTGGCCATCATGCCGCTGCCAACCGAGAAGAAAGAGCGTAACGAACTCCATGAGAACTGCATCAGCGGCAACCACCCCGAGGTCAGCCATAGCACCAGGCTCTTGGTGAAATTCAGCGCGAGTGTCTGCCAGACGATGGCCCACACCCCGTAACCGGCAACCGCCAGCCATATCCCCGTCACGGCGCCGGCAATCAGACCGATGGCATTTGAGGCCGCTACCATCCTGACATCCATCCGCTTCATCAGGCGGTTGGTCTGCACTATCGCCGTGGCGTTGAGAATGAAACTCAGGAACATGACCCGGCTCACCGGGATGAGGCGGGGATCTCCCTGAAAGCAGTCGGCGATAAGTGGCGCGCAGAAAAAGAGGATGACATAGACCGCCGAGGCAACCGCGACGTTAAACCACAATATGGTCGAGTAATCGAGATGCGACGGCGATTTGCGCTGGATCAGCGCGTATGAAAATCCGCTGTCGATAAACAGGCCGGCGAATGCCTGAAAGACCATCACCGCGCCAATGATACCGAAATCTTCCTGATCGAGCAGACGCGCGAGCACGATACCCGTAACAGCATACAGTAACTGTTGCGAGACCTTGTCGATGACATTCCATTTCACCGCTCCGGCCGTCAGTGTCTTCAGTCCTTTTTCCAAATGCTCAATCGGTTTACCTTTTATTAAGTAGTTTTAACCTGATGCTCAACCGGTTTTGATGATTTAAGAATTACTTGACGTCATCCTCACCGATTATCTTGCCGTCAGGGTCGATATGATAGATCTTGACCCCGACACTGTAATTTCTGACTTTCTCGGGATTACCTTTATAGTATAGTTTCCCTTGAAACATCCCTTTGACAACGAGTGTGTCGGTCACCCATACACCGGTTGATCCGGTGCCGAAAAAGCGGCAACTGACATTGGTCGCCTCAAGGCCGTCGGCCTGTATTGCCCCCACGCCGGTGTTGCTGAATGTCGCTTTGTCACAACGGCCCGTTATCACGAGCTGACCGTTGCCGGTCTTTATGGCTCCCTCGAGATTGCCGACATGCAGGTCTTTTATCACAATGCGGCCATTGCCTATCACCGCCGCCTTGAATTTAGGACATGGTGTAACCTTGGCGACAATTACGGTCGAGTCACCGTTATTCTGTACCTGAGTGAGGAATTTTGAATATACTCTTACCACAGGCAGCCCCTGCATCAGAGCACCCTCATTATGAAACTGTTTCTGTATCAACAGGCGACCCTCTTTTGAGAAATCAAAGATAAGCTGGTCGGCCACGCTGCGTGTGGTCTCATACACGGCTATACCGGCCGAGTCTTCGCTACATCTGTACTCGACATTAATGCCGTCATCGACGACGAGCCTGTCAAAGTCTCCTACCTTAAGTTCATAGCGGTGGACATCCTCGCCGAAAATCGCTGCCAGTGACCCCAACAGTATTGCTAATAATAATGCTGATTGTTTCTTCACAAACTAACTTGGTTTTGATATTATTGATTAAGTGTCAACCCGGCGGCAAGTTGCTCCTCAACCGATTCGATAATGTCAAACAGTTCCTGACGGGTCTCGGCCCTGAGCATCTTGATGCGGGTCTCGCGGAAGAACGGTATCCCTTTGAAGAGCGAGCAAACCGCCAGATGACGGCGTATGTGCAATATCCCGCGGTACTGGTCTATGCGGCTTATACTCTCGTCAATCTGGCGGCGGAGTATACCGAATTTCTGACTCAGCGTCATCGGCTCGCGCACCTCTCCATAGAGCAACGTCTGCTTCATGTCGCTGAATATCCACGGATTACCGATCGCCGCGCGACCCACCATCACGCCGTCTACACCATACCGATCAAAGGCTTCGACCAACCTCTGAGGTGTGGTGATGTCTCCGTTGCCGATGACAGGTATGGTCAGCCGCGGGTTCTCCTTGACACGTGCTATCATCTCCCAGTCGGCTTGGCCGTTATACATCTGAGAGCGTGTACGCCCGTGCACGGTCAGCGCCTGTATACCGCAATCCTGCAACTGCTCGGCCAACTCGACAATGATCTTTGACTCATGATCCCACCCCAGGCGGGTCTTGACCGTGACCGGGAGTTTGACAGCCTTGACAACCTCGCGGGTTATCTCGAGCATCTTGGGTATATCGCGCAACATCCCCGCACCCGCACCTTTACCGGCGACCTTCTTTACCGGACAGCCGAAGTTAATGTCGAGTATATCGGGCTTGGCCTCCTCGACCATCCGTGCGGCCTCGACCATCGGGGCAGTCTCGCGACCGTAGATCTGTATGGCCGTCGGGCGCTCACCCTCGTCGATTGAGAGTTTGCGGGTAGTGGCCGCGATATTGCGGATAAGGGCATCGGCCGACACAAACTCAGAGTAAGTCATATCGGCCCCTAACTCTTTGCAGATAAGACGAAACGACTGATCGGTGACATCCTCCATCGGAGCCAGCATCACAGGGCGCGAACCCAGGTCGATATTGCCAATCTTCATAGGTCTGTTATTTTGCAATCGTAAAGTTACGAAAAAACTCTCACAGTAATCGAGCCGACGGCGACTGTCGCGCCGTAACTGCCAACAATTACGTGATTTTAACAAATCAACCGAGCGACAGCACCGAGCACAGATCGGGTTGCAACATCCCGGCCACAATGGCTATGTCATCGGCGGTAATGGCTGTCACGGCCTGCACGATCTCGTTTCTCGTCCTGAGACAGCCTGTCATAAGCACAGCCCTGCCGGCCGAGAGTATCGCCTGCTCGAGATTCTCAGACGCCACCAAAAGCTGTCCGAGATACTGCTTTTTGGCGGCAGCTAAACGAGACGGAGAGAGTGCGCGTGTGTGCAGGGCGGTCAACTCGCGCCATATCAGGTCGAGGCAGCGGTCACGGTCGGCAGGGTCACAACCATAGTAGATGTTAAAGAGACCACAGTCGCTAAACATTGTCGTCGATGCCTCGACCGTATAGACCAGCCCGCGTCGCTCGCGCAGCGCGATATTCAGGCGCGAGTTCATACCAGGTCCGCCGAGGATATTGGTCACCAATGCGATGGTATCGCGCATCTGATTACCGATACCCGGCAACCGCGCGCCGATCACCGTATGACTCTGATGAGTCTCTGTCTCGCGTCGTATATCAAATCGTGGATTGACCACGGGTTGTATACGGTCAAGTGGATTGCCGGTGCGTTTGAGCGAGCTAAAGCAGCGAGAAACCACACGCATCACTCTCGCCGGTGACTCAGGCCCGAGATAATATGCTACCATCCGGTGCGCGGTGAAGTTATCAGACATATAACAGCGGCATACCTCTGAGGTGAAGTTATCGAGGTCGGCGTCTGTGCCGAGTATGTTATGTCCTAACTGACTTCCCTTAAAAAACAGATCCTCAAAGTCATCATACACCGCCTCTGAGGGGGTGTCGAGATAACTGTCGATCTCGTCACGTACTACCTCACGCTCACGGTCGAGCTCCTTTGCCGGGAATTGCGAATCCATCAGCAGATCAGCGATCAGTTCGACCGCCCGCGTCAGGTTACCTTTGGGGAACACCGAGTAGACGTTAGTCTCCTCCTTTGAGGTGAAAGCGTTGAGATCACCCCCGACCGACTCCATGCGGTTGATAATATGGGATGCACGTCTGTGAGACGTACCCTTGAATATCGTATGCTCGACAAAGTGTGCCAATCCATACTCACCACTCCTCTCGTCACGACTACCCGAATTGACAGCCACTCCGAAATACTCAAGCAGCAACGGCACACGCTTGCATACCAGTCGCATACCACATTGCAAATCAAATATCTCTGTTTCCTTATCTTTCATAATTGATGGTTTGGCTGTGATGAACGCAGCGGTCAGTCGATACGGCCATCGGCTCTCATCAGGGCGATCAGACGGCCGACAGCTTCGGCCGACGGGATATTCTTCTCTACCAGCTCTTTACCGCGATAGAGACTGATATTGCCTACACCGGCACCGACATAACCGTAATCTGCATCGGCCATCTCGCCCGGTCCGTTGACGATGCATCCCATCACGGCGATTTTCAAACCGGGATACATCGAGGTCGCCGCCTTGACTCGTGCGACTGTCTCCTGCAAGTCAAACATCGTGCGTCCGCACCCGGGACATGACACAAACTCAGTCTTAGTCATTCGGCGGCGTGACGCCTGCAATATACCGAGCCCGAGCCGGTCGAGGGCCTCGGGGTCGAGGGTAGCAGATTTAATTTCGATTCCGTCGACAAGGCCGTTGAGCAGCAATGCCCCGAAATCGGCCGACGCCCTTATAACGGTCTTGGCCGGGTCGGTCTCACCGTAATCTAACGACGCAATCACAGGGTTGTAGAGACCGAGAGTCCACAGACGGTGTATAACCGACGAGAGGTCAGCCACAGGGTTAAGGTGCGCGGCAGTGATCACCAACACCTTGCCTTTGAGGATATCTTTACCGTGGGTTGCGTCATCTTTTTTATCAAGAATCAGGCGCAACTCATCGGTGGTGAGGCGCAACAGATTTTCTTCCGCTACCTTGTCATAACCCAGTACCACCGGCACAGCGTCACCACCGACAATACCGACCGACTCGGTCGGCCTCTTTGAGGGTATCACGGGGTTGTAACCGGGAGCATACTCTCCATTAACCGAGGGCGCGGCTGAGCGTGCAGCCAGATATTCGGCCAACTCGCGTGCCACAGGTATCTCATCCTCAGGCGGTTCGCTCAACGACACTCTTATAGTGTCACCGATACCTTCGCCAAGGAGCGTGCCAATGCCGACAGCCGATCTCACACGGCCATCCTCACCGTCACCGGCCTCTGTGACGCCTAAATGGAGGGGGAATTTCATCCCCTCAGCCTCCATCGCCTTGACCAGACGGCGCACGGTCTCGACCATGACCACAGTGTTTGAGGCCTTGATAGAGATGACTATATCGGTGAAATCGCGGGCAACGGCCACGCGCAGAAACTCCATCGCGCTCTCAACCATCCCAGCGGGTGTGTCGCCATAACGGCTCATGATGCGATCTGAGAGAGAGCCGTGGTTGACGCCAATCCTCACCGCTGTATTGTTGGCTTTACACAGATCGAGGAACGGCCCGAAACGCTGCTCGATCTTCTCAAGCTCGCGGGCATACTCCTCATCGGTGTACTCAAGTTTCTTAAACGTGCGTCCCGGATCGACAAAGTTACCCGGATTGATTCTTACTTTCTCGACATGGAGCGCCGCCTCCTCGGCAGCCTTGGGGTTGAAATGTATGTCGGCCACCAACGGGATGGTGCAGCCCGCCTGTCTGACACGTCGGCGGATCTCACCTAAATTGGCAGCCTCCCGGACACCCTGGGCGGTAAGGCGGTCGATGTCAGCACCGGCAGCAGCGATCTTGAGCACCTGATCGACCGACCCGTCGGTGTCCATGGTCGATGTATTGTTCATCGACTGCAACCGTATGGGGTTGTCACCGCCAATCATCACATCACCCACGCAGGTGACTGTGGTCGGGCGGCGGTGATAATCAAACACGCTCATAATCAATTGGTCTTGTAATCATACTTGATCTCGGCCAGCGACTCGTTGGCCTTGACGATCTTCTGGTTGAGCTCTGATGTCCACGCCTGGTATCTTACGGCGAGGGCATCATCTGACAGAGAGAGAATCCTGACGGCAAGTACTGCCGCATTCATCGCGCCGTCAATGCCGACAGTGGCCACGGGGATTGCCGGCGGCATCTGCACGATCGAGTATAGCGCGTCAGTTCCCTGCAAGGTCGCCGAGAGGGGTACACCGATCACCGGCACAGGGGTGATGGCGGCGATGACACCGGG
Source organism: uncultured Porphyromonadaceae bacterium (assembly GCA_947175215.1). Lineage (GTDB taxonomy): Bacteria > Bacteroidota > Bacteroidia > Bacteroidales > Muribaculaceae > UBA7173. Next base: position 51,053 of record CAMWLR010000001.1, read on the forward strand.
GAGTGCGGCAGCCATACCTGCTCCGGCAATTATAACCTTGATACCGCGCGGAGCAGCCTCACGGGCAAACTCGGCCACCTCCTCGGGTGTACGGTGAGCCGACAGAGCCTTCATCTCAAAAGGCACCTGCATGAGGTTAAGAAAATCGGCAGCTTTTTTCATTACAGGAAGGTCTGAGGTGCTTCCCATTATTATACTAACAATAGTTGTCATACTATATCTTGTTGTGCTTTATATTATTGTGGTAGATATTGTTACGCTCTATATTGCTATCAGAAGTTGTCACTCAGCATGATGAACGGCGGGAAGAATACCCAGACAAATCCGTTGAGAAATCCGGCTGCCACCTGACCGAGGGTGTGCCTGTCGAGAATCAAGCGCGATGAACACACCAGTCCTGACAGCACTACGGCGAGCAGAAACTCCCATGTCAGATCATAGACACAGTTGCCGCTCATCATCAGGTAAAAGATGAGTGCGCACAGTCCGCCCATCCCGGTGGCGTGTCCCGAAATCTTCCACCATCGGTTGATAACCGTCATCACGATCAGCGCAACAGCACCTCCCAACAGAAACAGCGACAGCCATGTGGGTGCGTTGATAGTGTACAGATATACGGCAAGCCCGATGAAACAAGCACTCTCAATTATATACGGCCATGTGCGGTCGCCGCGCTCGTTAAGTCGCGGATCTTTGATCACCGAGAGTCTGCTGAGGATAAATATAAATATCACCGGTATGATAAAGGTGGCCAGGAATGTCTCAAGGATAACCGTGAGCTTGGTCACCGTCGGGATAAAGCATAAAAATGAGAGAACCATCGCCAATGTGACTCCGTAGGTCGCCATCAGCAACGGTGAGAAAATCGTGGAGATTACACTTGATGCGACTTTGATGAATTTCATATATCGTCGTTAATTGTAAGTTGATCTTAGGTCATTAATTGTAAGTATCTTATATCGTGAATTATTACAGGATCGGTTTATTTCTCAGTCGGTGGGCTAAGCCGGTCAGATCGTCTTGCGTAGCCTTGCCACCGGATAACCGAGTTTCTCGCGGTACTTGGCCACGGTACGCCGGGCTATGTCAAACCCCTCTGAGGTCAGTTGCGCGGTGATCTGCTCATCGCTCAGGGGACGGCTCTTATCCTCACCCTCGATCGCTGACTTTATCGCGGCGATAATACGCGGAGTGGTATTGTCACCGTTATCGTCACTCTCCTCATCTGTCTGCTTGTTTCGGCGCTCGTTAAAAAACATCTTCAGCGGATAGATACCATGAGGTGTCATCACATATTTATACTGCGTGGCACGCGACACTACCGACAGATCAAGGCCGGTAACGGCTGCTATATCGCGTAACACCATCGGTTTTATCTGCGACTCATCCTCGGTCAGGAAGAAATCACGCTGAAATTTCAGTATCGCTGACATCACCGTGAAGAGGGTCTGCTGTCTCATGCCGACTATGCGGATAAAGTCTGAGGCCTCGTCACGTTTCTGTTTGCGGAACACGCGCGCGTCGGCCATCGCCTTCTCTGAGGATTCGGGTAGCGGTGCATCGGGCATGAAACTCTGCTCGACACTCAACTCAGGGATATGATTGAGCAACGTCAGCGTCAACACACCCTCGGGGTCTGCCTCGACCATAAAATCGGGTATGACGGCATGGGCCGCGCTTGTGGCGGCAGACTCGAGTTGCCCGGCAGGCTTGGGGTTGAGGCGAGAGATAACGTTAATGGCCTCACGCATCTGATCTTGATCTATACCCATCGCTGTCTCTATGCGCCTGAAATGCTTTTTGGCAAACAGGTCAAAGTAATCGCGCACTATCTCGAGGGCGGTGAGATTCTCGACAGTCCGCGGCAGCCGCTTGAGCTGCAACAGCAGGCAGTCACGCAGATCGACCGCTCCGATTCCTGCCGGATCGAGCTGTCTGATCTTATCCCAGACGTGGCGTACCTCGCTAACATCAAAATCCTTACCCTCGGTAAACGCTAGATCATCGGCAACCGCCGCGATGTCGCGGGTCATATAACCGTTATTATCGAGATTGCCTATTATGTATCTTGCGATAAGCCGTTGGTCATCAGCGAGATCTTGGTCGGCCAGCTGCCGGTTGAGCGCATCAAGCATCGTGTCGCCACCGTCAGCGACAACCGGTTCGTAATAATCGTCAACCAGCCCCTGTGACCCTCGGTAAAGTTTATTGCGCAAGTAATCGGGGATATCATCATCTGACCGATAGTCAGCCAACTGTATGTCTCGATCGGTCTCGGTGAAACGGTCGCCATCCTCGGTGACCAGAGTCGCCTGCTCGGCGGTGGTCTCATTCGAGTCAGCCTCAAGGGCGGGCATCTCCTCGACGGCATTGCGCACCTCCTCCTCAAATTCAGGAGCCGGCATCTCAAGCATCCTGACATAACGTACCTGCAGCGGTGTCAGCCGCTGCTGCTGTTTCTGTTGTTGTGTCAGTCGCAATCCTTTATCCATAGGCATGGCAGCCGGCCACAGGCCGGATCATCAATGCAGATGATTAATGGCGGTGATTACGCGGTTTACCTTTACCTCCCTTCTCCTTACGTGCGGTGGCAGCCTTGCGGGCACGCGAAGCACGGGCAGCGGCTACGGCCTTCTCACCCCGGGTACTCTTGGCTTTCTTCTCTTTTTTACCCGGTTTGTCAAGAGTATGAGGGATGGCGCGGGCCGCTTTCTTGGCAGCGGTGTTGCTCAGCGCCTGACGTAAGGTCACCGTGTTGCCCAGATCATCCTGACCGGGGGTATTGAGACGCGGATCGACCAGTAGGAAATCGAGCTGCTTTTTATCGAGGTTGGCGTTGGCCACCCTCACGCGCACACGGTCACCGAGACGGTAAACCGTGCCGCGGCGACGACCGCGGATACAATAATTTTTCTCGTCATAGTCATAGTAATCATCGGCGAGATCGCGCATCGGCACCAGGCCCTCGCAATGATTATCATCGAGTTCGACATATATACCCCACTCGGTCACGCCCGAAATCATACCGTCAAATTCCTCGCTGATATGATCCTGCATATACTCGACCTGCTTATACTTGATCGAAGCTCGCTCGGCGTTGGCCGCCAGCTGTTCCATATCAGAGGAGTGTTTGCACTCATCTTCGAGTTTCTCGACATCTACGCTGCGGCCGCCATTGAGATACTTCTCAAGCAGGCGGTGCACCATCATGTCAGGATAACGACGTATCGGAGAGGTGAAATGTGTATAATAGTCAAAGCCGAGGCCATAGTGGCCGACATTCTCGGTGGTGTAAACGGCCTTGGCCATTGTGCGTATTGCGAGGACTGAGAGGAAGTTCTCCTCACCCTTACCCTTTACATCCTTGAGCATCTTGTTGAGCGAGCGGTTTATCTCCTTTGAGCTGCCCGAGGTCTTGATTTTGTAACCGAACGCTGACGCGATGGTGGCGAGATCGGCCAGACGGGTTGCATCGGGTACGTCATGGATGCGGTAGACAAACGGTTTGGCCTTGCGGCGTCCGATCGGTTTGCCGATGGTGGTGGCCACTGTCTTGTTGGCCAGCAGCATGAACTCCTCGATCAGTTTATTGGCATCTTTTGATTCCTTGAAGTAAACACCAACAGGATGACCTGTCTCATCAAGATCAAATCTTACCTCCTCACGGTCAAAGTCAACCGATCCGTTCTCAAACCTCTTGGCACGTAGAGACTTGGCGAGACGATCGAGAATGTTTATCTCCTCGGCGTAGTCACCTTTGCCGGTCTCGATACGCTCCTGGGCCTCCTCGTAAGTAAAGCGCCGGTCGCTCTCGATGACGGTGCGACAGATACGCGCGTTTAGGATGTTGGCGTTGTCGTCAAGCTCGAAAATACATGAGAACGCAAGTTTCTCTTCGTTAGGTCTGAGCGAACAGATGCCGTTGCACAGATGTTCGGGCAGCATCGGTATGGTGCGGTCGACCAAATATACCGATGTGGCGCGTTGCTTGGCCTCGCGGTCGATAATCGAGTTGGGGGTGACGTAATGTGTGACGTCGGCGATATGCACACCCACCTCCCAGTTGCCGTTGGGGAGTTTGCGGATCGACAATGCGTCATCAAAATCCTTGGCGTCCTTGGGGTCGATGGTAAATGTGGTCACCTTACGGAAATCCTCACGCCGGGCGACCTCCTGGTCAGTGATGCCGGCGCTGATCTTGTCGGCAGCTTTCTCGACATTGGCGGGATATTTATACGGCAGCCCGAACTCGGCGAGGATGGCGTGCATCTCGGCCTGGTTGTCACCGGTCTTGCCGAGGATATCAATTACCTCGCCGCGCGGATTCTTGGCATCCTCGGGCCAGTCGGTAATCTTGACGATAGCCTTGTCGCCGGTCTTGCCACCCTTGAGTTTGGCTTTGGGTATAAAGATGTCACAGGCCAGGAACTTTGAGTCTGTCTTGAGGAACGCCATAGTCTTGTCTACCTGCAGCGTGCCGATAAAGGTCTGATCTTTTTTCTCGATGATCTCAATCACCTCAGCCTCAGGCTCCTGTCCGCGGCGGCGCGCGGCGATATGTATCTTGACACGATCGCCGTTGAGAGCGTGTTGCGAATTGCGCTCGGCGATCATGATTGTCTCAGAATCCTCGTCGGTGATCACCGAGTTCTTGCCGTTTGAGCGACGCACGAATGTGCCGGTAGCGACACTGTTGCGTTCGGGCGACTTATATTTACCTTTCTCTACTTCGATTATCTCTCCGTCAAACGCCATCTCGGCCAGCATCATGGCCACCGAGCGCTGGGCGACAGGAGTGCGGGCGCCGACACCTGCCGACACCTGCTTATAGTTGAACGTGTTATTGCCCTGCTTCCAGATATACTCCTGTATCTTGTCATGGAGCTGTTTGCTTGCAGCGGCTTTTGAACCTTTACGGGGCATATTCCCAATATTTTAATAATTCATACTAAACCGAGAGTCTCATCCCTCTGCGATATGTTTACTGAGGTACTCTCTAAATACAACGCTTAACATCACAGGAATGTTAAGCGTTGCATCAAGTATTGTGTAGAATCAGGCGTCAATGTTGGCGTATGTGGCGTTGGCCTCGATAAACTCGCGTCTCGGACCTACATCCTCACCCATGAGCATCGAGAAGATGCGGTCGGCCTCGGCGGCATCGGTGATCTGCACCTGTTTAAGCAGACGGTGCTCGGGAGACATGGTGGTGTCGCGCAACTCTTGCTCGCTCATCTCACCGAGACCTTTATATCGCTGCACCTTGGTCTGCGGGCCGTGGCGGTCGACAAAGGCCTGTCGCTGCTGATCGGTCCAGCAATACTCCTCGACCTTACCTTTAGAGCATTTATACAGTGGCGGAGTGGCCAGATAGAGGTATCCCTGCTCGATGATCGGACGCAGGCGGCGGAAGAAGAGGGTCATCAGCAGTGTGGCGATATGGCTGCCGTCGACATCGGCATCGGTCATGATTATCACCTTGTGATAGGCCAGACGGGCAAGGTTGAGCTCCTTGGGGTCATTCTCTGTACCTATAGTCACGCGCAGAGCGCGGAAGATATTGGTGATCTGCTCTGAGTCAAAGACCTTATGCTCCATCGCTTTCTCGACATTGAGCACCTTACCGCGCAGAGGCAGGATCGCCTGATAACGACGGTCACGTCCGCTCTTGGCCGTACCGCCCGCCGAGTCTCCCTCGACCAGGAAGATCTCACACTCTTCGGCTGTGCGGCTCGAACAGTCGGCGAGTTTGCCGGGAAGACCGCCGCCGCACAGGGGTGACTTGCGCTGTATCTTGGTGCGCGCGTCGTATGCGGCTTTACGGGCCTGCGCGGCGAGCACGACTTTGTTGACGATAGTTTTGGCCTCGGCGGGATGCTCCTCAAGATAGTTGCGCAGTGTCTCTGACACAGCTGTCTGCACAGCGCCGATTACCTCATTGTTGCCGAGTTTGGTTTTGGTCTGTCCCTCAAACTGAGGCTCCATAACCTTGACCGAGACCACGGCAGTGAGTCCCTCGCGGAAGTCGTCACTCGAGATCTCTACCTTGGCTTTCTCGAGGAGTTTATTATCCTCGGCATATTTCTTGAGGGTCTGTGTCAGACCGCGGCGGAATCCGGTGAGATGCGTACCGCCCTCGATAGTGTTGATATTGTTGACATATGAGCATACACTCTCGTTAAAGGTGGTGTTATATGTCAGAGCCACCTCGACGGGGATACCCTGGCGCTCGGTGTCGAGATGGATCACGTCGGGGATGAGGGGTTCTTTAGAGGCGTCGATATAGCGGACAAACTCCATCAGACCTTTGGCCGAGTAGAACACCTCGCGACGAGGATTTCCCTCTGCATCGAGGTTACGGCGGTCGGTCAGAGTCAGTGTGATGCCGGCATTGAGGAACGCGAGATCGCGCAGACGCTTGGCCAGCGTCTCATAATCATAGAGGGTGACCGAGAAGATCGCGGGATCAGGACGGAATGTCACCGATGTTCCATGCTCGTCGGTCTCGCCGATGACGGTGAGGTCGCAGGTGGGTTTACCGCAGGCATATTCCTGCATATAAATCCTGCCGTTACGGCGCACCTCGGCGCGCAGATAGGTCGACAGGGCGTTGACACAGCTAACGCCGACACCATGCAGACCGCCCGACACTTTGTAAGTACCCTTGTCGAACTTACCGCCGGCGTGAAGGACCGTCATAACCACCTCAAGTGCGCTCTTATGCTCCTTTTCATGCATATCCACGGGGATACCGCGACCATTGTCGACAACAGTGATCGAGTTATCCTCATTGATAGTCACCTCAATATGTGTACAGTATCCGGCGAGCGCCTCGTCAATCGAGTTGTCGACGACCTCGCTTACCAGATGATGGAGACCTTTTTCGTGCGTATCACCGATATACATGGCCGGGCGCTTCCTGACAGCCTCAAGGCCCTCGAGCACCTGGATGTTACTGGCGCTGTACTCATCAGAGGGGTTGACCGACGATGAGTCAGCGATATTGTCCAAATCAAAAAGATTGTCTGACATAAATTGTATAATCTATTGAAAATCAATATAAACCCTCTTAGTACCCACAATCTCGCGGTGGTCGGATTTACGTTACAAAGTTACGAAAAAATTCCCACATCCACAAACTTTTTCACCCCGTTTTTTAGCCGATTTCCCCCTGTTTCGCGACACTCTGCTCATCATCGCAGGTGACGGACTTATATGTCAGCCTGAACCGATTACCGGCTACCGCACACATTAAGATAAAGAGCGTATACGAGGGGAGAAAAAGTCTGTCCCAGGCGTTATATGTCCCCAGATAAATGACAACGAGATTCCCGGCGCACATCATCCACAAGAATACTGCCATAAGATTAACACGGCCAACGTGTGCGGCACGCCATACAATACCGCCGACCATCAGTAACATAATCAGACAGAGCTGCCCGAATGTCAGGAATACACCGATACCACCTATGACAATCACCGGTGAGGAAATAAACCCGGGGAAGTTATATTTTATCAGCGGCCAATACCAAGCGATCGGATTACTCTTAAAATGTGTCAGTGTACGGTCTACAACCTGACAGCTGACGCCGGCGATATATTCGTCGGCGTTTTCCTCACCCACTTCCTGTCTCCATTGCTGCTCCTTTACGAGCAGTTCGCCAAAAGTGATCAGTCCGATCTTCTGAGCCTGCGTGCATTGATTGATGACCGAGACAACCGAGGGGGTGAATACACCACACCGCTTCTCGACCATGCGGCAATATCCCAACAACATAACCACCCCGATGACGACCGCGGCAACCAGACCCGCTCCACACCGATAACGGCGACGACAGAGACACCACACCCCGATGACAGTCAGAACGATGGGGATATAACTGAACGATGGTCTGAGGAAGATCAGGAATATCAGCATAAACAGCACGCCGGCAAACGACCCCCAATCGGCACGGCGCATAAACCTGATGTATGCCGCCGTCAGGAAGACGCACCCTGACACGGCTAACGGTTCGGTCAGCACAAGCGCGTTAAATCGCAAGATCTCAGGACAGAAAGCGTATGCGCACGTCGTGAGCAACACCCAAATCCGCGACAGCCGCAGGCTGACACATATCCCATAGAGACATACCACACTGACATAAAAAACAAATGTCTGAAACAGTACGACCGCCTGCAATGCCATATCGCCCGCAATGTATTGCGCCGACGCTATGAGTGCGGGATAGACCGGCGTGCGGAAAATATCTATCTCCCCCCCTCTCAACAATCGGGCGGCGTCGAGATATGACTGAGTGTCGTATGGTACAGGCTGACGGGCAAACAGCGTAATCAGCACCTGCAAAATCACCGACATCGCCAGTATGATCCACAATTGACGTGACTGCAATAATTGTATGGATTTTGACAGAGCTGCTTTCATATCATCTCACACAGGATTATCTCATGCAGGTTGCAATTTCCCGGATCACGCAAAGATTTCAGAGTATATGCGGTCTGTCGCTCCGAGATTGTCACTGATATATTTCCCCGCGGCAGCGCCCGAGCGCTTCATCAGAGCCTCATCAGCCAGGAATCTATCGGCGAGAGTCTCAAAAGCATCTTTATCGGCAACGGAGTATCCGCCGCCGCAGGTGATAAGATCAGACGCTTCCTTAAATTTAGAATGGTTTGGGCCGAAAATCACCGGCATACCGTAGACAGCCGCCTCGTTGAGGTTATGAATACCTGCGCCGAACCCTCCCCCGATATACGCCACATCGGCATACCGGTAAAGGGTAGAGAGTTTGCCGAACGAGTCGACGATCAGTCCTCTCACCTCAGACATCCATCCCGGCAGCTGCTTATCCTCCTTACGATGACTTTTGACAACGTTTATCCACTCTGACAGTAGCATCACCTTACCATTGGTAAAGCGGTTGCGCAACGCCTCGAGGCGCATCTCGTTGAACTCATGAGGTGCTATCAGAAATGAAACTTCGGGATGGGCATTGAGCCACGGCACATAGATATCCTCATCAGACTCCCACGAACTGCCCGCGATAAATTTTATCCGTGCATCACGTGCAAACTCAGTGATGCCGGGGATCTCTACCGTCGAGTTCATCACATCTGTCACACGGTCAAAGCGCGTGTCACCGGCCACGGTCACATTCTCGACACCAATTACCTTTAGCAGACGGCGCGAACGTTCATCCTGCACATACAGACGGGTGAAATAACCGAGCATCCGTCTGAACATTCCTCCACCGCTGCGGAAGAAACGTTGCCCGGGGCGGAATATCGAGGAGATCAGATAGGTAGGGATACCCCGTGCATGAAGTTCCTCAAGATAGTTACCCCAAAACTCATATTTAATAAATATCGCTTTAGACGGGCGGGCAAGGTCAAGAAATTTCCTCACCTTGCGGGGGGAGTCAAACGGCAGGTAGACCACCGCGTCGGCAAAGTGGTAATTCTTCCTCACTTCATATCCCGATGGGGAGAAGAAACTGAGCAGCACAGGTGTCTCGGGATGCTCGCGTTTAAGTCGCTCGATCATCGGTCGCCCTTGCTCAAACTCGCCCAGTGACGAGGCATGAAACCACACTGCACCGGGCTTGTCGGCGAGTTTGTGGCGCAGCAATTCTGATGTCCTGAGCTGACCTCTGAGCATCTTTCTGACTTTCACACTCTTGAGCGACACTATTTGAGCGGCGGCTCCATAGAGTGTGATGGCGGTGTTATAGAGCAGGTTCACTCTTATGATAAGATTAAGGGCAGGTGGTGGTCAGGTCTCAATTCTGAGGTACTTCGATTTTCTCAATGGCTTTTTTGAGGCGTGCGACAGTCTCATCGAGACCGAGCAGCTCGGTGATGTCAAACATGTGCGGACCTTTACACTGCCCGACGACTGCCAGACGGAACGCATTCATGACATTACCCAGATGATACCCCTTGTCGGCGATCCACTGGAGCACGACCGGTTCGGCAGCTTTTGACGAGAAATCATCGAGGCCTTGCAGCACGCCGATCAGCTCCTCCATAATGCGGGGAGTATCCTCTTTCCAGCGTTTGCGGATATCCTTCTCGGCGTAGCTGTCGGGGGCTTTGAAGAAGAAGTACCCCTGCTCCCAGAGATCGGGCAGCAGTTCGGCGCGCCCCTTGACCATATCAAACGCGCGGGCGGTATATTCCGCTGTGAAGTCATCGGGATTGACCCCGTTGTCAGTCATTATCTGACGCATCAACACGGCCAACTCATCGCCGGGGGTATTCATAATATATTCGTGGTTAAACCACTTACCCTTCTCAAAGGCGAAACGCGCGCCCGACTTAGAGCAATGCTCAAATGAGAATTTCTCGATAAGCTGATCAACCGACATCACCTCGGTATCGTCACCGGGATTCCACCCTAACAGAGCCAGGAAGTTGACAAGCGCCTCGGGGAGGTAACCTTTTTCACGGAATCCGGATGAGGTCTCGCCACTCTTGGGGTCGTGCCACTCGAGAGGGAAGACCGGGAAGCCCAGGCGGTCACCGTCACGCTTTGAGAGCTTGCCTTTACCGTCGGGCTTGAGCAGCAACGGCAGGTGGACAAAGCGGGGGGCGGTGTCGCTCCAGCCGAACGCCTCATAAAGGAGCACGTGCAGTGGCGCCGACGGCAACCACTCCTCACCGCGTATCACGTGGCTGACCTCCATCAGATGGTCATCGACAATATTGGCCAGGTGATATGTGGGGAGATCATCGGCGCTCTTATAGAGCACCTTATCATCAAGGATATTAGAATTGATAACTACCTTACCGCGGATAAGGTCATCGACCACCACGTCGCGACCGGGCTCGACCAGAAAGCGCACCACGTATGATGTACAGGCGGCAATCAGGGCATCGACCTCCTCGCGGGGCATCGACAGCGAGTTACGCATCGACATACGTGTCGAGGCATCATATTGGAAGTTGGCCTTCTCGGCACGCGCTTTCTCGAGTTCGGCAGGGGTATCAAATGCGATATACGCCTTGCCGGCATCAAGCAACTTCTTGACAAACTCGCGGTAAATATCACGGCGCTCACTCTGTTTGTACGGGCCGTATGCGCCACCCTCACGGACGCCCTCATCAATCTTTATCCCGAGCCATTTGAGTGACTCATTGATATAATCCTCGGCCCCCGGCACAAAGCGCTGAGAGTCGGTATCCTCGATTCTGAGAATCATGTCGCCGCCGTTCTGACGTGCAAAAAGGTAGTTATAGAGAGCGGTACGCACACCTCCGATATGCAGAGGGCCGGTGGGTGACGGAGCAAAGCGCACCCTTACTTTTCTTTGTGTCATTCAGTATAAGGTGTTTACCGCGACCGCGGGGAGTCGCCGGAATTTCAGTGCAAAATTAATAAAATTTTCCTTAACGGAATTTTAATTTCGCGAATATTTATCAGCGTCATTTACGCTGACGGGTGATTTGGCATTTACGCGGGTGGCTTATTTATAGATAAAACGCCTGATCGAGTGTTTGGGGGTGCGCTCAAAGTCCTCGGCCTGTATCTCTATCTCAGACACGCGGGCATAAGCCGGCAGAGCACGGTTGAGTTCGGTCAGCAATCCCTTGACCCGTTCGTTGGTGGCAGCCTCGTCAAGCCCCTCCTTACGGGCGGAATCATAATCCGGGTGCACCAGAGCCACTAACTTGCCGTTGCGCTCGACGACGATGCTCGCGTTGACCAGGGGCATATCATTGAGCACGATCTCGACCTCCTCGGGGTATATGTTCTGACCCGATGGCCCGAGTATCATATTCTTCTCGCGACCGCGGATATAGATATACCCGTCAGAGTCCATTGTGCAGATGTCGCCCGTGTTGAGCCATCCGTCATCGGTCATCGCCTCGCGCGTAGCCTCATCATTCTTAAAGTACCCTCTCATCACATTCGGACCTTTAAGATACAGCACCCCGGGGATATTAGCGGGATCAGGCGAGTCTATGCGAGCTTGCATACCGTCGACAATGCGGCCGCAGGAGTGAGGACGCTGCGTAGCCCACCACTCGTATGTAACCAGCGGGGCACACTCGGTCATGCCATATCCGATTGTAAAGGGGAACTTGATCTTGCGCAGAAACTCCTCGACATCGGCAGTCACAGGGGCGCCCCCGAGTATCAGCTCCTTGAGTTGACCGCCGAATGCGCCAAGCAGTTGCTTGCGCACCTTTGAGTATACCACCTGTCTTAATCCGGGGATAGCGCTCATAAACTTTACGGCAGGTTTCTGCAGGGCGGGGAACACCTTGCTCTTTACAATCTTCTCGATGACCAGCGGCACGGTGATGACAAGCTGAGGTTTGACCTGAGCGAAAGCATCAAGAAGCACTTTTGGCGAGGGCACACGCCCTAAGAAAGTCACATGACAGCCGCGGCAGAGAGGGAAGAGGAACTCAAACACCAGCCCGTACATGTGGGCAAGCGGGAGCATACTCAGCATACCGTCACCGGGATGCAGGAAATCAATCTGACGCAACGCAAAGCCGATATTACCCCAGAGATTGCCGTATGTGATCATCACCCCCTTTGAGTTGCCGGTCGACCCTGATGTGTAATTGATAAGGGCCAAAGCGTCAGCATCGGGGTCGGGATATTTGACGTCTTTGCTACTGAATCCGTCGGGATAAAGTTTGGCAAACCGGGCATCCATATCCTTGACCGCCCCGGTGAGTTTGTCACCGTCACGCTCAAACACCACACTCAGATCCTCGATAAGTACCACACCCTCGACTTGGGGCATATTGTTGGTATCGAGTTGGTCGGCGATACCTTTCTCGGTAAAGAGTATGCGCGCCTCGGCGTGAGTGACCAGATGCTCGATATTGGCCGGTTTGAACTCATGCAGCAACGGCACGACCACAGCGCCGTATGTCAGCGCACTCAGGAATGTCGCCGCCCAGTCAGCCGAATTCTTGGCACAGAGAGCCACGCGGTCACCCTGTTTGACGCCGGCCGCCTCATATAAAGAATGTAGCCTCTCTATACGCTCGGCCAGTCTGCCGTAGGTATATGTCTTACCCTTGAAATCAGAGAGAGCATCGCGCTGCCAGTTGTCTACAATGCTGCGTGATATGGTTTTTATGAGGTGATCTTTCATCTTTTGACCTGTTTTTAACGTTATGTATATGGTATCATAACAAATTTTTTCCTTACTTTGTAAACGACAAGCAGGTAAAATTGCTCTCATGCCTACCGAAATCGAGGAGATAACGGTCTGTGACATACTGATTCACAATTAGATGCAAAATTAATAAAAATTTATAAATAAAGATATGATAAAGCTCAAATATCTGCCGCTGCTCGGGGCAATGTTCCTGACAGCATGCTCGGCCTCTGCCGGCAATGACACGTATAATGTCAAAGTTAACGTACCGGCGAGCGCCAACGGCCAGACAGCATTTCTGGTCAATTTTGACACATCAGACAAGATCGACTCGGCGATGGTCGAGAACGGTGTGGCCCTATTCAAGGGGACGACCGACCAACCGGTTGTGGCCCGCGTCATCATCAACGGCAACCGCATGGGTAACTTCATCCTCGAGAAAGGTAACATCACCGTCGACCGTCAGGGCAATGTCAAAGGCGGCGAACTCAACGCCAGCGTCGACAAGGCTATGAGCGGCATCGACCGCATCATGGCCAAAGCCCAGGCCCTACCCCAGGATTCATCATATCCTGCCAAGATGGCGATCCTGCAGAACGAGTATAACAGTTATCTCGACTCGGTCATCGCTGCCAACCAGGATAACGTCATCGGTTATATCTTCTTTATCGACCGCGCGTCTGACTATGACCTCGACCAATATAACAAGATGCTCGAGCTCTATCCGCAGATGCAAAAATACACCCGCACGCAAAAGATGCTTGACGCTCTCAAGAAAAAAGCTATGACACAGCCGGGCAACAAGTTTGTCGACTTCACTATCACCAACGACTCTATCTCACAGAGCCTCTCAGACTATGTCGGCAACGGCCGTTATACATTAGTTGATTTCTGGGCAAGCTGGTGCGGCCCATGCATCCGCGAGACAAAGGTACTCAAACGTATCCGCGAGGAGTTTAAGGATCAACCCCTCGACATCCTCGGCGTAGCCGTGTGGGACGAACCCGCCAACACCGAGGCGGCCATCAAGCGCCACGATCTCCCCTGGCCGCAGATAATCAACGCCCAGTCAGTGCCCACCGACCTCTACGGTATCTCGGCTATCCCCTGCATCATCCTATTTGGTCCTGACGGCACCATCATATCGCGAGACCTGCAGGGCGAAGCCCTCGTCGAGTCGGTACGCGCCGCAATCAACCCCGCCACCGACCCCGCAGCCATCCACTCCGCCGAGTAATCTCCTCTCACCTTAAAATAATATCGGGGTTGCACCATCAAACATGGTGCAACCCCGATATTATTTTAAGGTGAGAGACGGTGATTAACGTCTCAGTAGTAATGTGATTAGTAGGGGGGACACGGCCGCGCCTGAAAATGCGCCGGCGGCATCAGCCACGAAATCCATCAGTTCGCAACCGCGGCCGAGATTCATCGCCGCCTGTAACAGCTCGATCAGCCCGCCAAAGAGGGTGGCGGCCACGGCAATCAGCAGCAACGGTCGGCGACCGCGGTCGCGCGGCATACGGCGCGTCTGCTCATAGAGCCGTTGTTTATAGAGTTCTTTATCGAGCGCAAGGGTGAAGGCAAGAGTGCCGAACATCAGGGCGTGCACGATTTTATCAGCCCCGGGGAACAACGATATATCATTGTCGGGCAGCGGATGAGGGGCAAGCGTAAGCCAAAGTATAGCGATGATAACGATTGACGAAAGGATGCCGGGAGAGAGTCTTATGAGATATTTTTGCATCATAGGCGGTCAAGTCTTTCTTGTGATGCAAAATTATACATTCCCCGTCAATCCGCCAAATCAAACGCCCCGCAGTATGGTTAAAAATTATGTCATTAAACATAAAAATTTTTAAGGCTGTTTGAGTCAGTTTTTCAGCGATTTTTCGGTATATTTGCAAAATCCAACACTTACACCAAATATTAACCGAAAATTCTCAATTACCATGATTATCGGAGTACCCAAAGAGATCAAAAACAACGAGAACCGTGTAGCCGTCACACCGGCCGGGGTCAAAGAACTCGTCACCCGCGGACATAAAGTATATGTGCAGCACACAGCCGGCATCGGATCGGGGTTCTCTGACGAACTCTACACCAAGGCCGGAGCTGAGATACTCCCCGCCATTGAGGATGTCTATGCAATCGCCGAGATGATCATCAAGGTCAAGGAGCCTATCAAGCAGGAGTATCCGCTGATCCGCCGCGACCAGGTGGTGTTCACCTACTTCCACTTCGCTTCTGACCGCGAACTCACTGAGGCTATGATACGCTCGGGGGCAGTCTGCATCGCCTACGAGACAGTCGAGTTGCCCAACCGCCAGCTCCCTCTCTTGATACCCATGAGTGAAGTTGCCGGCCGTATGTCGATACAAGAGGGTGCCCGATTCCTTGAGAAACCACAGGGAGGTATGGGTATACTGCTCGGCGGTGTCCCCGGTGTCAAGCCCGCCAAAGTGCTGATCATCGGCGCCGGAGTCGTTGGTCGCAACGCAGCCCTGATGGCCGCCGGTCTGGGCGCCGATGTCACTATCACCGACATCTCGCTCCCCACCCTGCGCCACATCGCCGAGGTGATGCCCCGCAACGTCAAGACCCTCTACTCTTCACGCCATAATATCGAGTCTGAGCTGCCCGACACTGACCTTGTCATCGGGTCGGTGCTGATCCCCGGTGCCAAAGCCCCCAAACTCGTCACCCGTGATATGCTATCGCTTATGCGTCCCGGCTCACTCATTGTCGATGTGGCCATCGACCAGGGCGGTTGCTTCGAGACCTCTACCCCGACAACCCACTCTAACCCCACATACTCGATCGACGGCATCATCCACTATGCCGTGGCCAACATCCCCGGCGCAGTGCCCCGCACATCTACACTCGCCCTTACCAACGCCACACTCCCCTACGCCCTGTGTCTTGCCGACAAGGGGTGGCGTCAGGCATGCAAAGAGGATCACGCTCTGGCCCTGGGTGTCAATATCGTCGAGGGTAAAGTGGTATTCCCTGCCGTAGCCGAAGCATGGGATCTCCCCTGTCATGAGCTGAAGCTCTGAGTCGGCTGAGACTCTGAGATTAAGTTGACACTCTGATTTTACTGTCTCTAATCCGTTTCATAATTCGCGGGTCGCGCTCATCGGCTATATGGCTGGTGATCGCGACCCATTCGATACCATCACTTAACTCCTAATAAAATATACATACGGCGATAGCACACAGAGCAGAGAATCAGCATTTTCAAAGTTTTTAAGAAATTTTTCGCAAAAAACCGCGGCGTTTGGAAATAAATCAGTATATTTGCCAAATCAAAGCATAAACTAACAAGCAGATCACTGACTATGAAGCATTCCGATATTGATTGGTCTACTCTCGGCTTTGGATATGTGCCGACAGACTATAATGTACGTTGCTATTATCGCGACGGCAAATGGGGCGAAATCGAAATCTCCTCATCAGAGACCATAGAAATGCACATTGCCGCCACCGCCCTGCATTACGGGCAGGAGATCTTCGAGGGGCTAAAGGCCTTTAGAGGTAAAGACGGCAAGGTCAGGGTGTTCAGACCCGAGGAAAACGCACGCCGCATCCGCGAGTCAGCGCGCGGTCTCAAGATGGCCGAGATCCCCGAATCACTCTTCCTCGAGATGATGCGCAAGGTCATCGCCCTCAACGAGCGCTTTATACCCCCTTACGGCAGCGGCGCATCGCTCTATATCCGCCCGCTTGAGATAGGCATGACAGCCCAGGTCGGTGTCAAACCCGCCCGCGAATACTGCTTCATCATGCTCGTCACCCCGGTCGGCCCCTACTTCAAAGAGGGTTTCAAGCCCACCAACATCTGCATCATGCGTGAGTATGACCGCGTGGCACCCCGCGGCACCGGCCGCTGGAAAGTCGGCGGCAACTACGCCGCCAGCCTCGGCGCAGGTGAGAAAGCTCACGAACTCGGCTACTCGGCCGTGCTTTATCTCGACCCCAAAGATAAACTCTATCTTGACGAGTGCGGCCCCGCCAACTTCTATGCCATCAAGGACGGCAAATATATCACCCCTCAGTCAGACTCTATCCTCCCCTCGATCACCAACGAGTCACTCATGCAGCTGGCCAAAGACTTCGGCATGGAGGTCGAGCGCCGTCACATCACCGTCGACGAGATACCCGACTTTGAGGAGGCAGCCGCCTGCGGCACCGCCGCCGTCACCTCACCCGTGGGTGAGATCCACGACCTCGACAATGACATCAAATATGTCATCGCCAAGGACAACAAGCCCGGCCCGATCACCACACGCTTCTATGAGACCCTGAGCGCCATCCGCCTGGGTGAGATAGAGGATATCCACGGCTGGAACATGGTGCTCGATCTCTGATGACACTGATGACCGATTACATGACAATCATCGACAAATATTATCCCGAGGGGTCATCCCTTCGGGATATATATTTGCGCCATTGCCGACAGGTCGCCGACAAGGCCCTGAGCATCGCGCGTCAACTTCGCTCCGGCGACCCCACCATCCCCTCTGATGAGCAGATTGAGACGGCCGCCATGCTGCACGACATAGGCATATTCCTCTGTGATGCCCCCTCGATCGAGTGTCGCGGCACCGAGCATTATATCCGTCACGGAATGCTCGGCGCAGACCTGCTGCGCCACGAAGGTGTAGACGAGATATATACCCGCGTCGCCGAGCGCCACACCGGGTCGGGGCTGACACGCGAGGAGATAATCGCCGACGACCTGCCGCTGCCGCTCGACCGTTGTTTCACCCCCGAGACAACACTCGAGCAACTGATATGCTACGCCGACAAGTTCTACTCAAAGTCGGGCGATATGGCCGAGAAATCCCTCCCCAAAGTAATGGTCTCGATGGCCCGCTTCGGGCCTGAATCTTTCGGCCGGTTCAACGCCCTGCACCGGCGGTTCACCCCCGCGCAAGCCGATAATTCAGCAAAATAAAGTTAATTTATTTTAATAATGCTCCCGAGCAACGCTCCGCGCCCTTATGCCGTTTGGCAGAGCGCGGTTTTTTCATTAATATTGCGTAAATTTGCAGTGAAAGTTTCCCTCTCCTGTCAATTTTTTATGCACACGCGAGGCTGATGCTCTCTCCCGGGCTACATCAGACCGTCCGCGCCCCTCAGACAGGGCAACCGCGTGCATCCCCACCCTCTCCCCGGCGGGACAATCTTCCGGCCCACACAAGGCGGCCGATAGAGTCCCGGCCATTAGCTCCGCTAATAAAAAAATAACATAAATGACAGGTAAATGGAATTATTTACCCCTGACACAAGAAGAACAGCGCATCGAGACAGAGCTTGCCAAACGCTACGCCTCGGTCCCCCCTGTGAGCCAGTTGCTGGTCGAGCGAGGGATTACTTCAGTGGACGAAGCTGAACGCTTCTTCCATCCCCAGCTGAAGAATCTCCACGACCCGTTTCTGATGCCCGACATGGACAAGGCTGTCGAGAGGCTCAACCGAGCCATGGGGTCTAAGGAGAAGATAATGGTATACGGCGACTATGATGTCGACGGCACTACGGCCGTTGCACTGGTCTATAAGTATCTCCAGAACTTCTACTCTAACATCGATTACTTTATCCCTACCCGCTATGAAGAGGGGTATGGGATCTCATCCGAGACAATCGACGAGTTCGCCCAATCGGGCGTCAAACTTGTCATCATCCTCGATTGCGGCATAAAAGCCAACGTCGAGATCGCCCATGCCAAAGAGCACGGCATAGACTTCATCATCTGTGACCACCACGTCCCCGACGAGGAGTTGCCGGCTGCGGCTGCCATCCTCAACCCCAAGATGCCGGGATCAACATACCCGTGCCCCCATCTCTCGGGTTGCGGCGTGGGGTATAAACTGATGCAGGCATTCTCGATCAGCAACGGCATCCCGCAGACCGACCTCGAGGGGATGCTCGACCTGGTGGCCGTCTCCATCGCCGCTGACATCGTGCCGATGGTCGACGAAAACCGCATTATGACCTACTGGGGATTGCGCCGCCTCAACACCAACCCCAACATGGGGCTCAGGGCGATAATCCGCATCTGCGGTCTGTCAGGCAAGGAGATCACCATCTCAGACGTGATATTCAAGATCGGCCCGCGCATCAACGCCTCGGGACGCATGCAGAGCGGCCGTGAAGCTGTCGACCTGCTGGTCAGCCGCGACATCGCCGATGCCTCGCAACGCGCACGCAACATCGACCAGTATAACAAAGACCGCAAGGAGCTCGACAAGCGCATCACCGAGGAGGCCAACACCATACTCTCGCAGCGCATTGAGGCCGGCAGCAAAAAGAAATCTATCGTCATATTCAATAAAGACTGGCACAAGGGTATCATAGGTATCGTCGCATCACGTCTGACCGAACTGTATTACAAACCCTCAGTAGTGCTCACCCTCTCAAACGGACTCGCCACGGGGTCGTCACGCTCAGTGCAGGGGTTTGACATATACTCGGCCGTTAACTCTACACGCGACCTGCTCGAGAACTTCGGCGGCCATACATATGCTGTGGGGCTGTCGCTCAAAGAGGAGAACATACCCGAGTTCACCCGCCGCTTTGAGGAGTATGTCGCCGCCAACATTCTCCCCTCGCAGCTCCATCCCACCCACGAGATCGACGCACTGATAACATTCTCAGAGATTACCCCAGAGTTCATCTCAACCCTGCGACGATTCAACCCTTTCGGACCCGGCAACCACAAACCGGTCTTCTGTACCCGCAACGTCATGGACTTCGGCACATCAAAGCTCGTGGGCCGGCAGCTCGAACATATCAAGCTCGAACTCGTCGACGATACCTCGGGCAAAGTCTTCAACGGCATCGCATTCAATAAAGCCCACCTCTTTGACGCCATTAAGGCCGGGAAACGCTTCAACATCTGCTTCACCATCGAGGACAACAAGCACCCGGGCTCATCCAACGCCATCCAGCTCCAGGTCAAGGAGATCGAGATCGTCGACTGACCCCACCCTGTCGATGCTCCCTCACCGTAATAGCCTCCACTGCAAAAAGGCACTATCATAGCCCCACCTACAAAAAGCCCCATTATAATAAGGCTGCCCCCGGTCAATCCGTGAGGCAGCCTTATCATTACGCATATATGTTAAATTATTGTAATATTCACGATATATCATGCCATACGAATATATAAATTTATTTTAAGACTTGTATCTAACACAAGAAAATTTATAAAAAATGAGCGAAGTATGAGGATGACAGGTGTGAACGGGCTGATTTATCAGGTAATTGAAGACAGATTGATTTGAGTGGACTAAAATTACGGTTTGTAATCACCCTCCCCAATTTTAACA
>CAMWLR010000002.1 GCA_947175215.1 uncultured Porphyromonadaceae bacterium
GATTCCATAATGAATCCATCAACGTATCCGCAGGGGATTCCATAATGAATGCATCAACGTATCCGCAGGGGATTCCGGAGGAATCGTTAATGAATAGCCGGGGGTTGGCGCGGTTGAGAGCCCGATAGGGCGACCCCCGCGTCTACCCCCGGTAAAAGCAATAGGTGGTGAGATTCTGAAAGAATCTTTTTTGAAATACCCTCTTATGATTAAGAGTATGGATTTAGTAGAGCAGTGGCGGGCATTACCTCACTGCGATCTTCTTGGCTGTCGAACCCTGACGCACGATATAGAGCCCCGGGGTCAATGCATCGATCTCGCAGGCCATTCTGAGTCCGCCCATCGTGTAGACCTCGTATGGCGCATTATAGTCGATCTCGCTCCTCTCGGTGCGGTCAGGAATAACCACCGTCACGTCACTTGTTGCTCCATTAGAGATGTCTATCTCGGCCACCGGACCATTGGCATATAACGTCTCGGCTATTATCTTGCATTGGGCAGCGGCACGTGTGGCTGCCGAACTCTCCTCTCTACCCATCAACGTCACCAGACCATTGTTGTCGACCGTAGCTACTTCCGTATTTGTCGACCGCCAGAAAATCTGCGGTAGAGTCACATTGTCAGGCTCAAGCGAGGCTGTCAGCTGTATGGTGTCGCCCGGCTTATCGGTCGAGTCGTTCCTGCTAACCTCAAGTGCAGTAGGCTCTACCATCGCGTAAGAGTCAAAAAGATTCCAGCATGGAGATGCGTTGTAATAAGTATGTTTAGCCTGCTCATTCTGCAGATACAGCTTACCGGAGTAGTTGCTGAACGTATTGTTGGAGGCTGTTGGAGGCTCTGGAGTCGTGATATAGACTGTCTCAGCCGTGCAGCCGTCAAATGCCATCTCTCCAATACTCTTCACCTTAGATCCCATGATGATATTGTCCAGGTTGCAGCCTGCGAACGCATTCGTGCCAATAGTCTCCACCGCTACCGGTATGACTACATCGGTCAGGGCGGAGCAATCTTTGAAAGCTCCATCGCCAATAGCTGTCAGACCGCTCCCGAGGGTGAGATATTTCAGCTTTGTGAGGTTATAGAACTTATAATCAGGGATCTCCGGCACGGTGTTTCCAATTTCAAGAGTTGTAAGATTAGATAGAGTCCCAAGCTCATTCAGGTTGAAATTATCAAGTGGGCGTCCCCAGTAAAGAGTGGTAATCGGATCAAAAAGAAAGGCCTTAACATCTGTTTTCAAAGGCTTAGGATCATCTCTAACAACAATGGTTCTTAGTTTCTCGCATTCGTAGAAGGCATATTGGCTGATAGTTTCTACGGAGATGGGAATAGTCACCTCCGTCAGACTGCTGCAACCCTCAAAAGCCCCGAAACCAATAGATGTTACGGAGTTGGAAATAGTCAGTTCTGTCATATTGCAGCCGATGAAAATATAATTGCCGATAGAGGTAATTGAGTCGGGAATAATAAGATGTGTGACTTTCTCGCCATTGATATATAAATTATGTGCGTAATACAGCGGGTTTGCATAAGAGTCACTAAAGGAAATATTACAGAGTGTTTCGATACTTGAATATTCAGCTTTAGTCAATTTCCCACAACCCTCGAAAGCCATATCT
The DNA here is from genome assembly GCA_947175215.1 of uncultured Porphyromonadaceae bacterium. Classification (GTDB taxonomy): domain Bacteria; phylum Bacteroidota; class Bacteroidia; order Bacteroidales; family Muribaculaceae; genus UBA7173. The sequence continues at coordinate 1,620 of CAMWLR010000002.1, forward strand.
TGGATCGTGGTGACAGAGTTGGGAATAGTCATCTCCGTCAGGCTGCTGCAACCCTTAAATGCCATATATCCTATAGAGGTGACAGAGTTGGGAATAGTCACCTCCGTCAGGCTGCTACAACCCTCGAAAGCCATATCTTGGATCGTGGTGACGGAGTTAGGAATAGTCACCTCCGTAAGGCTGCTGCAACCGGAGAAAGTATTAATGCAGATAGAAGTAACTCCATCGGGGATATTAATCTCGGTCAGGCTGCTGCAATATTCGAAAGCCTCAGGACCTATATAGCTAACTCCATCGGGGATATTAATCTTCGTCAGGCTGCTACAATTGGAGAAAGCCTCATCATTGATTGAGACTACGGTGTTAGGGATAGTTACCTCTGTCAAATCATAGCAATTGCAAAAGACATTTCTGCCGATTGAGACGACGGTGTATGCTGTGTTGCCATCCTTGACAATTTCAGGGATAATCAATTTACCTGAAATATCATGATTGGGTGATCTACTTACATATGCGGTTTTGGCGTTCTCGTTTAAGACTGTGTAGGTGAGGGTCTGACCTTCGTAGGTGTAGGAGAAGTCTCGGGCTGATGTCGATAGTGCTACCAGCACTGCAAGCCGCATTAACAGTAGTTTGCTCATATTGTGGGGCATAGTCTGTGTGTTGCCGTCAGACTCTCCTTGTCGGCGTTAGGTTAAAAAAAGGAAATGCGTGAGAGTCTATATCTCATGCTCGTCTCACAATCTGAGGCTCTGGAATGCCTTTCGGGATGAAACGAGCAGTTAGAGCCTCACGCAGATATGTGAATTAACATGCGTCTCCTCACAGAGAAACATGGTATAATCACAATCGAAAGGCATCCATCACTGCTACATTTGACCCCATTAGAAATTTTCCAGATTTCAGATTGTCAAATGAGCGTCGATAAACGCTTTTATCAGAATGTCTTTGTCAATCGGTGGATTGACGGTGCTAATTTACGGAATATTTATTAAATCCGCAAATATATATTGTGTCGGTGTTGACAAGAGTCTGTGCTGTTACCAGGCGGCGGCAGCTGTGCCGAGGCCTATGAGGGCGGCGAAACAGAATATCAGAATGATAATCCCGATAAATGAAATGATTGTGCCGGCTATAGCAAGTCCTCGAGGGGCTTTGAATATGCCGATTATCGAGAATATTGCGCCGAGAAGCCACAGGATTATGTCAAGCACGGGCACCCAGCAGAAGATTAGAGCAAGCAGAGCGAGAACGAATCCGGCCACGCCTATGCCGTTGCTTTTTTGCTGCGGGGCGGCGTTGACATAAATCTGCTGGGGATACCCCTGAGGTTGCTGATAGTTGGGCTGCTGAGGATAACTTTGCTGCGGGTATCCCTGCTGCTGATAATCCTGTCTGTAGGGCGGCTGCTGATTGGGGTTGTTGTATTTGTTATCCATTTGTGTGGGGATTATGATGGTTGATTATATAATCGATGCTATTTTGAGGCGGCGGCATAGGTGCGCCAGCGTTCGATAAGCTGATCCATGTCGGGGGGGAGGGGGGCTGAGAAGAACATCTCCTGACCTGTGCGCGGATGTATGAATCCGAGTGTACGGGCGTGTAATGCCTGCCGCGGACATATAGCGAAGCAGTTGTGAATAAACTGGCGGTATGAGGCCGCTGTGGTGCCGCGCAATATCTGGTCGCCGCCATACCGCGCATCGTTAAAGAGCGGGTGTCCGATATGGCGCATGTGTGCACGTATCTGATGTGTGCGCCCTGTCTCAAGCACGCATTTGATCAGTGATACATGCCCCAGGCTTTCGAGTACCTCATAATGGGTCACAGCGTGTTTCCCCAGCTCTGAGTCGGGGGGATAGACGGCCATCTGCAGGCGGTCTTTGAGCGACCGTCCGATATTCCCCTCGATACGTCCGACTGCGGGGGCGGGTATACCCCACACCAGGGCGCGATACTCGCGCTTGGTGGTTTTGTTGAAGAACTGTTTGCCCAGATGTGTCTTTGCATCAGGTGTCTTAGCCACGACCAGCAGCCCCGATGTGTCTTTGTCGATGCGGTGCACCAACCCCATGCGGGGGTCATTGACATCATAGTCGGGATGGTCACGCAGGTGCCAGGCCAGTGCATTGACCAGGGTGCCGGTCCAGTTGCCGTGGCCGGGGTGCACCACCAGGCCGGCGGGCTTGTTTACCACAAGCAGGTCATCATCCTCGTAAACAATGTCGAGCGGAATATTTTCGGGCAGTATCTCGGTCTCATATCTCGGGCGATCCATCACCACCGACACTACGTCGCGCGGTTTTACGCGATAGTTAGATTTGACCGGCTTGCCGTTGACGAGAATGCAGCCTGCTTCGGCCGCCTGTTGTATGCGGTTGCGCGATGCTTTCTGCAGGTGGTCGACAAGAAACTTATCTACTCTCAGTAACTGCTGCCCCTGGTCTGCTACGAAACGGAAATGCTCATAGAGGTTTCCACCCGATGGATCGGGCTCTTCGTCAAGCTCATCGTCTGTCATTGGGTCGTTATCCGGGAGGGGGGATGTCTCACAGGCAGCCCCCGGTGAGAGGGTGTGTGGGGCCCGACCGCGGTCATTGGCTGATATGTCGTGGGTGGCAGACATAGATCATTCGATATCGAGTGTTTCGATTGCCTGCTCGATGGCTGTCGTGTCGGTAATCTCATCTGTCAGGTATCCGCCGGTGTCACCATATCCTTGGCCCACCTCGAGTGTGATCACTGCTGTGACCGGCACTTTGGCTCCGGGGCGCAGTGACACTCCGTTGAATTTTGCACCAAGCACGAGTCCGGCATATTCAGAGGGGACTCCGACTGTCCTTACCTGTGTGATGCCCAGCCCCTCAAGCATTGACCGGGCCTGACGCTCTGACACGTCATAGAAATCAGGTATTGTCACCATCTTGGGGGTGTAGGCGACAATCGTCAGATATACCGTGCCGCCGCGTTTGATCTTAGCCAGCGGTATGGGGGTTTGCTCGATCACGGTGCCGGGTCGGGCGTAGTTGTCATAGATCGAGTCGGTCACGATCCCTTTTAATCCGGCGCGTGAGATATTGCCCTGCGCCATCTCGAGGCTCTGCCCCTTGACATCGGGCACTGCGCGCTCCTGACCGTGGAATGTCCAGAAATCAAGAAACCATATCGCCAGCCATATCGCCAGGAATGTAGCGGCGATGGCATATAACAGATTCATCAATATAGGGTGACGTTTTCTGAAAGTTTTTTTAGGCGTCTGATCCATGTTGTCGTGATAGTTTGACCGACTGTTGTCGTTGTCATTGCCACGATACCCCGCGTTGTCGCGGAAGCCGTCGCGATACCCGGCACGGTAACCGTCGCGTTCGGCCGGATCTTGATGACGCGGATATGCCGCCTGACGCGGTGTCACCGGCTGCTCGCGGCGCTGATAGTGCTGAGCGGCATTCTGCTCATCGGCATACCCGTCGTCAGCATATCTCCCATCGTGGTAATCATCGGCCGGATACCCCTCTGTGTCGTATCGGTCATCGTAATGCTCATCTTCGGGATAATACTCCTCACTCTCGCCGGGGTAGTAATCTATATGGTCATCCTCGGGGTAATATTGGTCGTCAAAATCCTCATAGTGAGGTGCATTGCGCAACCCTTTGGCTTGCGGTGGAGTGACTCGACGGTCAAAGTCACGGTCTGAGAACTCGATGTTGGGTCTCCTTGAGGGACGCCCCGGGTTGCGTGGTGTATTATTGCGTGATGTGGTCATCAATAAAACATGAAGTCTGTTTGGATTGCAAATTTAATAATTTCAAGCGATATATCTATCGCCCCGCCTCAAAAAAACTAAAAGAGCCCACAGGCAATATCGCCTGCGGGCCCGATCGCATATTGACATTATTATGAAGGGCAATTATCTCTTGTCTGTCGGCTGAGGTGTGACATCATTGTCGGCTGCCTGTTTGGCCTCGAATGCCTTGCGGGCCTCTTCGAGAAGCTGCTGTGACTGCGGGTCTTTCTGCCAGTGGAAAGGCACGAAGTTGCTCTTGGGGTCAACCCATGAGGGCTTGCGGCAGGCGAGGATTATAAACGGCAGGATGGTGAAGAGGGCGACGCCGCCAAACAGCACGCTGTACCATACCGTTGTCGACCCCATCGCTATCTGGCCGGGAGGGAAGAAGCTGAGCACAAAGGCTAACAGTGAGCCGAGGAATCCGACGCCGGCAACGACCCACATCAGCCAGTTGCCGCGGCTGCCGATACGGAAGGGACGCTCGGTGTCCTTCATATTATAGCGCAGATAGATAGCTGCGGCAAACATGAGCAGGTAGGCGATCAGGTAGAGCAGCACTGTCAGCTGTGAAAGTATCTGATAGAAGCTCTGCACCGAGGGCATCACGACAAACAGGAGTGAGAGCAGTGTCACCGCGCCACCCTGGATGAGCAGGATGTTACGCTGAACGCCGTTTTTGTTAGTCTTCTGGAAGAACGGGGGAAGATAACCGGCCTGGCCGACGGCAAAGACACCTTTTGACGGACCGGCAACCCAGGTCAGCACACCGGCGAGAACGCCGAAGGCTAGTGCGATGGCGATCACGGGTGTGAACCACTCCATGTGGAATGCGTGCATATAGTTGTCAAAGCCTACAAGCAGACTCTGCACGAGGTTGATGTCTTTGGCCGGGATGATGATGCCCAGGGCGTATGTGCCCAGCACAAAGATAAGCACAGTCACCAGTGCGCCGCCAAACACGGCCTTGGGATAGTTGACCGCCGGATTGCGGATCTCTCGGACGTGAACGCCTGACATCTCCATGCCGGCATAGAACAGGAAGATAGAGGCTGCCAGCACGATGTTGTCAAAGTTGGAGAGATCGGGGAGAAAACGTCCGTGGAAGTCCATCTGCGACTGGCCGCCCATGGCAAGGAATACAATGCCGCAGATAACCAGTACACCGGCAGGGATGATGGTTCCAACCATACCGCCGATCTTTGAGATCTTGCCGACCCATCCCAGACCTTTCATAGAGATAAGGGTCGCCAGCCAGTAGATGGCCAAGACCACCACTATGGTGTAATATTTATTTGCCGCCAGGTGAGAGTCTGCCATGTGGTCCATGCCGATAAACGCCAGTGACACGGCGCCGAATGTCAGCACTGTGGGAAACCATATAGTACTCTCGACCCATTGCAGCCATATACCGAGAAAGCCGAGTTTGCTGCCGAAGGCCTCACCGATCCAGCGGAACATACCGCCCTGCTGATAGGGGAACATTGCCGCCAGTTCGGCTGCCACAAGTGACACCGGGATAAGGAAGACCAGCGCGGCAAAGAGATAATAAAACGCCGAACTCATGCCGTACTCGGCCTCGGCGGGTAGTCCGCGGAGCGAGACAACGGCCACGATGTTCATAATCATCAAGGTGCCTACCCCCAGTTTGGCGGCTGACTTGACCGTGGCTTTCGTGGAGTTGGATGATTGAGTAGCCATAATAATGTTGAAACTTAAGAGGTCAGAAAATAGTGTGGCGGAGGGAGAAACCTGAACGCCGGCCGACAAACGCTCTCAGGCGAGTACCGACCGGCGTACAGTGTGTTATAAGCGATTGTCAGTTATCACTTACCGGTATGGTTAAAAGTCTTGGTGCCCAGGGGGATATTCTTCTCCATGGCGATGCGGGTGGGTGTGGGGTACTCGAGTTTGTTAAGTTCGTTGACAGCAAACTCGATGTCGGCCAGCAGCTGATCGGCCATATCGCGGCTGAATCCCTGTTTGCACAGTACGCGCATCACGACCATCTGCTCGATATTTGCGGGCATCGCGTATGCGGGTACCATCCAGCCCTTCTGGGCGAGCTTGTCCTGCAGGTCATAGAGAGTCCATTTGGCTGTCTTCTGGAAGTCAGCTTTCATTCTCCATACAAAGATCGGGTTGGGCAGCTTGCCGGGAGCGTAAGGCTCAAAGGGAGCCATCGCACTCACCTTGTCATCGAGATACTGGGCAACCTGCAGTGAGTTATACTGCACATTCTTGTAACCCTCGAATCCCATGCGGATAAACTGGTAATACTGCCCTAAAATCTGGGCTGCGGGGCGTGAATAATTGAGGCCCACCTGAGTTACCTCTGCACCGAGATAGTCGACAGTGAATGACATATCGTCGGGGAGATACTTTTTGTCCTTCCAGACTACCCATCCCAGACCGGGATAAACGAGACCGAACTTGTGGCCCGAGGTGCTGATTGACAATACCCATTTGAGGCGGAAGTCCCATTTCTTTTCGGGGAAGAGGAACGGGAGGATGAAACCGCCGCTGGCTGCATCAATGTGGATGCAGACCTCGTTGCCGGTCTCGGCGTTGAATTTGTCGAGGGCGGCATCGAGTGCCTCGACATCATCGTTAAGACCTGTCCAGGTTACACCCTCGATAGGTACGACACAGATAGTGTTCTCGTCGCACAGCTTGATGGCGGCGTCAATATCAAGTGTGGGGTGGTCGGCTGACAGGGGCACGCAACGCATCTCGACATCCCAGAAGTTTGCAAACTTCTCCCAAACGACCTGATAGCCCGTAGAGATGACGATGTTAGGTTTGTCATAAGGCTTGCCGGCTTTCTTGCGGCGGTCTTTCCAGCGCTTGAGGGCGGCCAGACCACCGAGCATACAGGCCTCAGACGAACCGATGGCGAGCGCACCGGCTTTCCATTTTGCCTGCTCGGGGCTGTTCCAGAGGTTGGCCACGATGTTTATACACTTCTGACACATCACCGCTACGCGGGGATATTCAGTCTCGTCGATATAGTTGATGTTGATCGCCTCATTCATCAGCTTGGTGGCGTACTCATCCATATAGGTGGTCACGAATGTGGCCAGGTTGAGTCGGGGCTGTGTCTGGGCGAAAGTCTCATCTTTGACCATCTGATAAGCTATCTGCGGTGTGGTCGGGCCGGCAGGTATTTTTTCGACAGGCGACGGTTGCAGCATTGCGTCTGATCCGAAAACATCAGTTTTGGCGTCCCCGTTACGGAAGTTGGGGTCAATCTTGGGGTCGAGCATGATAATAAAAGATTAATAGGGTTGTTTAGAAACTTGTTTTGGTCTGAGGGAGAGTCGATGTACATTAATTCCTACCTTCTGACAGATAAACAATTCCGATGCAATAATGGTTTTGGTTTGCGCTGATTCTCATGTATTTTAACACTTGTCTAAACTCTATCTGCTCTCTTTGCGGGCTCAATCCTCGCGGACGTGATAAAAATATTGTTAAGAATTGGGCCAAGTTCAAGAAAAATGGCTAACTTTGCCGATTGAATATTCAGCATTAACAGATTCTATGCTTCACAAACTGATCTTGTGGATTCTCGGGACGCTGACTGTGGCCCTCTCTCTGTCGTCATGCGGGGAGTATCAGAAGGTCCTCAAGAGTAACGACGCCAATTATAAGTTTGAATACGCCAAGCGCGCGTTCGAGCAGCGCAAGTATGTCCAGAGCTACACCTTGTTAAAGGATGTCGTGACCGTCTTCAAGGGGTCAGACAAGGCCGAGGAGTCACTCTACCTGCTCGCCATGAGTCATTATGAGAATAAGGAATATCCCGATGCGGCGGCCTACTTCAAATCTTATTATCAGCGTTTCCCAAAAGGTAAGTATGCCGAGCCTGCTCGTTATTATGCCGGATATGCCTATTATCTCGACTCGCCCGAGGCTCAGCTCGACCAGAGTGAGACGATCAAGGCGATCGAGGAGCTGCAGGGCTTTCTTGATTATTTCCCCCGCTCAGACAAGGTCTCACTTGCCCAGAACGCTATCTTTGAGCTTCAGGATAAACTGACACTCAAAGAGTTGCAGAATGCCCAACTCTATTATAACCTCGGCACATATCTGGGTAACAACTATGAGAGCTGCATCGTCACGGCTCAGAACGCCATCAAGGAGTATCCTTACTCTAAATATAAAGAGGATCTCGAGATGCTCGTCCTAAAGGCCAAGTATCAAGAGGCTGTGCTCTCGGTCGAGGAGAAAAAGGCTGACCGATTTCGTGATGTTATCGATGAATATTACTCATTCATAAACAATTATCCCGAATCAAAGAACCTGTCTGAGGCTGAGAATATTCACAAGATAGCTCGCAAATACGTCAAAGACTGATAAGATAAAACAAAAACACCATAATATAAATGGACTACAAGAAGACAAACGCCCCGCTCAACACCGTCACCCGTGACATGATGGACCTCTGTAAAGACACCGGCAATGTCTATGAGACCGTCAGCATTATCGCCAAGCGAGCCAATCAGATCGCAGGCGAGATGAAGCATGAGCTCGACAAGAAGCTCCAGGAATTTGCTTCGCTCAACGATAACCTCGAGGAGATTTCTGAGAACCGCGAGCAGATCGAGATTTCGCGCTATTATGAAAAACTCCCCAAGCCCACCCTGATTGCTACACAGGAGTATATCGAGGGGAAAATCCACTACCGCAACCCGGCCAAAGAGCGTCTGTCGCTCGATGACTGATCCCTCTCATATACCGCATAAGATCAGAGAAATATAAAATTTGCGCGTAGGGTTTTGTCGTTTCGCGAATATTTCTTAACTTTGCGGTCGCTTTACAGCATTACACATATATTTTTTACTCACTTCTCAAATATCTCTGAAAGAATGCATCTTAATTCTGACGAAAAAATCGAGATCTTCGAGAAATACGGTAAGGGTAAGACTGACACTGGCTCACCTGAAGCGCAGATTGCATTGTTCTCGGTCCGTATTGCTCATTTGACTAACCACCTCAAGTCAAATCACAAAGATCATACTACAGCTCGTGCCCTCAAGGCTCTCGTCGGCAAGCGTCGCCGTCTGCTTGATTACCTCATCAAGAAAGACATCAACCGCTACCGCGCCATCATCGCCCAGAAGGAGCTCGGTATCCGCAAGTAATCTCATCGCGAGATAATTTGCAGTCAAACGACAACAGCGCCCGTCACCTGTCTCAGGCCGACGGGCGCTCCGTTTTTGTTACGGTTGGGTTGCCTTGGTAACGGGCTCAGCTTTGTAATCTCGCCAAAATCCCTTAAATTTGCATCGCACTTGACCGTTTGCTATGGCTGCTGATAACACTTTCCCCGATATACTCAAGCGACTAATGTCGCGAGGCTATTGCAGTTACCCCGAACTGCTGGTGGCTCTCGGGCGCGAGGGATGCTTCGCGCAATACCCTCCGCTGCAATATATGATGCAGGCGCTGCCACCCTCAGGGTTGTTGCCCAGGCTGATGTGCCTTGAGTCGTTGGGCGAGGCTATGCATATTGCCTGCGAGTTTACTAATATGACGGGCTTTGGCCGCGAGCCCTCGATTTACCTAATGTCAAGCTTTGCCTATGCTGCCGGGTTGTTGACCACCATGCCTATCGCGCCTCCGCTTCAGCAATACGTGCAAACGGCTGATAGCGCTGTGGTCTGCGAGCCCGGGGCAGTATATGCGCCGCACGCATGGGATGCAAGGTTGACCACCGAGGAGAAATGCCGCCTGCTGACATCGCTTGTCACCGTCAACCGCGACAATGAGCGGCGGCTCGGGGTGAAAGTCGACCGTGTGGCATGTGTGGGTATTGATAAATTCGGCTTTAAGTTGACCGCCGAGCTGTCACGACTCGACCTCGATGCGACGGGGGCGCTGTTTTATGCCGTTTATGACCGTGATTCGAAGATTGCAGACATCGGCGCGGTGGGTGTACTCTGTTATGACAGTGTGTCGCCGCTGCCGCGTATGGTGACTGTCAAGGTTTCCCCTCAGGATGTTTCGGCGATAATGATATTTTGGGAAGATGATGATCTCTGAGGGCGACATTACAAAACAACGTATGATGCGGCTGCTCCCCGCGGTGGCTGTTTTGTCAGTGGCGATGTTTGTGTCGCTGCTCTGTTTTGGCGCGGTCGAGGTGACGCTCTATGATTTGTGGCAGATGATAAGCGGGGGGCAACCGGGTGATCAGACTGCATATCTTATCGTCACGCAGGTGCGTCTGCCGATGGCTTGCTGTGCATTCCTCTCGGGGATGGCCTTGGCGGTGGCCGGACTGCTGTTGCAGACGACATTCAACAATCCGCTTGCCGGTCCCTCTATTTTAGGAGTGTCGACTGGGGCATCGCTCGGAGTGGCCATTATGTTGCTGTTGCTCGGGGGTGGTACGGCGGTTGGACTCGGGCGATACATAGGCGCTCTGGCCGGTGCAGTGGCCGGGTCAGGGGTCATGCTGCTGTTATTGTTGATCTTCTCGCGCCTGGTCAGGGGTAATGCCATGCTCCTTATCGTGGGTATACTGCTGGGTTATCTGGCGTCCTCGGCCATCTCGATACTCAATTTCTATGCCACCGAGGAGGGTGTGCACTCATTTGTGATATGGGGTTTGGGCAGTTTCTCGGGGGTGACAACACAGGATCTCTGTTTTTTTGCACCGCTGATATTGATAGCCGTGGCTGCCTCATTCCTGCTGGTAAAGCCGCTCAACGCGCTCTTGCTCGGCGCTGACTATGCAGCATCTATGGGTGTCAATCTCAAGCGTGTACGCAATTGGTTGCTGATCATCTCGGGGGTACTTACGGCGGTGGTCACCGCATTCTGTGGCCCGATCGGCTTTCTGGGCTTGGTCATACCGCATGTGGCACGTCTGACACTCGCCACCTCAAATCATCAACGGCTGTTGCCGGCAACGGCCCTGTGGGGCGGTTTAGCCGGACTGCTCTGTGCCTGCATTTCGGTCTTTGCCGGTGGCGGTGGGATTCTCCCCGTCAACGCCATTACCCCGCTGTTGTCGATACCTATTATAATGTATGTGGTGATAAACCGCAATAAACTTAGCTATTTCAGATGAACGACCCTCTGCTGAGACTCAAAAATGTTGCGCTGGGATATAATGCCAACCCACTGTATACCGGGGTCAATCTGACCGCCGGTGAGGGTGAGCTCGTCTCACTGTTGGGCGCTAACGGTGCGGGCAAGTCGACCTTGCTGCATTGCATTACCGGCCAACTCGCCCCACTGGCGGGTAGGGTGGAGATCGCGGGGCGTGATATTGCCGGCATACCTAAACACCGATTGGCACGGTTGGTAAGTATCGTCACGACCGGTAAGGAGATGGCCGGGGGATTGACAGTAAACGAACTGGTATCGCTCGGGCGACAGCCTCATACTGGTTTTTTCGGACGTTTGTCGCGTCGAGACCGCGAGATAGTCGACGAGGCTCTCGCGGCGGTGGGGATGTCAGAGTTTGCTGACCGCATGGTCGCCACGTTGTCAGACGGCGAGCGGCAGAAGGTGATGATTGCGCGGGCTTTGGCTCAGGAGACTCCCGTGATGGCACTTGACGAGCCTACGGCATTTCTTGATGTAGCCTCGCGTCTCGAGACGATGCAATTATTGGCCCGTCTGGCGCGCACCGAGGGTAAAGCGGTGATTGTGTCGACTCATGATGTCAGTTCGGCTTTGCGCCTGTCGGGGCGGTTGTGGATGATAGTGGATAATGACAGTCGTGGAGTCGGGGGTGACTGTAATAGAGAAATAATCGACGGGACACCCCGCGAGATGATAAAGACAGACGCCCTCGGCAAGTTGTTCCGCGGGCGTCGTGTACAGTTTTCTCCCGAGGCGATGGACTTTATCCCCTCGGGGTATGGTAAGGATTTATAAGGGAGCGTTATCGGGGTCGGTGTACCATTTTGAGTAGAATAGATAGTTGCGGGCGATCTTTTCGTTGAGCTCGCGTGATTTCTCCGGTTCCATCATCTTGACAAATTTGGCGGGTGCGCCGGCCCACATCTCGTGGGGGCCGATCTTTGTCTTTGACAGCACCACCGAGCCCGCTGCCACAAGCGCCCCCTCGCCGACCTCGGCGTCATCCATGACTATCGCGCCCATGCCGATGAGGGCGAAGTCGTGAATCTTGCAGCCGTGCAGAGTGACGTTATGACCGATAGAGACATCGTTGCCGATTTCGATGGTAGATTTCTGATAGAGGGTGTGCAACACCGAGCCGTCCTGGATATTGACGCGGTGGCCGATGCGTATTGAGTTGACATCACCGCGCAAGACGGTGTTAAACCATACCGAACATTCATCGCCCATCTCGACGTCACCCACAACGGTGGCGTTTTCGGCTAAGAAGCAGTCGCGGCCGATCTTAGGGGTAAAGCCGCGCAGAGGTATTATGAGTGCCATTATTATTGGTCGTGATTATTTCAGTAGGGGGAGTGTTTTTTTACGCAGCCAATCTTTCTGTGCGTCATTGAGACGCGGTGACAGGCGGTTGTAAACCTCTTCGTGATAACCGTTGACCCAGTTTATCTCCTCTCGGGTCATGATCGAGGTGTCAAAGAGCGAGCGATCCCAGGGGAAGAGGGTCACGGGCTCGAAGCGGTAGAAGCGGCCGAACTCGGTGGTGAATGCGTCAACCGTCAGCACGAGATTCTCGCACCGGATGCCGTATGCACCTGCGCGGTAGAGGCCCGGCTCGTTTGACGTCAGCATGCCCGGCTTGAGGGCGACGGGGACATGATTGAGGCGAATGCTCTGCGGACCCTCGTGCACATTCAGGAAGTGGCCTACGCCGTGGCCTGTGCCGTGGAGATAACTCAATCCCTCTTTCCAGAGAAATTGGCGGGCGAGTGAGTCGAGCTGGTCGCCGCGTGTACCCTCGGGGAAGATGGCTGTGGCCAGTGCGATATGACCTTTCATTACTAATGTGAAGTCATGACGTTGAGCCTCAGTGGTCGGTCCGACGGCTATCGTGCGTGTGATGTCGGTCGTGCCGTCGAGATATTGTGCGCCGGAGTCGATGAGCAGCAGCCCCTCGGGATTGACGGTAACCGATGACTCGGGAGTAGCCGAATAATGGACGATAGCTCCGTGAGGTCCATACCCCGCGATGGTCTCAAATGACTCATCTATATACAGCTCTTGCTGTGAGCGATACTCGGTGAGGATGTCGGCGACATCGAGTTCGGTCAGCGGTTCACCGGTGGCGAGACGTCTCTCGATCTCCATGAATGCACCCACGAGTGCCACGCCGTCTTTCTCCATAGCGTTGCGGATACCTGCAATCTGAGTGCTGTTCTTTACCGACTTCATCATCGGTATGGGTGATGCGCCGGCTACGGCCCTTCCCCCAAGAGCGTCTACGATGCGGTATGCCGTGCGGGGTGCTTCATATAATACTGTTGCCGATGCGGGCAGTTGGGCGAGGAATGTCAGCAGAGAGTCGTAAGGGGCGGTCTTGACATTGGCTGCCGCGAGGAAGTCGCTGATCTCGGGGGTGAGTTTCTCCTCTTTGATAAAAAGTACCGACAGAGCGGGGGAGAGGAACAAGAAGCCCGTAGCAACGGGGTTACAGCTCACATCTGATGATCTTACGTTGAGCGTCCAGGCGAGTTCGGCAAGGTCAGAGATCAGTATACTCTCTGCGCCCTGCTCTTTGATAGCGGCGAGGATAGACGTGATTTTGTCTGCCGCGCTCTTGCCGGCATATTTCTCGTCATGGAGATAGAGCGGAGCATCGGGCAGGTCGGGACGGTCTTGCCAGATAATGTCAATGGGCGCAAACAGAGGGTCGAGCTGCAGACCGTGTTTCTCGAGCGATGATTTCAGGGTGACGACATCCGTGGCTGGAAACAGCAAGCCGTCAATACCTACGGTTGAACCTTTAACAAGATGCCCGATGAGATATTGAGGTATGGAGGGGGTGTCGGGGAGTCCCTCTTTCATTAACACTATGCCGGTGTCGGCGAGCTGCTCGCCGGCCTGCAGGAAGTAGCGCGAGTCAGTCCATAGCAGTGCTTCGCGATCGGTGATGACCAATGTCCCGGCTGACCCGGTGAATCCGCTCAGCCAGCGGCGTACCTGCCAGTGAGATGCGATATACTCACCTAAATGGGGGTCTGTCTGGGGGATGACGGCAGCCGATACTCCCGCTTTCTTCATTTCGTTGCGAAACGCCGTCAGGCGTCCGGTGATAATCTCTTTCATATATTATGAGGTGTTTTCGAGCTTTATTCAGAATGCAAATATACGATTTTTTCGTCATGCGCATAGCGGGTATAGGATATTTGTTTGGCCTGAGCGGGCCGGGAATAACGAAAGTTGTTGATTTGGAGCATACTAATTACATCATAGTCAAGCCCGGTTTAACCGTTGCACAAAAAGTTTGATGAAAATGATAATTTTTTTGTCAGAAAATTTTGTCAATTCAAAAACTCGTCGTAACTTTGCACCGCAAATGAGACGGAAACCCCGCTGAAACGCTTAAAGATTCAATGATTTTTCCTCTCGATTATTTAGAACTTTGACAATGCCTCTTTAGCTCAGTTGGCCAGAGCACGTGATTTGTAATCTCGGGGTCGTTGGTTCGAATCCGACAAGAGGCTCAGTTATTTTGCATTTGGAAATCTAATTTCGCTATAAGGGCGTGTTCCAGAGTGGCCAAATGGGGCAGACTGTAAATCTGCTGGCTATGCCTTCGGTGGTTCGAATCCATCCGCGCCCACAATATTTCCCTTTCGCATTCCCCGGCTTCCGGGCCGAGGTTGCCAAAGTTCTTAAAATGCGGAAGTAGCTCAGTTGATAGAGCATCAGCCTTCCAAGCTGAGGGTCGCGAGTTTGAGCCTCGTCTTCCGCTCTATTGCCGAGGGTTTTCTTCCTCAGATGCCGGTTAAATCCGGAATTTTTTTGCCAATGTAGCTCAGTGGTAGAGCACTTCCTTGGTAAGGAAGAGGTCACGGGTTCAAATCCCGTCATCGGCTCTCTTAACACCTGATAGCCCCGGAAGTGCCTGTCATTCCCGTGGCAATTCGGCTGAAAAGACCTCAAGGTTTGCGCTTGTCTCACGCATCGCGCCGCCTCAGGTAAGTCGCCAATCGTTGTCAGTTTCGTCGGTATAGTCCGGCGGTCGCCTCTCTCAGACAAGAGGCCGAGCATGCTAACTGACGGTTGGCTTTCTGCGCTAAAACCGATTTGTCGGTCAAGTGCAAATAATGATTCTAATCACCAAAAATAGTTTATAGCAAGTTATGGCTAAAGAGAAATTCGAAAGAACCAAACCGCATGTTAACATCGGTACCATCGGTCACGTTGACCACGGTAAAACCACTCTGACCGCTGCGATCACCACCGTGCTCGCTAAGGCCGGCCTCTCAGAGGTTAAGTCGTTCGACCAGATCGACAACGCACCCGAGGAGAAAGAGCGTGGTATCACCATCAACACCGCTCACGTTGAGTACGAGACCAAAAACCGCCACTACGCTCACGTTGACTGCCCGGGTCACGCTGACTACGTTAAGAACATGGTTACCGGTGCCGCTCAGATGGACGGCGCTATCATCGTGGTAGCTGCTACCGACGGTCCTATGCCTCAGACCCGCGAGCACATCCTTCTCGCCCGTCAGGTGAACGTTCCCCGTCTGGTTGTGTTCCTCAACAAGTGCGACATGGTTGACGACGAGGAAATGCTCGAACTCGTTGAGATGGAAATGCGCGAACTCCTCTCAGCCTATGAATACGATGGCGACGAGACTCCCATCATCCGCGGTTCTGCCCTCGGTGCCCTCAACGGCGAGCCCGAGTGGGAAGCCAAAGTTATGGAGCTCATGGATGCTGTCGACAACTGGATTCCCCTGCCTCCCCGCGATATCGACAAACCTTTCCTTATGCCTGTTGAGGACGTGTTCTCAATCACCGGTCGTGGTACCGTAGCTACCGGCCGTATCGAGACAGGTATCGTTAAGGTTGGTGACGAAGTTCAGATCATGGGTCTCGGCGCTGACATGAAGTCTACCGTAACAGGTGTCGAAATGTTCCGCAAGCTCCTCGATCAGGGTGAAGCCGGTGACAACGTTGGTCTCCTCCTCCGCGGTATCGACAAGAAAGACATCAAGCGCGGTATGGTAATCTGCCACCCCGGTGTCGTTAAGCCCCACTCTAAGTTCAAGGCTTCTGTCTACATCCTCAAGAAAGAGGAGGGTGGCCGTCACACTCCGTTCCACAACCACTATCGTCCCCAGTTCTACATCCGTACACTTGACGTTACCGGTGAGATCACTCTTCCCGAAGGTGTAGAAATGGTTATGCCCGGCGACCACGTTGAGATCATCGTTGACCTCATCACTCCGGTTGCTTGCGACCAGGGTCTCCGTTTCGCTATCCGCGAAGGTGGCCGTACCGTTGGTTCGGGTCAGATCACCGAAATCCTCGACTAATCACTCAAGGTCTAAGTACCTGACAGTATAAAGTCATAAAATCTGAAGGCGTAGCCCGCGGGCGAGCCTCAAGGATGCGCTTTCAGATTCTTAATACGGGTTTAGCTCAGTTGGTAGAGCACTGGTCTCCAAAACCAGGTGTCGGGAGTTCGAGTCTCTCAACCCGTGCTAAAAGATCGCAAATGAAAAAATTGAAATTACTTACGAGCATTGAGGAGTCTTACGACGAACTTCGTTATAAGACTTCCTGGCCTACCAAGACGCAGTTGATCAAGAGCGCCTGCATCGTGATGCTTGCTTCCGTTATTATCGCACTGATAATTTTAGTCATGGATCAGGTGGTCGAAAATCTTATGCACTTCATTTATAGTCTCCACAAGTAATCTTTTTTTAGTTAGGTCGAGATGTCTGAAAAGAACACCGAAATATCTTCGCTTAAGAAATCGGCTTCCCGTAAGGCTTGGTACGTGTTGCGTGCCATCTCGGGGAAGGAGGCCAAGGTCAAGGAGCTCCTCGACGGAGCTATCAAGAACACTGACCTCGGCAACCATGTCTTTCAGGTGCTTATACCTACCGAAAAGGTTCTCACGGTCAAGAACGGGAAGAAGGTTGTCAAAGAGCGCAATCTCTACTCGGGCTATGTCTTTGTAGAGGCTGAGCTTATCGGAGAGGTAGTGCACGAGCTTACTAACACAACCAATGTTATCGACTTCCTTAAAGGACGTGGCAAGGACGCTAAGCCCGAGCCGTTGCGCGAGAGCGAGGTTATGAGAATGCTCGGCACAGCCGACGAGATCAACGAGAATATCGAGGAGGGTGTCAACGACTACATGGTCGGTGAGACTGTCAAGGTCAACTATGGCGCTTTCAACGGTTTCAACGGTAAGATCACAGAGGTCTTCCCCGATAAGAAGAAGTTAAAGGTAAGTGTCCGCATCTTCGGACGTGAGACACCCCTTGAACTTGAGAACTCACAGGTCGAGAGAGAGTGATCTCAATCATCATCAGATAATTCGCACGGATCAAAGCAAACTTTCTGACGTAACAGAGATAGAAGATTGCCTGCCGCGCGAAATATTTGTGTGAATATCCGGTGAGTAGCGACAATGAGGCTTTGGGCGGGTGAACGCCCGGTCGGCGGTCGGTTTTTGTAAGTATGGCGCTTTGCCGGAGGGTCTTCTCGAGTTGGTTACGCATCTCACAGAGCCCGCTAACGGATAGGCGCGTTTCGTTAAATAAATAAAGCTTTAATCACAATGGCAAAAGAAATTGCTGGACAGATCAAATTGCAGATCAAAGGTGGTGCTGCCAATCCCTCGCCCCCAGTAGGTCCTGCCCTGGGTTCTAAGGGTATCAACATCATGGAGTTTTGCAAGCAATTCAATGCCCGCACCCAGGACAAGGCCGGTAAGGTACTTCCCGTAGTAATCACTTACTACACCGACAAGAGCTTTGATTTTGTCGTGAAGACTCCCCCGGTAGCTATCCAGCTGCTCGAGGCCTCAAAGGCCAAGAAAGGCTCGGCTCAGCCCAACCGTAACAAGGTAGCTGAGGTGACCTGGGATCAGGTAAAAGAGATCGCTACTGACAAAATGCCCGATTTGAACTGTTTTACCGTTGACTCGGCCATGAAAATGGTTGCCGGTACTGCCAGGAGCATGGGTATCACCGTTAAGGGTGCTTTCCCCGAAAACAACTAATAAACTTCAATTGACATGGGAAAACTTACTAAGAATCAGAAGTTAGCTTTATCGAAGATTGAAGCCGGGAAGGCATACTCCCTCGCTGAGGCCGCAGAAAAGGTAAAGGAAACCAACTACGCCAAGTTCGACGCTTCGTTTGATATTGACGTCCGTCTGGGTGTCGATCCCCGTAAGGCCAATCAGATGGTCCGCGGAGTCGTTACACTTCCTCACGGTACAGGCAAGCAGGTTCGCGTACTCGTGCTCTGTACTCCCGACCAGGAGAGTGCTGCCAAGGCAGCCGGAGCTGACTATGTCGGCCTCGATGAATATATTGAGAAGATCAAGGGTGGATGGACTGACATCGACGTCATCATCACCCAGCCCGCCATCATGGGTAAGATCGGTGCTCTGGGGCGTATCCTCGGTCCGCGCGGTCTGATGCCTAACCCCAAGAGCGGCACTGTAACCCCCGATGTTGCTAAGGCAGTCGAGGAGGTTAAGAAGGGTAAGATCGACTTCAAGGTAGATAAGAACGGTATCGTTCACACCTCAATCGGCAAGGTGTCATTCACACCCCAGCAGATGAAGGAGAATGCCAAGGAGTTTATCAACACTCTGATCAAGCTCAAGCCTGCAACCGCCAAGGGAACTTATATCAAGAGTATCTACGTTTCGAGCACAATGGGCCCCGGCATCAAAGTCGACTCTAAAACCATTGACGAATAATCTTAAAGGACTACGACAATGAAAAAAGAAGAGAAAGGACTCATCATATCGAAGATCGCAGAGACCATCAAGGAGTACGGCTGTTTCTACCTGGTAGAGACCGCCGGCCTCGATGCCGAGAAGACTTCGGCCCTCCGTCGAGAGTGCTTCAAGAACGACATCAAGCTGATGGTTGTCAAGAATACTCTGCTCCACAAGGCACTCGAGACACTTGACGGCAACTACGACGAACTCTATCCCGCTCTCAAGGGTGCAAGCTCGCTGATGTGTGCCAATGTCGGCAACGCTCCCGCCAAGCTCCTCAAGAGCTTCCGCAAAAAGGATGACGTGCTGCCCCGTCTCAAGGCCGCTTACGTTGAAGAGACAATCTATGTTGGTGAAGACCAGCTTGAGACTCTTGCTAACATCAAGAGCAAGAACGAGCTTATCGCCGACGTTGTGGCTCTGCTCCAGTCACCTGCCAAGAATGTTATTTCTGCCCTTCAGTCGGGTGGTAATACAATCCACGGCATCCTCGAAACTCTCTCTAAGAAGGAAGCATAATCAGTTACACGCCATCCTTCACCAACACTCACATTCAACAAAACGCAAACACTCAAAATCAATACTACAATGGCAGATATCAAAGCTCTTGCAGAAGAATTAGTTAACCTCACCGTCAAGGAAGTAAACGAACTCGCCACCCTCCTCAAAGAGGAATACGGCATCGAACCCGCCGCTGCAGCTGTTGCTGTTGCCGCAGGTCCTGCAGCCGGTGCTCCCGCCGCAGAAGAAAAGACCAGCTTCGACGTTGTCCTCAAGTCGGCCGGTGCTGCTAAACTTCAGGTTGTGAAGCTCGTTAAGGAGCTCACCGGCCTGGGCCTCAAGGAAGCCAAAGAGATGGTTGACGGCGCACCCAGCGTTGTTAAAGAAGGTCTCGCTAAGGCTGACGCCGAGAACCTCAAGAAGTCTCTCGAAGAGGCCGGCGCTGAAGTAGAGCTGAAATAATACTTCGCCTGTCCCCTCAGGCTGTTTTGGTTAAGTGTCTGCCGCAGGCAGATGCTTAACCTTTTTGCGTAAGATAGGGGAGGGGTTTAACCTAATTTGAGTTTATTTACCTAAATTTAGATTTATTTAAGTATTTTTAGCTCGACACGGCGATTTTCAGCCCCTTTCCCCCGTCTGACGCTTGACAAGTAATTTTTTCGAGTTCACATAACTTAATCATAGATGTCATCCCAAGCAAACACCGCCAAACCCCGCGTAAATTTTGCCTCGGTAAAGAATCCGCTTCCTTACCCTGATTTCCTCGAGGTTCAGCTAAAGTCGTTCCAGGATTTCCTGCAACTCGACACCCCTCCCGAAAAAAGGAACAACGAGGGACTCTACAAGGTGTTCTCAGAGAACTTCCCGATTGCAGACACCCGCAACAACTTTGTGCTCGAGTTCCTCGATTATTACATTGATCCGCCCCGTTACACTATCGAAGAGTGTCTCGAACGCGGCCTGACATACAGCGTGCCTCTCAAGGCAAAGCTGAAACTTTACTGTACCGATCCCGATCACGAGGATTTCGCTACGGTTATCCAGGATGTATATCTCGGCCCGATCCCTTACATGACCGACAAGGGTACGTTTGTGATCAACGGAGCCGAGCGCGTGGTCGTGTCGCAGCTTCACCGTTCGCCAGGCGTGTTCTTCGGACAGAGCACCCACTCAAACGGTACAAAGCTTTACTCGGCCCGTATCATCCCCTTCCGCGGTTCGTGGATAGAGTTTGCCACTGACATCAACAATGTCATGTATGCCTATATCGACCGCAAGAAGAAACTCCCCGTTACCACACTTCTGCGAGCCATCGGTCTTGAGACTGATAAGGACATCATCGACATTTTTGATCTGGCCGAGGAGGTCAAGGTCAACAAGACCAATCTCAAAAAAGCTCTCGGCCGCAAGCTCGCTGCCCGTGTGCTGCGCACATGGGTCGAGGACTTCGTTGACGAGGATACCGGCGAAATGGTATCAATCGAGCGTAACGAGGTGGTCATCGACCGTGAGAAGGAACTCGACGAGGAGGGTATCGAGCTGATACTCGAGTCAGGCGTTGACACCATCCTGCTGCATAAAGAGGAGGCCAACTCATCTGACTATGCCATCATCTTCAACACCCTCCAGAAAGATACCACAAACTCCGAGAAGGAGGCTATACAATATATCTACCGCCAGCTGCGCAACGCCGAGCCGCCTGATGACGCCTCGGCACGTGAGGTCATCACCAATCTTTTCTTCTCAGAGAAGCGTTATGACCTGGGTGAGGTGGGCCGCTACCGCATCAACAAGAAGCTGTCGCTTGACACCCCGATGGATGTCAAGGTGCTCACCAAAGAGGATATCATCGAGATCATCAAGTATCTGATCGAGCTGATCAACTCTAAGACCGATGTCGACGATATCGACCACCTGAGCAACCGTCGCGTCCGTACCGTCGGCGAGCAGCTCTATAACCAGTTTGGTGTAGGTCTGGCACGTATGTCTCGCACCATCCGCGAGCGTATGAACGTCCGTGACAATGAGGTGTTCACCCCCATCGACCTGATCAACGCCAAGACTATCTCGTCGGTGATCAATACCTACTTTGGTACTAACGCGCTGTCGCAGTTTATGGATCAGACCAACCCTCTGGCCGAGATCACCCACAAGCGCCGTCTGTCGGCCCTCGGCCCCGGCGGTCTGTCGCGTGAGCGTGCCGGTTTTGAGGTGCGAGACGTACACTATACCCACTATGGCCGTCTCTGCCCGATCGAGACCCCTGAAGGTCCTAACATCGGTCTGATTTCGTCACTCTGCGTCTACGCCAAGATCAACGATCTGGGCTTTATCGAGACCCCCTACCGCAAGGTTGAGAACGGTGTCGTAGACCTCGACAATAACGACGTAACTTACCTCACCGCCGAGATGGAGGAGGGTAAGATGATCGCTCAAGGTAACGCACCGGTCAACGATGACGGTTCGTTTATCAACCCCAAGGTCAAGGCCCGTCAGGACGCCGACTTCCCGATCGTCCCCGGCGACGAGATCGAGCTGATGGATGTCGCTCCCCAGCAGATCGCCTCGATCGCTGCATCGCTCATCCCCTTCCTGGAGCATGACGACGCCAACCGTGCGCTCATGGGATCTAACATGATGCGCCAGGCAGTACCTCTGATGCGCTCTGAGGCACCGATCGTCGGCACCGGTATCGAGGGCCAGCTCGTGCGCGACTCGCGTACACAGATCATGGCTGAGGGTGACGGTGTCATCGAGTTTGTCGACGCAACAACCATCCGCATCCGTTATGACCGCACCGACGAGGAGGAATTTGTATCCTTTGAGGATGCCGTCAAGGAATATCATATACCCAAGTGGCGCAAGACCAACCAGTCGACCACTATCGACCTGCGCCCCATCTGCTCACGCGGCCAGCGTGTCAAGGCCGGCGACATCCTCACCGAGGGTTACGCCACCGAGAACGGTGAGCTCGCTCTGGGCCGTAACCTCAAGGTGGCATTCATGCCCTGGAAGGGTTACAACTATGAGGACGCTATCGTGCTTAACGAGCGTATGGTTAAAGAGGATATCCTCACCTCGGTGCACGTCGACGAGTATTCGCTCGAGGTGCGCGAGACCAAGCGCGGTATGGAGGAGCTTACCTCAGACATCCCCAACGTATCTGAGGATGCAACCAAAGACCTCGACGAGCGCGGTATCATCCGCGTGGGTGCGCATGTTGTCCCCGGTGACATCATGATCGGTAAGATCACTCCCAAGGGTGAGTCTGATCCCACCCCCGAGGAGAAACTGCTCCGCGCCATCTTCGGTGACAAGGCCGGTGATGTCAAGGATGCTTCGCTCAAGGCCACCCCGTCACTCAAGGGTGTGGTTATCGGCACCAACCTCTTCTCACGCGCCAACAAGACCGGTCGCCGCAACAAGGCCACCCAGGCTCTGCTGCCCAAGCTCGACGAGGAGTATGAAGAACGCCTCAGCGCCCTGAAGGACCTGCTGGTCGACAAGCTGATGGTGCTCACCGAGGGACGTACCTCTGACGGTGTCAAGGACTTCCTCGGCACAGACATCATCCCCAAGGGCGCGAACTTCGTTCCCTCTGTCCTTAAGGGTATCGACTATGATACAATCAATCTCTCGAAATGGACAAATGACGCTCATCAGAACGATCTGATCCGTCAGACCATCGTCAACTATCTGCGCAAATCTAAAGAGATCGACGCCGAGCTGCGCCGCAAGAAGTTTGACATCTCTATCGGTGACGAACTCCCCTCGGGTATCATGCAGATCGCAAAGGTCTACATCGCCAAGAAACGTAAGATCGGCGTGGGTGACAAGATGGCCGGCCGTCACGGTAACAAGGGTATCGTGTCGCGCGTGGTACGTCAGGAGGATATGCCATTCCTCGCCGACGGTACACCGGTCGACATCTGCCTCAACCCTCTGGGTGTGCCCTCGCGTATGAACCTCGGTCAGATCTTCGAGACCGTGCTCGGTTGGGCCGGCCGCGAGTTAGGCGAGAAATTCGCCACCCCGATCTTTGACGGTGCGACCATGGATGACCTCAACGAGTGGACCGACAAGGCCGGTATCCCCCGCTACGGTAAGACCTACCTCTATGACGGTGGCACAGGCGAGCGTTTTGACCAGCCCGCGACAGTCGGCGTGATCTACATGCTTAAGCTCGGTCACATGGTCGAGGATAAGATGCACGCCCGCTCGATCGGTCCGTACTCGCTCATCACCCAGCAGCCCCTCGGTGGTAAGGCCCAGTTTGGTGGACAGCGTTTCGGAGAGATGGAGGTGTGGGCGCTCGAGGCATTCGGCGCATCACACATCCTGCAGGAGATCCTCACCATCAAGTCTGACGATGTCACCGGCCGCTCTAAGGCATACGAGGCCATCGTCAAGGGTGAGCCGATGCCCACCCCCGGTATTCCCGAGTCGCTCAACGTGCTTCTGCACGAGCTGCAGGGTCTGGGCCTGAGCATCAACCTCGAACAATAATCCGCCGATTTTTCCGTTATATATATCCCCGGCGCGAAAACCGGGGATATACCGGGAAAAACAGATATTTTTAAGCTAAAAACACCCAACAATATATATGGCTTTTAGAAAAGAAACCAAGGCTAAAAACGGCTTCTCAAAAATCTCTATCGGACTCGCATCGCCCGAGGAGATTCTCGAGAAATCGTCGGGAGAGGTGCTCAAACCCGAGACTATCAACTACCGCACCTACAAGCCCGAGCGCGACGGCCTCTTCTGCGAGCGCATCTTCGGCCCGGTCAAAGACTATGAGTGTCACTGCGGCAAGTATAAGCGCATCCGTTACAAAGGTATCGTCTGCGACCGATGCGGTGTGGAGGTGACCGAGAAGAAGGTTCGCCGCGAGCGCATGGGTCACATCAAGCTTGTCGTGCCGGTAGCCCACATCTGGTACTTCCGCTCACTCCCCAACAAGATCGGTTATCTGCTCGGCCTCCCCTCAAAGAAGCTCGACGCAGTGATCTACTATGAGCGTTATATCGTAATCAATCCCGGCGCGGCCGCCGACATCGATCCCGACCGTCCCGTGGCAAAATATGACCTGCTCTCTGAGGAGGAGTATTTCGACATCCTCGAGAAACTCCCCGCCGAGAACCGCAACCTCCCCGACGACGATCCCGACAAGTTCGTCGCCAAGATGGGAGCATCGGCCATCTATGACCTGCTGTCGACCCTCGACCTCGACGATCTCTCATACTCGCTGCGTAACCAGGCCAACACCGACGGCTCGCAGCAGCGAAAGACCGAGGCCCTCAAGCGCCTGCAGGTGGTAGAGTCGTTCCGCGCGTCAGCCGGCCGCAACAAGCCCGAGTGGATGATCCTGCAGGCAGTGCCTGTCATCCCCCCCGAGCTACGTCCCCTCGTGCCCCTCGACGGCGGTCGTTTCGCCACCTCTGACCTCAACGACCTCTATCGTCGTGTGATCATCCGCAACAACCGTCTCAAACGACTTATCGAGATCAAGGCCCCCGAGGTGATTCTCCGCAACGAGAAGCGTATGCTCCAGGAGGCTGTTGACTCTCTGCTCGACAACTCACGCAAGTCATCGGCCGTCAAGACCGACGCCAACCGCCCCCTAAAGTCACTTTCTGACTCACTCAAGGGTAAGCAGGGTCGTTTCCGTCAGAACCTGCTGGGTAAACGTGTCGACTATTCGGCCCGTTCGGTTATCGTCGTAGGTCCTGAGCTCAAGATGCACGAGTGCGGTCTACCCAAATATATGGCCGCCGAGCTCTACAAACCCTTTGTCATCCGCAAACTCATCGAGCGCGGCATCGTCAAGACCGTTAAGTCGGCCAAGAAGATCGTCGACCGTAAGGAGCCCGTGGTATGGGATATCCTCGAGAACGTGATGAAGGGTCACCCCGTGCTGCTCAACCGTGCCCCGACACTTCACCGTCTCGGTATCCAGGCATTCCAGCCCAAGATGATCGAGGGTAAGGCTATCCAGCTCCACCCGCTGGCATGTACTGCGTTCAACGCCGACTTTGACGGTGACCAGATGGCTGTGCACCTGCCCCTGGGTAACGAGGCCATCCTCGAGGCCCAGATGCTGATGCTCGGCTCACATAACATCCTCAACCCCGCCAACGGCGCGCCTATCACCGTCCCCTCTCAGGATATGGTGCTCGGTCTCTATTATATCACCAAGCTCCGCAAGGGTGCCAAGGGTGAGGGCCTCAAATTCTATGGCCCTGAGGAGGCTCAGATCGCCTATAACGAGGGCCGCGTGACACTCCACGCTCCCGTCAGCGTTATGGTCGATGACATCGACGAGAACGGTAACCCCGTCAAGCGTCTTGTCGAGAACACCTCGGTGGGTCGTGTGCTCTTCAACGAGTTCGTACCCAAAGAGATCGGCTATGTCAACGAGCTTATCTCAAAGAAATCGCTCCGCACCATCATCGGTAAGGTAATCAAGAAATGCGGTATCCCCCGCTCGGCCCAGTTCCTCGATGACATTAAGAACATGGGTTACCAGATGGCCTTCCGCGGCGGTCTGTCGTTTAACCTCGGTGATGTGATCATCCCGCCCGAAAAGGAGGCGATCGTACAAGAGGGTTACGCACAGGTCGAGGAGGTGATGAACAACTACGCAATGGGTTTCATCACCAACAACGAGCGTTACAACCAGATCATCGATATCTGGACACACGTCAACTCTCAGCTCACACAGGTGCTGATGAAGCAGATGACCGAGGCCGACCAGGGCTTCAACTCAGTCTTCATGATGCTTGACTCAGGTGCCCGTGGTTCTAAAGACCAGATCCGTCAGCTGGCCGGTATGCGTGGTCTTATGGCCAAACCCCAGAAGGCAGGAGCCGAGGGCGGTCAGATCATCGAGAACCCGATTCTCGCCAACTTCAAGGAGGGTCTGAGCGTGCTTGAGTACTTTATCTCTACCCACGGTGCCCGTAAGGGTCTTGCCGATACCGCCCTCAAGACTGCCGACGCCGGTTATCTTACCCGCCGTCTGGTCGACGTCGCCCATGACGTCATCATCCGTGAGGAGGATTGCGGCACCCTGCGCGGTCTCGTATGCCGTGAGATCAAGAATAATGACGAGGTGGTTGCCTCACTGGCAGAGCGTATCCTCGGCCGTGTGTCAGTACACGACATCGTCGACCCCACCACCGGCGAGATCATAGTTCACGCCGGCGAGGAGATCAACGACGCCGCTGCCGACCGCATCGACGCATCGCCCATCGAGTCAGTCGAGATCCGCTCGGTGCTCACCTGCGAGTCTAAACACGGTGTCTGCGCCAAGTGCTACGGCCGCAACCTGGCTACCCACCGCCCCGTGCAGATCGGCGAGGCTGTCGGCGTCATCGCCGCTCAGTCGATCGGCGAGCCCGGTACACAGCTGACCCTGCGTACATTCCACGTCGGTGGTGTGGCCTCAAACATCGCAGCCGTGTCTACCCTCACCTCGCGTTACGACGGTGTTCTCGAGATCGAGGAGCTGCGCACCGTGACCACTGATGAGGTCGATATGAACGGTCGTCCCGTCGAGGTCGTTATCGGTCGTCTGGCTGAAATGCGCATCATCGATGCCAAGACCGGCCTGATGCTCACCACTGCCCAGATTCCTTACGGTTCGAAACTCTACTTCAGCGACGGCGCCAAGGTCAAGAAAGGTGATGTCATCTGTGAATGGGACCCCTTCAACGCCGTTATCGTCAGCGAGGTCGGCGGTAAGATCCAGTATGAAAATCTCGTTGAGAATGTCACATACCGCATCGAGGCCGACGAGCAGTCAAATATCCGCGAGAAGATCATCATCGAGTCTAAAGACCGTACACGCGTGCCCGAGGCCCGTATCGTCGACAAGGACGGCAACATCCTCAAGACATACGCCCTCCCCGTCAACGCTCACCTCATGCTTGAGGAGGGCGCCGATATCAAGCCCGGTGAGGTATTCGTCAAAATTACCCGCTCGACATCAGGTGCCGGTGACATCACCGGTGGTCTGCCCCGAGTTACCGAGCTTTTCGAGGCCCGCAACCCGAGCAACCCCGCCATCGTGTCTGAGATCGACGGTGAGGTTACATTCGGCCGCATCAAACGCGGTAACCGTGTGATCAACGTCACCTCTAAACTCGGCGAAGAGAAGAGTTACCTCGTGCCCCTGTCAAAGCAGGTGCTCGTGCAGGACAACGATTATGTCCGCGCCGGTACCCCGCTGTCAGACGGTGCCATCACCCCCTCTGATATCCTCAACATCATGGGCCCCACAGCCGTGCAGGAGTATATCGTAAATGAGGTGCAGGATGTATACCGTATGCAGGGTGTGAAGATCAACGACAAGCACTTTGAGGTCATCGTGCGCCAGATGATGCGTAAGGTCAACATCATTGATCCGGGTGACACCTGCTTCCTCGAGCAGCAGATCGTCGACAAGCGTGACTTTATGGACGAGAACGACCGCATCTGGGGCAAGAAAGTGGTGGTTGACGCCGGTGATTCAGAGAATCTCAAGCCCGGTCAGATCATCACCGCCCGCAAGCTCCGTGACGAGAACTCGGCCCTCAAACGCCGCGACCTCAAGACCGTCACCGTGCGTGACGCCGTGCCCGCGACATCAGAGCAGATACTGCAAGGTATCACCCGTGCCGCCCTGCAGACATCATCGTTCATGTCAGCAGCATCATTCCAGGAGACCACCAAGGTGCTCAACGAGGCCGCCATCAACGGCAAGACCGACACCCTCGAGGGTATGAAGGAGAACGTAATCTGCGGTCACCTCATCCCCGCCGGTACAGGTCTGCGCCAGTACGAGAGACTCGTCGTAGGCTCAAAAGAGGATATCAACGACATCGTTGTCTCAGACAGCACACTCGCCCCTGTCCCCGCTCCAGAAGAGATCGGCTGATAAAGCCATCGACATAACTCACCTATAAGGCAGCCGGCCGACTCTGTTACAGAATCGGCCGGCTGCCCGGCTTTTATATCCATGCCTAATAATTTAAGTGAAAACTGTTATACCCGCTGGCATAGGTAAAAATCTGATTAAAGAATTTGCGGGTAAACGGAAAAGTTGTAATTTTGCAGAGTCGGTTAGCCCGGAGGGGCAGACCGGTTACATATTGTAAAGAACGTTTCACCGAGTTTATCTTCGATCCTTAAAATTCTCGCAAAATTTCAAGACAGAGAAGGTGACGGCAACCGAATCGTTCGCGCTCAGATGGAACTCTGACGCCCGGATTGTGTATCTGCCCCCCTTAGCAGGGAGGATATGATGTATATCCGCGCCAATTCCATATAAGGCGTGGGCTGACTGACGTTGCTTATCCTCTGTCGATGGCAATGCGAGAAGCCTTAAGGATGGGATAAGCAAGAAGAATGCAGATCCCGCCTTTTTTACGTGTGTAACTATGTATTAAAATCTTTCATGCCGGCGGCGAGGGATCGGCCACCAAGTCAACAGTTGTTCACGACACGAATAAAGTGAGATGTTATGAAAAGCAGGATTATGCTGTCTCTCGCAGTGACAGTACTCGCATCTGCAGCTCCGGCCTTCGCCCAGCAGAAGAAAGATGCCAATCCCAAAAAATTCGAGCGTGCCGAGGCCCGCAAGATTGAACCTGAGATACGTACATTCGTCACCCCTCAGATCTGCGATATGCAGATGATCAGCAAGAGCCGTGAGTCATACGGCCCATATTATTATCCCATCAACTCGGTCGAGAGCCTTTATAATTACGACATCACCAATTTCCAGTACCGCTCGCTCTATCGCGCCTGTCAGGAAGCTGATGCAGACGCCGTAATCGAACCCCTGTTTAATACATACGTTTACGAGAAAGACCCCAAAGTGCTCGTTGTCGAGTTGTCGGGTTATCCTGTAAAATACACCAATTTCCGCCCCGCCACCAAGACCGAGATAGAGATGATCGGCGTGGTATATCCTGATGCCAAGACCTCGGTGAGTGTCACCACCGATGGCGGCCAGGGTCAGCAGAAATAATCATATCAGACAATTATCCTTTATTTTTAACCGACCGTCGGTCTATGTCATGACCGATGGAAAATAAACTATTTCAAGATGAAAAAACTTATGCTTTTGGCAGTGGGGGTAGCTCTGGCCCACACCGTATCGGCTCAGGTAGTAAGTTCTCAGACTTATCACCGCGAAAAATCAAAAACCATGTGGTATGCCCGCTTAGGTGTGTCATTTGACAACATCGCCGGTGCCAACGAATATGTAAATCTCTCAAATGACTTTGCCAGTGAGGGGGAAAAATATTCGCTCGGCAGCAGCACCGGTATGGACATTGACTTCGGTTTTCAGCGTCCTATCTCTAACTTCGGCCTGTATTGGGGTATGGAGTTAGGTATCGGCACCCGCGGTTATTCCTCAAAATATGTTGATAACCAAGATGACTATGTAGAGAACGCCAAGATGCTTACCTGGAATGTCAAGTATTCGCCCTTTACATTCGGCTACAAATATTCTCTGACAGATAACATCAAGCTCGATGCCCACTTAGGACTCTATTTCAGCTACGACTTCGCCGGTCAGAAAATCAGCTACTCAGATTCTGAGGGTGACAAGTGGGAGCTTGATTCGGATTATATCAAGGAATATATGGACTATCAGGCATTTGATGCCGGTATGCAGCTTGGTCTCGGCGTATGGTTCAACCGTTTCAACCTTGACTTCACCTATCAGCGCGGTTTTGTGCCCATGAGCAAACTCTATTATTCAAATCTCACCGGCAGCGTTGAGAAGAGCCTCTATTCGAGCAACTTCATGATCCGCCTCGGTGTAGCTTTCTGATTACCGAGACAATAATCTAAGAGAATGGTTAGGCGACCTGTCACATCAGAGATACATCAAGTCGCCAAACCATTCTCTATTAAATCTATTCAGGTCTGACATAAACAATATCACAATGAAAAGAGTCTCTATAGTCGCTGTGCTTACCGCTCTCGGTCTGCTATTGTGCGCCTCTAATGCCTCGGCTTTCAAAATCCCCGGAAAGAAAGATCCCAAACCCAAGGTGAATTACACCGAGTGGATCTCAATACAGGATTTGCCCTCAGAGGAAGATGGCATCGCACAATATTACCCCGAGACAGAAACCACCGAGGGGAAAGCTGTAATCAAGGGTAATGTAAAGATAAATGGATTGTCGGCGCGTCAGATTTTTCTGGCTACAATGATTTATGCGACAGAGAATTTCGACATTGATAACAATGAGGGGATTCTGGCCGTCGACTATGACAAATATGAGTTTTCGGCACTCTATAAGACCACAGTGGGAGCAAATAACCGCGAGGCTACCTACACCCGTTTTATAAAGGTTAAGGCTCTTGACGGCGGATTTGACTTTGAGACCGGTGATATTGCAGTGCGCTATCGCGAAAAAGGGCTCATCCCGCGCACCCTTGAGATGGAAAATCTTCATCCTGAATCTAACACCCGTCATGGCGAACTGGTGATGGAGCTCGTGCATCTCAACGCAGCCTATATCGATGCTATGGCCAAGTATGCGGCATCGCGCCACGACATATCCTCACCTAATTATGCCACTCTGATCAATGGCAAAGTCACCATAGGTATGCTTCCCGACGAAGTCACGATACTGTTGGGGGCTCCGATAGAGAAGCGCCGCTCGGGTGAGAAACATCGCTGGATTTACGGCAATGAGACCGTAATAATTTTTGAAAACGGCAAGGTAAGCCGCATCATCGACTGATTGTGATAATCAGGTTTTAGCCAAACAGGTTCATCCATAGAGGGTTGGGCGTCTATACCCCGCGAGGTATCCCTGACCGGTAACGAAGGATCGTTCATCTGAGTGATCCCGGTTTGTTATGTTTATACACAAAATATAACCGAGAGATGTTGCACGTATGATATTTTTAACTTAACTTTGCAGAGTCAAACGAGGGATAGATTGATGTAACTACAACATACACAACATATTAACCACTTTTACTTAACAATTTATCAAGATGAAAAAGTTTTTTGCAATGGCATTAGTGGCAGTTGCCGCTATCTTTGGTGCAAACGCCGAGGAAACCTACGCTCCTCAGGCCGGAGATTTCTCAGTAGAGATCCAGTTTAACCCCTTCTCAACCGACTTTGAGACATTTAAGCTCGATGGTCTCGAAGGCCGCTACTTCTTCAGCAATAAAGACGCCGTACGCATCGGTCTCGGCTTTGGTGTAGACTCAAAAAAGAGTAACGGCAGCGTAGATGACTCAGACATCTGGAAGAAAGCCCGCACAAGCAATTTCTCACTCAACCTCGGATATGAGCGTCATTTCTTCAATTACAAACGTGTGGATCTCTATGCCGGTTTGGGCCTCGGTTTCTCTATGAACAAGGTTAAGGAGACTCAGAACTTTGGCAACGACAACAAGACCGAGACTACCAACGCCGGCGACACATACAACGAGTTTGCCGCTAAGGTATTTACCGGTATCGACTTCTATGTTTACAAAGGTCTCTATGTAGGTGCAGAACTCGGAATCAAGATCGGTGCCAAATCATTCCCCGGCCAGGTTATCAAGGGTGGTGTGAATGATGCAGGTGTATGGAGTAACTCTTATGAGGTTTCAAAATCACCTAAATCATCAGCTTTCGTACTTGCTACTTACGCTGAGCCCGCCCTCCGCCTCGGTTGGAAATTCTGATGACATCAGACCGCTAATGTCGTGTTGACGACATTAACACGCTCATAAGCATAAGAGACAGACCGTGTCTATCACATGGTCTGTCTCAGCTTTTATGACCGGGCCGGAGATCAGGCCTTTTTGTGTACTATCAACAGTAATTTTCGGGTGTTGATTGTTATAATAGATATAACCTACAACCCACTGACAGATGAACGAACAGCTCTCTAACAAGCTCAAGCATTTTTTTCATGTAGTATCCAATATCCGCCCGATAGTATGGATCGGGCTTTATGTAGCAGTAGTGCCGGTGTTTGCATTGGTCTACTGGTTATTGCCTGACGGTCAATTCAGGATTCCTGACGGAGGGACAACCGACTTCGGATCATGGATATATTACAGCATCGTCACCATCACCACACTCGGATTTGGTGACTATACCCCGATGCACGGATGGTCTCAGACCGTCACTGCCATCGAGGTGATGTGTGGATTGATCTTTCTGGGGCTATTCCTCAATGCCGTAGGGTCGATGAAGTCTGAGATCGATGTCGAGTCAGAGATCGAGAAACAAAGACGCCTGCGCGAAGAGGCTGACAAGAGCAAGCTGCTCAAAAATATCCCCCGTCTGTTACATCAGCTCAACCTCTTCCTGTCATATTGCTATGCGGTGACAACTCCGGTGTCGAAGCGAATCGAGGGTAAGGATCTGAGTTATAATCCCAGGTTTAAGTTTAGTGACCTGGCAGATATGTTCAAGCCCTCGGGGCTGCCGTCAGATCCGACAGAGGTGCCCGCTGTCGAGCGGCTGATTGCCTGCGCGTCATCGACATCGCTTGCCCTTGATTCATTGCAAAACAGTGTCGATCTGAGGCAATGGCCCGAAATTCTCGAAGATTGTTTCTCATTCGTGGCCAATTATCAGATGTTTTCATCGGCCGAAACCCTCAGCCGGCGGTATCGACTCACCGCCGGGGCTCAACAGACTGCTGATATAGAGAAATCAGAAGAAAAGCTGTCGACGCTGATAGCAAGCTGGCAAGGTGACCTGCATTTCGGTAAAGAGGAGTCGCAGCTGCGCCCTGTCGGCGAATTGTTCTCATTCATAAAGGAGAATGGCGAGATCGCCACACGTCTCGAAACATTGCTGACATCAATCGCGCTCGACCGTCAGCCGCAGTAACACTTTTATCTCATCGTGTATTTGTATATCTGATGATAAGGTGCTATATTTGTATGGCGAACTCAATATCATATAAAATATATCACCATGAAGCATCTTTTTAATGCTGTTGCCTGCGGGCTATGCGCCATAATGGGGGCGCAGATGACCGTGGCACAGAATCCGGTGGCCGTGGCCGTGCCGTCGACCGCACCCACAAAAGTTACTCACTCCGACTGGAGTCGCAATGCGGTCATCTATGAGGTCAATCTGCGTCAGTATTCTGACGAGGGTACACTCAAGGCGTTTGACAAGGAGCTGCCGCGCCTCAAGGAGCTGGGTGTCGATGTGCTGTGGTTTATGCCGATACATCCTATCTCAGAGAAGAACCGCAAGGGGACGCTCGGCAGCTACTACGCCGTGCGTGACTATAAGGATGTCAACCCCGAGTTTGGCACTGTGGCTGACTTTAAGGAAACGGTCAAGAAGGCCCATGACCTCGGTATGAAAGTTATCATTGACTGGGTGCCCAACCACTCGGGTTGCGACAATGTGTGGGTAGAGCAGCATCCAGACTGGTATGTTCGCAACGACAAGGGTGAGATGTATGGCCCGTATGACTGGACCGATGTCTATAAGTTTGACTACTCTAACCCGGCAATGCGCGCGGGGATGATCGATGCCCTGAAATTCTGGCTGACAGAGGTGGGTATCGACGGATTCCGCTGTGATGTCGCCGGCGAGGTGCCGACAGATTTCTGGAATGAAGCGCGCCCGCAGTTGCAGGTCGCCCAGCCGGGGCTTTTCATGCTTGCCGAGGCCACCAAGCCCGAACTGCTTGTCGAAGGTTTCGACATGGGTTATGACTGGCCGATGAAAGATCTCTTCTCTGAGATCGCAGCTACTCAGGGTCAGTATACGTTTGTAGACAGCCGCAACGGCCAGACCGAGCCCCGCAAGTTCCCCGTCAAACATGCCGTCGCCATCGACTCGCTGCTGGCATTGCAGGGCACAGAGTTCCCCGCCGACAGCTATCAGATGCAGATGATAACTAACCATGACCTCAACTCGTGGGAGGGTACTGAGTTTGACCGTCTGGGTAATCTATCACAGGCATTCGGTGTGCTTAGTTTCACGCTGCCGGGTATGCCGCTGATTTATACCGGTCAGGAGACAGGTATGAACCGCGCCTTTGAGTTCTTTGAGAAAGATAACGCTCCTGTCTGGGAGCCCCGCAACGAGTACTTCACCTTCTATCAGACACTCGCCGCCCTCAAGCATGGCAACCCCGCGCTGGCTGCGGGCAACCCGGCCGGGAACAGCATGCTCCGCTATGCCACCGTTTCGCCTGATATTTATGTATTTGAGCGTGTGGCAGGTGACTCTCGCGTCGTTGTCGCCGTCAATCTCGGCAAAGACACTGAGACAGTCGAGTTTATTGGTGACGCCCCTGAGATGACCGGTCTGACCGATGTCTTTAACCCCTCGGCAACCGCCGCTATACCCGCGACACTCCCCGCCGGCGGATACATCGTGTTATCGACTCCCCTCAACTGAGTATATAAAAGAACCCGCATCTCTCAAAGAGGGGTGCGGGTTGAGAAGGTTATCTGATAATATTAAGAGTTTGACTTTTTATGAACGTCAGTAAAATGCCTTCTCTTGTAAGTAAAACATCCTCACGTCACTTTTGTTTCTGAAAAATATCTATTTTTTACATAAATTAAGGCTGTCTAAACGCGTTAGGCAGCCTTAATTGTTATGTGGCAAATGTGATTATTTGGCGAGGTATGCCGAGACTGAGTTGTCAAACTCGGCCTCATCCATATAACCGACAGTGCGGTCGACGGTGCCGTCGGGGAGAATATAGACTATTGTCGGGATACTCTCTACCTCATACTGCGCGGCCAACGAGGGGTTCTCGTCGACATCGATGCTGTAAAATGTCGCCTGTGAGCGATATTTCTCGGCAACCTTGTCAAAGTTGGGCGCAAACTGTCGGCACGGCCCGCACCAAGTAGCGTTAAAGTCGAGCACCTGCATCTTACCCTCGGCGGGGGGGAGCTGGCTGTCACCTTTGATGACATTGACAGCCTGGGTCTCGGCGACATTGTCGATCATTTTGTCGGCGGTCTCCTCGATTTTATCCTCGGTCGAGGTCTTGTCGCCGTTACATGATGTGAGCCCGGCGGTAAGGAGCAGCCCGGCGGCGATGATAAACAGTGCGGATGCTTTCATTTTCGGTCGATTCTATCGGGTTAATGATGATTAGCGTATGATCAGAGAACGCCGGCGAGAGCTGCGTTGGTTGTGTGTACGGCCTCGGCGCTTGCCTTGAAGAGGGCTTTTTCCTCGTCGTTGAGATCAAACTCAACGATCTTCTCAATACCGTTGCGGCCGATGATACAGGGCACACCGATGCAGAGGTCGCTCTCGCCGTATTCACCTTCGAGCAGAGCCGAGCATGATATAAGGCGTTTCTGATCGCCGAGAACGGCTGCTACCATCTGCGCCGATGCTGCGCCGGGGGCATACCATGCTGATGTGCCGAGGAGCTTGGTGAGGGTGGCACCGCCTACCATTGTGTCGGCGGCAACTTTCCGGAGCTGCTCGTCGGGGAGGAGGGTAGAGGCGGGGATGCCGCGGTAAGCTGCGTAGCGTGTCAGGGGTATCATGGTCTTGTCGCCGTGACCGCCGATAACGATACCTTCGACCTCGGTAGCGTTAGCATTGAGCGCGAGGCTGAGGAAATATTTGAAACGGGCGCTGTCGAGAGCTCCGCCCATGCCGATGATGCGGTTTTTGGGGAGGCCCGAGATCTTGTGGATCAGATAGGTCATGGTGTCCATCGGGTTAGCCACGCAGATGATGATGGCGTTGGGCGAGTGTGCGAGCACGTTCTCGGTCACCGACTTAACGATCTTGGCGTTTACGCCGATAAGCTCCTCGCGGGTCATACCGGGCTTGCGGGGTACACCTGATGTGATGACTACCACGTCAGAGTTCTCGGTCATGGCGTAGTCGTTGGTCACACCGGTCAGACGGGTCTGGAGGTTGAGGATATTAGCGGTCTGCATGATATCCATGGCTTTTCCTTCCGAAACGCCCTCTTTGATATCGATAAGCACTACTTCGCTGGCTACCTGAGTGGTAACGAGTACATTGGCTGTTGTGGCGCCTACATTGCCGGCACCGACTACTGTAACTTTTGACATATTCGGTTGAGTTTTATTTAGGTGGTAATGTGTTGGTCTAACTGATTGCAAATATACTGAAATATTTTTGGATTGTAATCAGTATTGACGAAAATGATGAAAAATTTCTTTAATTCGCCGATCCCTCGAGACGGGCGGCGGTGTGTTTGTCCGGGGCGACGATCCACAGACGGTCACCTTCTTGCAATGTGATTGCAGCCGGCTTGTCGATAAATTCATCACCGCGCTTGAGGGCAACCACATGGGTGTTATAGTTGCGGCGCACATCGGCTGATGCGAGCGAATCCCCCAGCAGGGGTGAGTCAGCACCGAGTTTTATAGTGCTCAGGTGCAGATCGCCCGGGTGGATACCCTGATCGGTAGTGTTATCCTCGTCAGCCTCGACGAGGGGTAAGACGGCCTCAATCTGGTCGTCAGTACCGATTACGCCGATGACATCCCCCGGAAACAGACGGGTGTCGCCCGAGGGGACGATCGTTGCTGTCGGCCCGCGTTGGATGGTGACGACGTCGATGCCGTATCTGCCGCGCAGATTACTGTTCTTGAGTCGCTCGCCGACAAAGGGGCAGCCATATCCGACATGTATATATGCCAGGTGCAGGTCGCTGACAAGCGTATTGTTTTTACCCGAGCGGCGCAGGTCGCGTTCGTTGAGGTTCTCGAGGAAGCGGGTCTCGATGTTGCGCAGCGAGTTGTTGAGGCGACGGCTGAGCAGCATCAGCAACAATATAAAGAAGGCCAGGCCGATAAGCACACCCATGCCGAGCGAGTAGTTGGCCGAGATAGTATGCACGATAAACCCCAGGGCTATAATCATCCTGAAGACCATTATCACCATGCGAGGCACTTTGAGGCTGCCGGGCTGAGGGCCGGCGTGATTCCCTTTGCTCACCGGGGGCGGCAGGATGAGGGCCAACAGGAAGGGGGCCATTACCACCAGTGTCACCACAGTTGTGATTAGTTTGCTCCATGCGGGGATAATCTCGTCAAGGAGCGGGCGCAGCCATGTGTTGGCCACCAAGGTTATCGCAATGAGGATGATTGAGTAGAGGACGATGCGCCACAGATAGCGGCGCAGCATTGATGTCCATGCCCGGCGCGAGTCGTTGATACAGCTTTGGGTGGCCTCGTCAGAGTAGCGGTGGATAAGAAAGTGGAGACGAGGGGGAAGATGACGCTCTACCAATCTGTATGCCGGGTCGGCCATGCGTATGAAGTATGGTGTGGTGAATGTGGTGATCACCGACACGGCCACGACGATGGGGTAGATCTCGGCGTTGAGCACACCGAGGCTCATACCGAGTGATGCGATGATAAAGGCAAACTCACCGATCTGGGTCAGTGAGAAACCTGACTCCATAGCTACCTTGAGTGACTGCCCGGTCACGAGCATGCCGAATGTCCCGAAAAGTATCATTCCGACGATGACAACCGCCGACAGCAGTAAGATGGGCGCCCAGTATTCGACGAGGATGGCGGGTTGCACCATCATGCCTACCGAGATAAAGAAGACCGACCCGAACAGGTCTTTGACCGGCATGGTCACATGCTCGATGCGCTCGGCATAGCTTGTGCCGGCGAGGATCGACCCCATGACGAATGCGCCTAACGCGAGTGAGAATCCGCAGAGCACCGAGAAGACGGCCATAGCCAGACAGAGACCCATCGACACCACTAACAGGGTCTCGTTGTTGAGAAAGCGGCGGGTCTTGTTGAGAAATGAGGGGAGGACGTAGACACCCACCAGAAACCATATCACGAGGAAGAAAATCAGCTTGCTGATACTCCTCAGCATCTCGCCACCCTCGACCGAGTTGTTGATGGCTATCGAACTCAGCACGACCATCATCACCACGGCAAACAGATCCTCGACAATCAGCACGGCAAACACCAGTGAGGCAAACTTTTTTTGCCGCAGGTTGAGGTCGGTGAATGCCTTGATGATAATTGTGGTCGATGACATCGACAGCATACCGCCGAGAAACAGACTGTTGATGGTGGTGAATCCTAACAGATGCCCGATGGCAAACCCTGTGGCCATCATCCCCACCACGATTATCAGGGCCGTCACGACCGCCGACCCGCCGGTGTTAAGCAGTTTTTTGAAACTGAACTCAAGTCCGAGCGAGAATAGCAGTACAATAATACCTATCTGTGCCCAGAACTCGATGTTGATGTCTGAGGTAACCGAGGGGAGCGGCTTGAAATTAGGGCTGGCCAGGAATCCGGCTACGATATAGCCGAGTACTACCGGTTGTTTTATCCACTTAAACAGCAGTGTGACGATCGCTCCCAACAGCAGTATGAAAGCAAGATCTGAGATCAGTCCCTGGAAGTCGGGTGTGGCGTTGAGCAATAGCATAACGTATCGTTAGAGTTGAGAATAGTAATGTTTGCGTTGCAGATAATAGGCAGAGAGGATATCAGGGCGATAGATTGATGTGATAGACCCGTCAGGGCCGGTCAGCAGATTTACGTCCGGGTGGCGGGTGTACACTTTGCGCATGTGTCTGAAGTCGTGATGGGCTCTGAGGATGGCCGCCGCGTTGCGCCAATCAAACGTGGCGACAAACTTACCCCATGCGAGGGTGTCAAGCAGACGCCGGCGCAACAATGCTCCGCGCAGATCTCTCTCGGGGAGATTTTTATGCAGCATCAGCAGATTGTTGCGGAAGTTGAGGTAAGTTTTCTTTGGATTTGATGCCGGCAACGACCCGCCCCCGAGATGATAGACGTGTGACTCGGTGACACACCAGATAGTATGGCCGGTCAGCTGCAGACGCCAGCAGAGGTCAATCTCCTCCATGTGCGCAAAGAACTGTTCATCGAGTCCGCCAACCTCTTGATACAGGTCGGTTTTGACCATCAGGGCCGCCCCGGTTGCCCAGAAAACTTCGACCGGGTTGTCATATTGACCGTTATCTGTCTCGATCGTGTCAAATATCCGGCCGCGGCAATAGGGGTAGCCGTTGCGGTCAATAAATCCGCCGGCCGCCCCGGCATATTCAAATTTACTTTTATCACTGTAAGACAGTATCTTGGGCTGACATGCGGCTGCATCGTGATGACTCTCCATAAAGTCATATAGAGGTGTGAGCCATCCCGTTGGTGTCTCGACATCTGAGTTTAGCAGCACCGTATATCTGTATCCTGTCTCTGACAGTGCGCGGTTATACCCCCCGGCAAAGCCGAGATTTTTGTCAAAACGCAGTGTTCTGACCTCGGGAAAATCATTTTTGAGCAGGTCGAGAGACCCGTCGGTTGACCCGTTGTCGGCCACGATGACGTCGGCCAGCTCGGGGTCGGTATTGGCTGTGACAGAGGGGAGAAACTCTTTGAGAAGTTTCTCGCCGTTCCAGTTAAGTATTATTACTGCGACAGGTTTCATAGGGTCATGCTTTCTGTCCGTTCATTTCAGAAGTTACCGGATTTTTCCACCGCTTATGTGACCAGAGCCATAGTGGCGGATTCTCCTTTATATTATTTTGCAGCAGTGACGCATATAGATCGGTTAGCGCAAACTCGCGGTTGAGGTCGGCGTGCATCTCCACGACGTCGATGTGATAATGGCCGCGTGCCGGTTTTGACATGTGCCAGTATACCGGCAGTGCGTTGAGGCGGCGGCACACCGTCTCGGTGCCGGTGATTATGGCCGTGGGGTGGTTGAGGAACTCCACCACATGTATCGTGTCGCCATGGCTCGGTTTCTGATCGCTCATAAATCCGGTGACGGTCGGTATCCCCTCCTTGCGGTATCTGAGCAGGTCGAGAAACGCCCTGCGCTTGGGTAGCGACACCGCCCCGAAACGCCC
The DNA here is from genome assembly GCA_947175215.1 of uncultured Porphyromonadaceae bacterium. Lineage (GTDB taxonomy): Bacteria > Bacteroidota > Bacteroidia > Bacteroidales > Muribaculaceae > UBA7173. The sequence continues at coordinate 41,650 of CAMWLR010000002.1, forward strand.
GCGTATCTTGAGCATCAGCCGATCAAACCACTCGTTACGCAGCGGTCGGTATATCTGACAGAACTCTGCGCCTTTACCGGGCTGGAGTGTGCTGCGCAGGGTTATCGACGGAGCCCACTCCCAGTTGCCAAGATGGGCGAAATAGCACACCACGGGTCGTCCCTCGCTGAGCGCGCGGTCGATGATCTCTACCCCCGAGAATGTCATGCGGCGCATCATATCACGGTCTGAGATATGCAGTATCTTGAGGGTCTCGATGATATAGTCGGCGAAGTTGCGGTAAAACTGCCGCTCAGTCTTGCGCAACCACTTGCGGTCAGCATCGGGGAAAGACTCCTCTAAATTACGTCTGACCACTTTCTTGCGATACCCGGCCACATAATACAGCAGCAGAAACATCAGGTCGGCCACCCCGTAGAGCACCCGGAACGGCAACCGCGCCACCGCATTCACCATCAGGCCCAATATCCGATAAAATATCTTACCCATCGCCATACGTGATTAATTGGTGATCATCGACAAAATTGCTCATTGATCATAGCTCAGGCCGAGAGATTCAACAAACCCTCTTTCGAGAGCCTGCAGTTTATACTTGCGCATAGCCAACTCGTTGTCTATATCTTCGATCGCAAACAGTTGCGTATCTATCGGTACACAATAGGGGTGTTGAGTCTTTGACTTTGGATCGGCGAATGTTATCATCAAGTTTTCAGGCCAAGTATCAATGTGTTTGAATATCTTCTTGACCGTCAGGGACGTTGCCAACGGGTTGACATGCACACCGCTTTCTTTGATCATCTTAAGTTGAAACAGAGCGAGTGCCGTGCAACGTGCTGATGATAGTTTGAACTTCTCGGGCCACGGTTTTACTTTGACTGATTTTTGGGGCATTTCCTCATAGAGGGGATCGTCAGACCACCCCTCGATATATTCAAGCAGGTGCTCAAATGCCTTGCGTTGAATAGACAGTGAGCTGGCGGTAAAGTAATTAGAGTAGGTAGTGATCCAGAACCAACGCTCCATATCATCGAGATGAATCGTGGTCGGTGATGGCATTCGCATGAAAAACACCGACAGGAATACCAACTGAGCCGTATAGGGCAACAGTTTGTGATCTATCACATTGAGACGGTTATAAAGAAAATCCACGGCCTTGATGATCGCCGGTGACATCTCTTTGACAACTGACTCAAAGTCGCCGCGGCGCGAGATCGTCTCGATATCGGTGTCAATATACAATCGGTCGTCAAATGCGCTCTGATAGCATCTGAAGATAGTCTCTGACGGTACGTTATGAAAGTTGTATTGTCGCAGATTATCAATCACCTGTGCGACCTCCTCAGAGAAGTTAAACCCGCTGTTGAAACTCAAAGCGTTAACTTTCCAGTCGTCGGTTATACCTGTGCCTTTGGAATTAATACGTGAGAATATATTGACGGCATCCTCGAGGGTTGCCCCCTCTACCTCGATCACCGAGAGTTTATAATCGGCTAAAATGGCTGCAAATGCATCTGCACGGTCAAGATATTTGTCGAGCTGCTCATTATCCGGGACAGCCGGCTCAAGAATGTTGCGGATATATTTTCTGAACTCACTTGTGCTTGACAACAGATAGACCGGTATCTGCCACGGTTTGTTTTTGGCAGGCTGGCAATAGAGAAATTTCTCGGTCTTAAGATCGTAATGCAGGTTGAATTTGTCGTTACGCACGGCCGGATCATACGGTATGCCGGCCGTGTGGGGATTGGTGAGACACCCAAACAGGGTAGCCAGACGCTGATACCCGTCGAGAACATAAGACACAGGCTGTTTACAGGGGAGATAAAATCCGCCTACGAGACGGTTCTCACCCCATTGTGGTTTTGTGTTGGGACGCCAGAGCAGGATAGACCCGATCGGATACCCTTTGCTGATACTGTCAAATAGATCCTGGATCTGTTCTCTTTTCCATACAAACTTGCGCTGGAATGGGGGGACTTGATAGACCCCCTCCCTGATGTTTTCGATCATGCTCGACAGAGAGCGTATCTGATTCTGTATCTGTGTGCGCATTATGATGGGTATTTGAGAGGAGTTACAAGAGTGAGTTTATTGTCGTTGCGATTATCGAGAGTTCATCGGGCGTATCCTGGTGAGATGTCAGGGCGTCGAGTGAGGCCCGGTGTGTTGACGGATGTTGAAACCCCGCCGGAAAGCTTTTCTTGAAATCCTTGAGCTGATAACCTCTCGTCAGTGTCGTGAATGAGTAGTCTGATAAAGAACTGTAAAAAGTCTGCTGTTCGACAGGCAGTAGACTTCTCACATTGGTGAGCTGTGGGTTGATCTCCTTTTTTCGGGGTTGGGGTACATCTCCGGCAAATCCTTCGGCGATATTATAGTAATCGCGTTGACGCGGAGTGAGCGAGTTGAAGACTTTGAGCCAGCGACGGTTTGTGCCCTGATCGGGGAAACTGTCGGTTGGGAGATAATTCTCCATACATCGCTTTTCGAGTATATGATAGGGGATGTTATGCTTTGTCAAAAACTCTTTTACTTTATCATACTTGGTGACAGTCTGCGTGTCATATCGCTTGTCACCATCGAGTATGACATAGCATCTCAAGAACTTATAGCGATCGTTATATGGCTCGACTATCCCCTCAATGCGGGTCTGTACGCCTGTGCATCCGCCGCCGTTCTCAAATCTAATCCATCCCTCGGTGTAGGCATCCTGAGCCATAGATTTGGCAGGAAGATAGAGGTTGATGATCGCGCGGATAAAACGTGAGTCATTGGTACCGTTCTCAATGAGTATCAGCAGCGGAGACTCGACATATCTGATCGCCTCCTTTACGCCGAAACGTTTCTCTGAGTGAATCTCTGAGGCATCTTTGACGACATGGCATGAGGGGGTGACGGGGTCACCGATCATGGTCGCTGCAAATGAGTCGTTGAGAATGCGCAGATCGGTCTGGTCAAGTCCGGCGGCATGATCAGAAATATCCTCGTCAAGCAAGATTTTGTGATGGCGTCTGACCATTGTCCTGATCAGGAAGCTAACATCCGCTTGCAATGCCGGGTCACTGAAGATCTCTTTATGGAGTCTCACGTTCATCTCTCATCCCCCTCCTTTTTTAATTGAGCACGCCGCAGGGCAAGCGACTCGGCCAGAGTCTCCTGAAAGACATCGGCAGGCCACCCTTTGACCGTGCCGTCGGGGTTGACAGTTACCCTGTTGACAGAGCTTGAGTGCGTAGACGGGTCAAAGTTCACGAAATATAGGGCCAGATAGTCGAGGGGTAACTTCCCGAGCGCCACCAATGTGCGCAGGCGCAAGATAAAGTTTATCGAATGGGTCTCGATGAAGAATGTTTTTAGACCTTTGGATGATGCGGCCTGTCGGGCGATAAACTCGGCCATCTCGCCGTGAGCCTCGGGATGAAGATGTGTCTCGGGTTCTTCGTAAATATACAGTCGTGGCGAGGTGATATGTGTGGCGGCGCTGACTATCACGGGTAGTGACTGCGCGATACCGGCACCACCGTCGATGATATTTGTCAAGAACTTGTCATGCCGCATGGTCAGGCTGAAGATAGGATTGCGCGATTGATCCACATCTATCTCCCAACCGTCAAATGTCCGTGCATACCATTGTGACACGGTTTTAAGCAGGTTACCGTTATTGTTTAATACATCCTCGGCGAGTCTGCGCCAGGCAAATATTCCGCCTGACCGGGTCTCTGATTCAGAGTCGGCGAGCATAAAGAATCCGTCACGGGGGATGTCGCGGATCGCCTTAAGATATTCTATATCAAGCCGCAATTGAGCCGGGAGTTCACCTATTGCTGCCAACGGTATGCCGTCATAAGGCTTGCCGTTTATCTCCTCTAAATGAGTGCGCACTTTACCAGTCGGTTCGACAAAAAATTTAAGACTGATAGCTGAGTCTCCCTGCGCGATCGTCAACTCAACGGCGCGCGATGCTTTACCATAGACAACATCGCGATACTCTTTACAGATATTCAGCCCGTTGTATGTTTGGCCGAAGAGCTCGCCGTTGCCGTCATATTGGAGTATCCCGTTGACCATTACCGGCAGTTTGAGCAGGGCGCTTTTACCGACGTTGTTTTTGCCGAACACGACGGTAACCGGGGCCAAGGTTAATTGCTGCTGCTCGGCGAAGATCCTGTAATTCTTGAAGGTGAGAGTTCGGGACATTGGGGTTGAGTTTATGAGGTGAACGAGGTGATGCGGGGGCAGGTTATAATTGCCGGTTGTCAGGTGAGGGTGGCGAGGAGTTCGACTTCACCCGAGGGGAGGGGGATGAGCGATTGCAGGCGTGCCCGGCGGATGGTGTTGTCTGCCTCGGGGGAGGCCTCGGGGATACGTACCTTGAGGTAGTTGTCAGTGAATCCTGACATCGGTTGGCCCTGTCGGGTATGCTCGAGCAGCACGGGGCGCTCGGTCGAGAGATATGCCGAGGCAAAATCGTGAAGCTTCAGATTAGAGAGCCGGGTCAACTCCTCGACACGACGGTGTTTCTCGGCTTGTCCGACGATATGGGGTATGTCGAGGGCGCGTGTACCGGGGCGCTCTGAGTAGGGAAATACGTGCAGGCGTGTGACGGGCAGCGAGGCGATGAAGTCACGCGAGCGGTTAAACTCGTCGAGGGTCTCGCCGCGTGTGCCTGCCATGACGTCCACCCCGATGAATGCGTCGGGGATCAACTGTTTGATGCGGTGTATCTTACGGGCGAACAGCTCGGTGTCGTAACGGCGGCGCATCAGTTTGAGCACGGTGTCAGACCCACTTTGCAGCGGGATGTGGAAGTGGGGCATGAATGCGCGAGATGTCGCGCAATATTCGATGATCTCATCTGTGAGCAGGTCGGGCTCGATCGACGAGATGCGATAACGCACGATGCCGTCGACTTTGTCAAGAGCTTTTATCATGTCGAGGAATGTCTCGGGGGTAGCGCCGGCGGGTAGGTCGGGTTGGCGTCGCCCGAAGTCACCGATATTGACCCCGGTGATGACTATCTCTTTACCCCCCTCGGCCACTACCTGCCGGGCCTGGCTGACGAGGCTGTCGATCGTGGCTGACCGGCTGCGCCCGCGGGCGGCGGGGATGGTACAGTATGTACACCAGCAGTCGCAACCATCCTGTACTTTGAGGAAGTAGCGTGTACGGTCGCCGCGTGAGCATGAGGGTGAAAAGCTGCGAATATCTTTAGCCGGGATAACCTCGATCATTTTGTCGGGTGGATTGGTGTCGCGCGCCTTGAGGAAACTCTCGACAAAATCATCAACCATCCCTTTCTTGTCATTGCCGGCAACAATTGCGACACCCGGGAGAGATGCGGCCTCGTCACTCTTGAGCTGTGCGTAACAGCCGGTGACGATGATGGCTGCCTCGGGATACCGGCGGTTGTATGAGCGGATGGCCTGGCGGCACTTCTTGTCGGCCTCGCCCGTTACCGAGCAGGTGTTGACAAATATCAGGTCGGGATTTTCACCCTTGAGGGCGCGGCGTATACCGCGTGTCTCCATGCGTGAGGCTATCGCCGAGGTCTCGGCGAAATTGAGCTTGCAGCCGAATGTATGATAGAGAGCCGTAGGCATATTATTTACCTGCGTCGCTGATAAATGAGTCTTTGAAACCGAGGAAATACAGCACGCCGTCGATACCGATGGTCGAGATTGACTGTTCGGCGCTCGCCTTGACTTTGGGCTTAGCGTGGAATGCGATGCCGAGACCGGCGGCCGAGAGCATCGGCAGGTCGTTGGCCCCGTCGCCGACGGCTATGGTCTGGGCGATGTTGACGTTCTCGACCTGGGCGATGAGGCGGAGCAATTCGGCCTTGCGCTTGCCGTCGACAATCTCCCCGACATAGCGGCCGGTGAGTTTACCGTCCTCGACCTCGAGCTCGTTGGCGTAGACGTAGTCAAACCCGAAGCGGCGTTTGAGATACTCGCCGAAGAATGTGAATCCGCCTGAGAGTATCGCCGTCTTGTATCCGGCGCGCTTGAGTACCTGCATCATGCGATCGACTCCCTCAGTGATAGGCAATGCCTCGGCTATTTCCTCCATGACATTGACATCAAGACCTTTAAGCAGGGCGACCCGCTCGGTAAAGCTCTCGCAGAAGTCGATCTCGCCGCGCATGGCCCGCTCGGTGATCTCGCGTACTTTGTCGCCGACACCGGCTTTCTCGGCGAGCTGATCTATACACTCGGTCTGTATCAGTGTCGAGTCCATATCAAAGCATATCAGACGCCGGCAGCGGCGGAACATGGTGTCCTCTTGCATCGAGATGTCAAACCCCTCGCGTGACGAGATGTCGATAAATCGGCGTTGCATCTCAGAGCGGTTGTCGGGTGTGCCGCGCACCGAAAATTCGATGCAGGCTTTGGCTGCGGGAAGAGCCCCCTCGACCAGCGGTTGACGTCCGGTCAGGCGTTGTATTGCATCAATGTTGAGGCCCTGATCGACGATTACCTCAGAGACCAACGCTATATTGCTTGCGGTGAGCTGACGTCCGAGGATGGTGATGATCCAGCGGTTTTTACCCTGCATCCCTACCCATTGCTCATACTCCTCTGTCGAGATGGGGGTGAACCGTATCTTGACGCCCATGTCGTATGCTTTGAAGAGCAGGTCTTTCATCAGGTCACCTGACTGTGCCGGGGTGGTTTTGAAAAGGATTCCCAGCGAGAGGGTATGGTGGATGTCGGCCTGACCGATGTCAAGCACCATGGCGTTGTATCGGGCAAGGATTGAGGTCAGCGCGGCTGTGACACCGGGTTTGTCCTGCCCCGAGATGTTTATGAGGATGAGTTCGTTGTCGTTGGTCATTTTACACGTATTTTCTGTCCGGGCTGTATGACGGGGTTGTTGCCGCTCAGTCCGTTGAGACGTTTGAGTTCCTTGACGGTAGTGCCGTTTTTCTTGGCGATCTTGTCCAGCGAGTCGCCGTTGCGGGCGGTCACGGTCTTGGTTGCCGGCTGCTGTTTTTTCTTGCTCTTGGCGGGCGCGGCTTTTTTAGGAGCAGTCTTGGCGGTGTTTTTAGCGGGGGCTGCCTTTTTTGGTGCCTCGGCGACCGGCGCGGGAGTCTCCTCCTTGACCGGTGTGACAGGCGCTGTTGCAACGGGTGCATCCTGTGCCGGGGTCTCTATAGCCGGTGTGGCTACCTCTTTGGGTGTATCCTGCTTGACAAGCAGATCGTCACCCTCGGCGGGAGGTGTTGCCTCGGGGGCATTGGGCTTGAAGACACGCTCTGTTGTGACGATCTTGAGGGTCTGACCGCGGCGCGCACTCTTGATATTGCCGTTGGCGTGTTTGAGACTCCATACCGACACGCCGTATTTCTTGGCGATTGACGACAGGGTCTCACCCTTGCGAACCTTGTGATAGAGCACTTTCTCGGTTTCGACCCATTGGCCGTCGGCATTGTCAGCCTGAGCGGGGGTGTCGGCGAGCTCACCGCTAAAGGGCTCGACCGTCAGACGGCGCTCATACAGCTCTGCGTTATTGTCACAGATGGCATCCTCGCTCATGATATATGAATAAGTGAGATTTGCCGGGAGTACCAGCGGGTATGGGTGAATGTCGCCGGGGATACACTCCTGGCGATACTGGGGATTGAGGACTTTGAGCTCTTCGACCGGTATCTGCAACACGTCTGAGATCTGTTTGAAATAGACGCGGCGGCCAACGTGCACCGAGTCGGTGAGGATGGGACGCTTGGCCAGCGCCGGAGAGATGTTGTGATGTTTGTAATAGGTCATCACGTATGTGGCGGCGATGAAGCCGGGGAGATAGCCACGGGTTTCTTTGGGTAGATAGGGGTATATCGACCAGAAGTCTTTTTTATCGGCAGTCGAGCGGCGTAACGCCTTGTTAACGTTACCCGGGCCGCAGTTATATGCGGCGATGGCGAGAGACCAGTCATGATATATGTCATAGAGCTGGTGCAGCAGTTTGGCGGCGGCGGCCGAGGAAGCCACCGGGTCGCGGCGCTCATCGACGAGGGTTGATACCTCGAGCTCAAACCCGCGCGCGGTAGGGAGCATCAGCTGCCACAGACCGGTCGCACCTGAGCGTGACACGGCGTCGGGATTCATGGCCGACTCGATTACCGGGAGGTATTTCAACTCCATCGGCAACCCTTCCCGCTCGAGTGCTTCCTCAAAAATAGGCATATAGTAGAGACTCATGCCGAGCATATTCTCGACCAGACGACGGTTCTTTTTGGTGTATGCGTCGATATATGCCCTGACGATAGAGTTAAAGGGGAGTTCGATTGTGGTGGGGATGGCGGCCAACCGTCGGGTGATCTCCTCGTCAGAGACCTCCTCGTCGGGCTTCAGGTCGACATCAGCATCGAGGGCTGTATAGTTTACCAGATACCAGTTCTCCATCATCTTGTGGGTGTCGGTCTCGAAACTTTCGGGTAACACAAGGGTGGAGTCGGCTGCATATTGCGACAGGTCGAGCACTGATGCGGCAGGCTTGGCCGAGAGTGACAGAGTCCCGGCGATAACGGCTGCCGTGAGAATAAGCTGATGGATAGAGTTGACGGGTTTCATCGTGATGGATCGGTTAGAGAAGGGAGGACGGAGAGCCCCGGAGGCATTCCGTCAGAAATTCAGAGCCCATGACAGGCCCAGTGAGGGGTAACGTTGCCGTCCGTCTTGTAAGACAGAGGGGGTAACGTCCATTGACAAGTGGGGAGAGATATCAAAGTGTGAGAGAGAGGCATCGACATATGCGTCGACCATAGCAAGCAGATAGACAGCCACCATGCTGATGATGCAGAGATCGCGGTTGCGCCTGAAATAATTCTTGCGCGACCTTAGCAGGCTCTGCAACCATGATTTGTCGATAGAGGATTCGTCGACGTTGGGTGCGAAGAAATCCATATAGCTTTTGGTCGACGGGTCATTGTCAAGCAGGTCGGCATAGGCGCGGGTATAGTCGGTCAGCATCTGGTTGTTCCACGATGTGGCGTATCCCAGACCAAGGTATCCACCGACGATGATGGGGAGTTTCCAGTAGCGGCGGTTATATATCTGACCTAAACCGGGGAAAAGCGCCGACAGCCATACTGCCCGGGTGGGATCGGGATTAAACTCGACCGCACGGGGTATCCATTCATCTTCGGGTATGTCGCTAAGGCGGCTGATGATGACTGCATTGCGGGCATCATGTCTGAGTGAGTCAGCAGTGTATGCCTCGCCGGCGGTGAGTACTCCGACAGTATCAACAGGTGTGATCTCGAGTTTGCCGCCCGACAACACCACACGATCCTCGACAACGACAGCATCGGGGTCGGTCAATGGCGCTCCGACAGGGATGGAGTCAGGCAGCAGTGACGATATGGCAGTGGTGTCTGCTGAAACATGATGAGTGTGAGGGCGTGACGGTCTGCGCACTGCCGATTGTCCCCATGCCGGTTCACCCGCAAATAGAAGGAGCACCACCGCCATAACAATGGCGATAGCGCCTCGGCGCCGTCGGGCTGAAGCAATGTGATTGTCGGTAGGTTGGTTCACAATGCAAAATTACGCAACTTTGCCCAACTAAACAAATATCCGTCAGCCCGAGCGCCCCTTAATAACCTCGATTTGTTATAATATATGTTAACATATCGTTTGCGGCAGCCTCTGACAACGGCAGCCGTCAGCGAGACGCCCATCACCGCCAATAACGGATTTACGGGGAACAGGATACGTCCCCAGATGTCAGGAGATCCGGTCACGGTGACGAGATACGCACTGACGTATACGGCAGCTATCAGTGCTGCGAAAGCAGGGAAGCGATGACGCCGCCGCCACCGTCTGCACCATAGGATAATATAGGTCAACGTGAGGAGCAGCCCGATGAAAATCGGTGGCTGTAGAATGTTATGCAGCGGGTAGATAAACCCGTCGTTGTGGTTATGAGTCAGGCCGTTCCAGTCGCGATATATGGCCATACGCGCCGGGGCGGAACCGAGATCCTCTTTGAGGTTATAAAACTGCGAAGCTGTCAGTGATGTGCCGAACCGTCGTAAAACCGCCTCGGCAACCTCGCCGGGATGGCTACTTATAGCGTCATTGCACATTCGGCCGAGATCTTGCCAGCAGTAACCGTTACGGAGTTCGCGCCAATATTCGCTTGTCTCGGTTATGCCTCCCGGATGCAATTCATACCACTGTCTGAAATTCTCTCTCAATTCTTCATCCTTGATGTCTTCGGGTTTGAGCAACGAATCGTTACGCAGGCAGATATATGTATTGTAGCTGTTGGCTATGGTGAAATATGGCATCTCGTATGTATGAACCATGCAATAGAGATAGCCGGCCAGCAGGGTGACGGGTAAGATCATAGCTTTTGTTACTGACAGCAAAATCCCGTTGCGTTTCCATCCGGCAATTATCCATAAGGCCGGCATCAGCACGACTAAGAATATCAGCAGCGGCTTGGTCAGGACGGTCACTGCTATGAGACCCCCACAGAGATACAGTAGCCTTTGAGACCACGCTATGAGCAACTTTGGTGTCAGCCACAGCAGCATGGTCAGCCACATCAGCGCCATGACTTCGGCCATAGAGAAATTTACCAATAACCAGAATCCGGGTATCAGCATAAGTGTCAGCATACAGGTAGCATTCAGTGCTGTTTTCTCCCCCTCTAATTGCTGGTTTATGTCCCATAATAGTCTGATACTCACTATGTAAAATACCCAGTTGACCGCCGGGATAAGTATAAGAGACCCCTGTTTGCCGAATATCTCGTAAAGTGCCCCGACAACGATTGTGTACACCGGTGTGCGCAGGTAATCTGTATGTCCTCCCTTGATTGTTTCCCATGCATTATAGTATGAGTAGCCGTCCATCAAGATAGAGCCTTTAGAGAAGATAGCCAATTGCATGATATATAGGACGGTAGCGATGGCTATGATGGTGACCCATAGCCAACGGGGCATCGGCGATAGGTTGTAAAACCTGTCGTTGCGGGCCTTGGGGTCGTAGGGATAACAAAACTTAGTCAGTAATGACATGAATTATATTAGGGCTGGGATAATGTAATGCGGTTATTTATTCATGGAGGATTTGTGATATCTCCGCCTGATATATCCCGTAGTTGCCGAGATGATAAAGGCTGCCATCACAACGAGCAGAGGGCTGACAGGGGTGAGTATTCTGCCCCATAGGTCAGGAGCACCGTATATAGTGATAAAGTATGCCGAGATATATACAGCAGCGATCAATGCGGCAAACAGAGGTAAGCGACCGGTATTGAGCCACCTGCGACACCATAACATTATATAAGCCAGCGTGATGATGAGACCCACATATAGTGGAAGCTGAGTATAAGAGTAAAAGGGATAAATATATCCCCCGGTCAGGTTATTAGAGATACCGTCCCATGAGCCGTAGTGTTTGTCGTGATCGGGGCAAAATCCGTCATCTTCTTTTGCACTGTAAAACTGTGAGCAGTGCAGGCTCTCGACAAAGCGATGGAATATCGCCCGGTTATATTCGCTGCGGTGGTTGCGGAGAGCGTCTTGACAAATTTCATTAAGCTCGGGCCAGCTGAATGCGGCGGTCACCTCCTGCCAATATGGCCCCCCGGGTACTCGACCGCCGGGGATAGAATCGTAAAGCGGTGTGAATCGCTCTCTCAGACCGGGGTCTGTTATATCCTGAGGTGTGATAAGTGATGCGTAGCGCAGGCTAATATATGAGTTGTATGTATTGGCCGCCGTGAACATGGCGAAAGTATGTGTGTGGTACATACAATAGAGGTATCCGACACAGATTACTACCGGGATGAGGGTAGCTTTGATTACTGCTGAGAATGAGCCCTTACGCCGATGTCTGACGATAAGCCATGCGATCGGGTAGAGGATGACGAGAAAAATAAGCAGCGGTTTTGTCAGGATGGCAATACTGATGACTCCTCCTTGAATGTAAAGCAGTCTGTCTGACGGCCTGATAATATACCGTTGCATCTGCCACAGCAGCATGACCACCCACATCATGGCCATGATCTCGGCCATTGAGAAATTAACCAGTACCCAGAATCCGGGTATCAGCATCAGTGTCAGGAGTGACAAGATATTGAGAAACCGCTTGACTCGCAATTGTTGGTTTATATCCCATAACATCCTGAGACTCATTAGGTAAAAGATCCAATTGAGTGCGGGGATAATAATTAACGAACCATCTTTGCCGAGTATTTCGTAGAGTACCCCCACGACAATGGCGTAGACCGGGGTTCGCATTGGATCTGTATGTATACCCTTAATTGTCTCCCACGCATGGTAATATGAGAGGCTGTCCATGCGTAGGCATCCTTTAGAAAAGATGGCTAACTGCAGGATGTAGAGGGCGGTGGCGAGGGCTATGAGGGTGATCCATAACCAACGGGGCATCGGCGGCGGGTTATAGAACCTGCCGCCGCGGGCCTGTGGATCGTCAGGGTAGCAAAACCGAGCCAGTAATGACATAACCGGTGATGCCGTCGTTAGCGCAGAGCAAATGAGGCGGTCATCGACTGTCCGTTAGAGGTGTTGATGCGCTTGAATGTCAGCGTGTGGGCGAGGTTGTCTTTGATGACAGACGACTGGCCCATCCAGCTTTCTGAATAGGTTTTATCGTTAGGTGAGCTGACGGTGAAGTTGACGTTCATGCGGTGTCCGTTGTCAATCCAAGTGTAGCTGCCGAAGAGTGGCATAGACTTGCCGTCTGAATAGTCGATCGACCCCTCGATACGTCCGTTCTGAAACAGAATGACATTAAGGGAAGCCACACCGCCGGGAGTGACGGTGCCGGTATAGGTGAGCGGGCGGTTAAACAATGATGTCGACTCGCTCTCACTGCCGATACCTGCGCTCTCGGTCGCTGCCGTGGCGTCAGATGTCGCAGATGTCGTCGGGGTGGTCGGGGTGGTTATGGATACAGGCTCACCGCTGTTGAGGGCTGCCTCAGAGTAGTTAACCTCCTCGGTATTAGTCTTGTCAGGAGTTGCAGTGCCTGATTTAAGATACCACCAGCACGCACCGCTGATGAGCAGCAAGGCGACCGCAGCGATACCGATTATCACCCATTTAGACATTCTGTTGCTCCCTGCCTGGGGAGCGCGCGGGGGATAATTTGGCTGTGCGGGATTGTGATGCCTGTACTGTGGTGCCTGATCGGTGACGGTCGGACGTCGTTGGGGAGCTGGAGCACCTTGTACGGTGTGTTTACCGGGGCGCGGACGATCGGGATATTGTGGACGGTCGGGGCGTTGAGGCTGCTGTGACGCCTGAGGTTGCTGCTGGGATATAGGCGGTTGTTGGCCGGGAGTATAGGTCACCGTCGGGCGTTGGCGCATACTGTTGCCCGGCGCCGGACGGTGAGGTTGGTGGGGTTGCGTTCCCTCAAAACCGCCAGGCTCAGAGTAAGATGCAGGTGTCTCATATTTGCGTGCAGGCGCGGGTGTCGACGCCTGAGTCGGTGCTTGCATCGGTATGCCTGCCGGGTCGTTCCCTTTAGGCGCTTCGGCGGGTTCTGCGGCATCAGTCGGACGCGGTGGTTTCGGCTTATATGCCTCGTCAGCCTCTTGTTCAGATCTGGGTACACGAGGTTCGAGGGGTAGAGTAGGTTGGGGGTTAACCTGTCTCTTATATGGATTATTGGTGTTGAAAGGTGAATTTTCCATACAGATTATTCTTTACGCTTTTATTCACATAGCACTGCCAGAGATTATTCCCACTCAATTGTGGCCGGTGGTTTTGAAGAGATGTCATAGGCTACGCGGTTGACACCCTTGACGCGGTTGATGATCTTGTTTGAGACTTCGGCCAGGAACTCGTATGGGAGATGTGCCCAATCGGCGGTCATGGCGTCTGTCGAGGTCACGGCGCGGAGGGCTACGGCACGTTCGTATGTGCGTTCGTCACCCATCACGCCGACGCTCTGCACGGGCAGCAGTATCACACCTGCCTGCCATACTTTGTCATAGAGCCCCCACTCTCTGAGGCTATCGATAAATATTTTGTCGGCATCCTGCAGGATGCGTACTTTCTCGGGGGTGATGTCGCCGAGGATTCTCACTGCCAGGCCGGGACCGGGGAAGGGGTGACGTGTGATAAGGTGTTCGGGCATCCCGAGTTCACGCCCCACAGCCCTGACTTCATCTTTGAACAGCAGGCGCAGCGGTTCGCACAGACGCAGATTCATCTTCTCGGGGAGACCGCCTACGTTATGGTGACTCTTGATTACTGTGCCGGTTATCGATAGTGACTCGATGCAGTCGGGGTATATCGTGCCCTGGGCGAGCCATTTGACATCCTTGAGTTTGTGAGCCTCCTCGTCAAAGACATCAATAAAGCCCTTGCCGATGATTTTGCGCTTGCGCTCGGGTTCGGCCACACCCTCGAGTTCCTTAAAGAATTTACTCGAGGCGTCTACGCCGATAACGTTGAGGCCGAGTCCCTGATAGTCACGCATGACATCCTCAAACTCGTTTTTGCGCAACATGCCGTGGTCGACAAAGATGCAGGTGAGGTTTTTACCTATGGCCTTGTTGAGCAGCACGGCCACGACCGATGAGTCGACACCGCCGCTGAGGCCGAGCACGACTTTGTCATCGCCGAGTTGCTCGCGCAGGGCAGCCACTGTGGTCTCGATAAAGGATGCGGCGCTCCAGTCTTGGTGCGAGCCGCAGACGTCAATAACAAAGTTTTTGAGCAGCTGAGTCCCTTTTACGGAGTGATATACCTCGGGGTGGAACTGCACACCCCAGGTCTGCTCACCCTCGATGCGGTATGCGGCGATCTTGACTTTGTCGGTCGATGCTATGCGACGGAAACCCTCGGGAATCTCGGTGATGGTGTCACCGTGGCTCATCCATACCTGAGTGCCCGGCTCGATATCCTTAAATATCGGTTCGCTCTGATCAATATACTCGAGATGGGCGCGGCCATACTCGCGAGTGCCGGCCGGCTCAACTTTGCCGCCGTCGCTCCAGGCCATGAACTGGGCGCCGTAGCAGATACCCAGCACTGGCAGATGCTTGCGTATCTTTGACAGATCGGCCTTGAAACTCTTGTCATCATACACCGAGAACGGCGAGCCTGAGAGTATCACGCCGATAACCGACGGGTCATCGTGAGGAAACTTGTTATAGGGGATAATTTCACAATAAGTGTTGAGCTCGCGGACTCTGCGACCGATGAGCTGAGTGGTCTGCGACCCGAAGTCGAGGATGACAATCTTTTGCTGCATCTTATGTGTCTAATGGAATTTGAGTGCAAAAATAGCAAAATTTCGGGAGATTTATGCTATTTTGAAAAAAAGACTGTGCCTGTTGCCGTCAGATGGCAAAGACACAGTCTCTAACTTGTCGTGTGCTTGACTTGTGCAAGCAGATAAAAGACGGTTCGTGCGGGTGAGCCTGCCGGGGGTCAGTCGTTGTTGTCGGCTGAGTCGGTCTGGTTGACCCGGTTCTTGGCCTTTGATTTGGTTTTTTCGCTCGATGATTTGTCGAGGTCTTTTTCTTCTTTCAGGTCGATTTCGTTGTGGGCCGAGTCTAGGACGCGGTATTGCAGATATGCCAGTGACTGATCTGCCACGATCTTGAATTTGCTGCCGAGCTCGAGTTTCCAGCGTCTGTATAGCGACAGCAGGCCTTTCTTGAGGTATGCTTCGACAAAGGGGTGGACGTATAGCACAAAGTCTTTGACCTTGAGATCCTGTATAAGGTATCCGAGTTTTTCGCGCAGCGTGTCTGTAAACAGCAGCGAGGGCTGCACCTCACCTTTGCCGTAGCATGACGGGCAGGTCTCGGCTGTGACGATGTCGAGGGCCGGGCGCACTCTCTGGCGGGTGATCTGCATCAGTCCGAATTTGCTCAGGGGCAATATGTTGTGACGTGCACGGTCATTAGCCATTATCTGACGCATGTGGTCATAGAGTGCCTGACGGTGCTCGGCTTTGTTCATGTCGATAAAGTCGATGACGATTATGCCGCCCATGTCGCGCAGTCGCAACTGTCGGGCGATCTCGTCGGCTGCGCGCAGGTTGACCTCGAGGGCGTTTGTCTCCTGGTCGTTTCCGGCTTTGGCGCGGTTGCCTGAGTTGACGTCGATTACGTGCAGAGCCTCGGTGTGCTCGATGATGATATATGCGCCCTGTTTGAATGACACGGTCTTGCCAAACGATGATTTGATCTGTTTGGTGATATTGAAGTGGTCAAATATCGGCGTGTCCTTGGTGTAGAGATTGACGATCTCTTTTTTCTCTGGGGCGATCAGGCTCACATACTTTTGTATCTGTGCGTATGCCTCGGCATCGTTGACCTGGATGCTCTCGAATGACGGTGAGAAAACGTCGCGCAGGACGCCGACTATGCGGCTCTCCTCCTCGAATATCAGCGAGGGCACCGGGGCGGTGCGTGCTTTGGCGACGGTCTCTTCCCAGCATTTGCGCAGGGTCTGCATCTCATGGTTGAGCTCGGCGACCGATTTGCCCTCGGCTGAGGTGCGTATGATGACGCCGAAATTTTTAGGGCGGATGCTCTCGACGAGATGACGCAGCCGCAGTTTCTCGGCTGAGGTCTTGATTTTCTGCGAGATGGAGATTTTGGTGGAGAACGGTATCAGCACCATATATCGCCCGGTGAATGATATCTCGGTGGTCAGGCGGGGGCCTTTAGAGGAGATGGGCTCTTTGACGATCTGCACCAGCAGTTCGCGGCCCGCTGTGAGTTGCTCGGTCACGGTGCCGTGCTTGTCGATGTCAGGCAGCAGTTTCATCTTCTGCAGCTGGGGCATCGGGGCTTTGGGGTCATCGAGCAGTTGTTTCAGAAATTCTGAATAAGAAGAAAAATGAGGGCCAAGATCCAGATAATGAAGGAACGCATCTTTCTCGTAGCCGACGTTGACAAATGCAGCGTTAAGGCCGGGCATGAGTTTTTTGACCTTAGCGAGGTATATGTCACCGACGGCATAGGCCAGGTTGCGGCTCTCTTTCTGCAGAGAAACCAGCCTGCCCTCCTCAGTGAGGGCTATCGAGACCTCCTGTGGCTGTACGTCGACGATTAGTTCGCTTTTCATTCGTTCATTAAGGGATTTGGGGTGTTGGGGGTGGAGAAAAGAGGGTGGAGGGGACAGTAGAGGTAGGTAGCTTCAAAAAAACGCGAGAACAAACTTTTTGCGCGGCACAGAGCCGTGATATGTCGGCGGCCGTCGGTAAAAGTTTGTTCTGTTTTCTTATCGCGTTCTTTAAGCCCGGGGTTAACCGTCTGCCGGTGGGGCTTATTTCTTCTTGTGACGGTTCTTTCTCAGGCGTTTTTTACGCTTATGGGTAGCCATCTTGTGGCCTTTTCTCTTTTTTCCGCTGGGCATTGTAAGAAACTTTAAGGGGTTAACTATTAAGTTAATTATCTCTGAGGGGGTGATGCTCAACAATCAGGTGTGATGCCGTTACCGGCCGATGATCAGTCCTGATTCTTGAGGTCTTCCATGAACACTTTCGCAGGCTTGAAAGCAGGGATTTTGTGCTCGGGAATGATAATGGTGGTGTTCTTTGAGATGTTACGGGCGGTCTTCTGTGAACGGGTCTTAATGATGAAGCTGCCGAATCCACGGAGATAGACGGGCTCGCCGTGAGCGAGAGAGTCTTTGACCACTTCCATGAACTTTTCGATTGTTTCGAGAACTGAGGCACGTTCGATGCCGGTTGTCTTTGAAATCTCGTTAACGATTTCTGCTTTCGTCATAGCGGGTATATCGATTTAATTTTGTTATATGTTGTCTTGACGACGGTGATAGACGTAAAAGCCGATGCAATTAATTGACTCGCAATGTTTTAACAGCAAGCCAGGCGACTGTCGGCCCATACGCGACTGCAAATATCGGGATTTTTTCTGAAACAGATGCTATTTCGGGCCAAAAATTTTTAATAAACCGCTATAATTGTGATAAATGTGGCCGCCGGTGTCAGATATCATTGAGTTTCCACCACGAATAGTCGGTCGCCTCTGTATCGGTCACCTCATCACCCTCGATGCGCTTGAGGCGTCTGACCGCGGCGATAGTCACGGGTAATATTATTATCTCATAGAGGGTCTTGAGCAGGGCCTGCGATATAATCAGAGAGCCGATGGCCGGCCAGGGGAAGATTCCGCCGAATGCGATAGGGAAGAATATCAGCGAGTCTATACTCTCGCCCCACAGGGTCGAGACAATGGCCCGGAGGGGGAAACGCCAGGAAGATTGGCGGTGTGATGACGCGGCTGCTGTGCGTTTCATGCGACTCATCACATATGCGTTTACCATCGACCCGCAGATAAAGGCGGTGAAGCTGGCCAGCAGGATACGTGGCACCGAGCCATAGACGGCCTCCATCGCCTCCTGGCCATCCCAGTCAGGGGTGCCGGGGAGTATGATGGCGATATTGAGTATCAGCGCTGTGAGCAGGCTCATGGCAAAGCCGAGCCAGATAACGAGCCGGGCCTTGCGGAATCCGTAGACCTCGACAATGCAGTCGTTGATGATATATGAGAGGGGGAAGACGGCCAGACCCGCTGTCACAGTGAGCGGCCCGAGGGGTACGGTCTTGATTTCTACGAGGTTGGCCAGTATGAGGCAGACTACAAAGAGAGTTGTCAGGATAAGAAAGGGGAGAGTGAAGAGCGGGGTCTCAGTACGTTTTTTAGTCATGGATCTTGTTTTTTACGAGGTAGCAAGCACTCGGGGAGAGGGCAGAGATGTCAGAAGTCAGAGGTCAGAGTCTTGAATAATATTCAGAGTCTTGAATAATATAAGGTGTATGGGCCGTATCCGTTACTTGGCGGATAGGTGATCTGGATGGCGTTGGGGTTGGTGGCGATAATGGTGCACCCCTCGTCGTATGGGCGGTCATAGAGAGGATACCAAGTAAACCACAGGTAGTCGCCCTGGCAATAATATGTAAAGTCTTCATATTCGCCGGTGTAGTTGTTATTCCACTCGCCGGTGCCGTCCATATAGAATGTAAGGGTCTCTTCGGGATATTGCATACACTGCCATGTGCCGCTGAGATACCAGCGCTCATCCATATTGTCGTCACATGATGTGGTCAGGGTCAGCCCCACGGCTATAACGGCGGCGACCAGCAGAATCTGTATCCTTAATTTCTTCATTTTTCGTAATTTTAGACAAAGTTAATAGATAAACATCACATAGAGGCTGATAAGTTGCGGGGTTAACAATTGTTAACAACACAGGCGTTTTCCGGAGGTATTTCTACTTGCCGGATTTTCAAAAATTAAACAAGTTACGGCAATAAAGAGACGGTGGGGGCGTTAATAAATCAATGAGTGTAAAAACTGAAATATCAAGGTCTGCGGCCCGCTGTCTGTGTGGCCTGATACTGCTTGTGACGCTGCTGCCGACATCATTCTCTGCGTCGGCCAAGAAGCTCAATGACAAGCTGGTCAACCGACCCTATGCCGATATGCGCCGTTTTCACCTCGGTTTCTCGGTGGGGATGAATACTTTCGGCATGAGCTTTCACCACAATGGGTTTGTCACCGACGACGGCCAGACATGGTTTATGTCTCAGCCGTCATATAGCCCGGGATTCTGTGTAAACGGTCTGGCCGAGCTGCGCCTCAATAATTATTTCTCTCTCAGGATGAGCCCCGGATTATGGTTCGGCAACCGCATAATCAACTTCTATGACACGACTAACGATGTCAGGGAGCGTCAGGATCTCAAGTCGGCCTATCTCGTGCTGCCGGTCGAGCTTAAATTCGCCGGCCAGCGTATGCGCAACCTGCGCCCCTATATCATCGGTGGCGTGATCCCCTCGATAGATGTGGCCAAGAAGAATAACGATTTCATCAAGACCAAAGCATCAGAGTTTATGATCTCGGTCGGTTTCGGGTGTGACTTCTATCTGCCATACTTCAAGCTCATCCCCGAACTTAAGTTCTGTTTCGGACTCACAGACTGCATCAATCATGACCGCCCCGATCTGGTCGATGATCCGCTGAGGACAAATGTCAATCTGTCGGTCAAGCGGGCGACAACTCAGATGGTAGTCCTTTCATTTTATTTTGAATGATGATCTTAAAAATCGTCTCCTATCCAAGATATATACTGACCGTCGCGGTCATCGCCATCGTAGCTCTGGCCGGTAGCCAAAGGGTGTCGGCCCAGTCTGACGCACAGTTCTCGCAGTATTATGAAGTTCCCTCATATTACAATGCCGGAGCTGTCGGCACGACCGACCTGCTGCGCATCCGCGGTGGCGCCCGCCTGCAGTGGGTGGGCATCCACGGTGCTCCCAAGACCTTTGTCGGCACGGCCGATATGCCGTTTGTGCTGTTCAAGAAGCGATTTGGCGTAGGTCTTGTGATGCAGCAAGAGTCGATGGGTCTTTACAAGAACCTAAACATCGGCGCGCAGGTGGCTTATAAGCAGAAACTCTTCAAAGGGTCGCTCTCTATCGGCGCGCAGGTGGGGTATATCGACCAGTCGTTCAAAGGGTCTGAGGTTTATATACCCGATCAGGATGACTATCATCAGCCCGATGACGATGCCATCCCCAAGCAGGATATCAGGGGTAACGCTTTTGATGTCAGCGCGGGTGTATTCTACACTCATCCCAAATTCTGGGTCGGCATCTCGGGTACTCACCTCAATGCGCCTGCTGTCACGCTCAACGCTGAGTCGGGAGAGAACTCTGAGGAAAAAAATTATGAATTTCAGATCGGCCGTACCTTATATTTCATGGCCGGGAGCAATATAAAGATAAAAAACACGTTATTTGAAGTGATGCCGTCTGCGTTGGTCAAGACCGACCTGACATTCACGACCTGGGAGGCCACAATGAGAGCCCGATACAACAAGTTTCTCGCTTTTGGTGTCGGATACAGGTGGAAAGACGCCGTCTATGCCGTCATCTCGGCCGAAGTCAAGGGGTTCTATATCGGATTCAGTTATGATTACCCTACCTCGGCCATCGCCAAAGCCTCGTCGGGCAGTTTCGAGATCTTCGCGGGGTATAGCCTCAAGCTCGATTTCTCGGAGAAAAACCGCAACCGCCACCGCAGCGTGCGCATCATGTAACATGCCATACAAACTCTCACTATTCAGAATATGAAGAAAATATCGTTATACCTTCTCCCCGCCGTATTGCTGCTGATGACCGCCGCAAGTTGTGCCTCAGGGCGTCGCGGCGGCTCTGCCGGTGGCGAAGTCACCGGCGTGGGCGGCACATCATGGGGCGAGCCTACACCCTACGGTATGGTGCTCGTCAGCCGCGGATCTATGGATATGGGGCCTGCCAAAGCTGACAGTGCCTGGAATATCGAGGCTGACACCAAAGGGATGTCGGTCGACGCTTTCTGGATGGACGAGACCGAGGTGACAAATTCAAAATACAAGCAGTTTGTCTTCTGGGTGCGTGACTCTATTATCCGTGAGCGTCTTGCCGATCCCGCTTACGGTGGCAACGAGGCTTACAAGATCGAGGAGGACAAGCATGGTAACCCCATCACTCCCCGCCTCAACTGGTCTAAGCCGATACCCTGGCGCAACCCTGACGAGGATGCGCAGCGCGCTATCGAGAGCGTATACCGCACTAACCCCATCACCGGTGCGCGCGAGCTCGACCCCAATCAGCTCAACTATCGTTATGAGGTGTATAATCATACCGAGGCTGCCAAGCGCCGCAACCGTCTTGACCCCCGCAAACGTGTCTACAACACCGATATGGCTACCCCCACAGATATACCGCAGATCTCTAAGGATACGGCATATATCAATGATGAGGGAGAGATCGTTCGCCAGACCATATCACGCGGCCTGACAGGTGATTACGATTTCCTCAACACCTATATTGTCAATGTCTATCCCGACACCACCTGCTGGGTCAATGACTTTGAGAACGCCTATAACGAGCCTTATGTGCGTATGTACTTCAGCCATGGCGGTTACAGCGAGTATCCCGTGGTGGGTGTGAGCTGGGAGCAGGCCAACGCATTCTGCAACTGGCGTACCGACTTCCTCAAGCGTTCGTTGGGTAAGGACGGCATCTACATCGAGCCTTATCGCCTCCCCACCGAGGCTGAGTGGGAGTTTGCTGCCCGTGCCGGTGAGAATGACAATATGTATCCCTGGGAGGGAGACCTGACCCTGAGCGAAGATAAGGGGTGTTTCTATGCCAACTTTAAGCCCAATGACGGCAACTACGTCAAGGACGGTCACCTTATCACCTCGCGCGTGGGCACTTATTCGCCCAACGATTTCGGTTTGTATGATATGGCCGGTAACGTGAGCGAGTGGACATCGACGGCATTTGTCGAGACCGTGCAGGATCTTACCTCTGACCTCAATCCCGAGTACCGCTATGACGCGGCTGTCGAAGACCCCTACCGCATGAAGCGCAAGATCGTGCGTGGCGGTTCGTGGAAAGATGTCGCCCATAATATCCGCAGTGATATCCGCATGTGGGAGTTCCAGAATGAGCAGCGCTCATATATCGGATTCAGATGCGTCCGCTCTCAGATCGGCTTTGCCAAAGGGCAGAAAGCTCAGAAATAATAATAAAGTTAGCCAACAACCATCTTCTCATACTTGATTCAATGGGAAAATACAAGCAATACAAGCGCGGCCTCTCGGCCTGGATTTCATCCGATAAGGGGCAGCGTTTCTTTAACTTCGCATACTCGATCGGTGCCGCCATCGTGATCTGGGGCGCCCTCTTCAAGATTCTACACCTCCCCGGCGGCAATTTTCTGCTGTCGCTCGGTATGGGTACTGAGGTTCTGATGTTTACACTCACCGCTTTTGACCGTCCCGCACGTGATTACAAGTGGGAACAGGTATTCCCCGTCTTTGAGACAGGCGACCCTGAGGATCGTCCCGAGTTCAAGGGTGGTAACGGTGTTGTGATCAATGGCGGAGTCGGCGGTAACGCCGTGACCGCCGGTGGTCAGGCAGGTCCCGTGCAGGTGCCGGTGCTGTCGTCAGACTCGACCCCGGCAGAGGTTGTCAGTTCGATGGTGTCGGCTACCCAGACCTATCTTGATCAGGTGTCGGCCATGGCCGAGGAGCTGCGCCATCTCCAGGAGACTACCCGCTCGCTCAACACTGTCAGCGATGTGTTGCTCGAGTCTTATAAGGCGATCACCGAGAACTCTGAGAATATTACCCGCTCATCGACAGGGTATGTCGAGCAGATGCAGGGCCTTAACCGTAATATCCAGGGTCTTAATACAATATATGAGATCCAGCTCAAGAGTGTCAGCTCTCAGCTTGATGCCATTGACCGCGTTAACGCCGGTATCAAGGAGATACGCGATATGTATGAGCGCAGCTCATCGCAGAGTGCCCGCTATTGCGAGGAGACAGAGAAGATGGCTCTCTATATGCACCAGCTAAACTCGGTGTATGAGAAGATGATCAACGCCATGACCATCAACATGTATGCCGCCAATCCGTTGGCAGCCGCCGCAGCGCAGGCTGCACAGGCTCCGGCCATGGCTCAAACCCCTTCTTCCGCTCATGCTTCGGCGCCCGAAGCTCCGGCTCAGGGTGCTCCCACGGTGGCTGTCCCTCCGCAATATCAGGGCGCACGCTCCTCGCAACAGGCTCAGGGTTGAGCTTGAGGCGATCACACAGTATGACTGATTTCCAACCTTATAAATACTAAACCATTGGGTACCAATAACACCAGACTCACTCCGCGTCAGAAGATGATCAACCTCATGTACATCGTTCTGACCGCTATGCTGGCTCTGAACGTTTCGAGCGATGTGCTCAACGGTTTCACCCAGGTAGAGGAGGGTTTAAAACGAACCAACAGCAACGTCGAGCAGCGTAATGCCGCCATCCTGCATACCCTACAGGCTTTCGCCGAGCAGAATCCAGACAAGGGTCAGGTGTGGTATGACAAGGCTCAGGAGGTGAGACGCATCACCGATGAGGTGTATATGCGCATCGACTCTCTCAAACAGCTCATAGTAATAGAGGCCGACGGCAAGAACGGCTCACTTGACAATATACAGAACCGCGACAATCTTGAGGCTGCATCGATCGTGATGCTCTCAGGTCCTCGTCCGCAGGGAGCCTCTCTCCATTCGACCATCGACAGCTACCGCGAATATGTGGCGTCGCTGATGACCGACTCGATCAAACGCGACAATATCCTCAAGGCGTTGTCTACCGATGACGTTATCTCTAAAGGGACTCTCGGTAAGCAGACCTGGGAGGAATCTAAATTCAATAATCAACCTGTGGTGGCTGCCGTCACTCTGCTTACAAAACTGCAAAACGACGTCAAGTATGCCGAAGGTGAGGCGTTGCAGGAACTCCTCGCCAATGTTGACGCCGGTGACGTGCGTGTCAACGAGCTTAACGCCTTTGTCATCCCCCAGAGCCGCTTTGTCATGCGCGGCGGCAAATATTCAGCCAATATCGTACTGGCTGCCGTCGACACTACGGCGCGCCCGACGGTCTATATCAACGGCACGCGCCTGGGTAATGACCGCGGTCTGTATGAAATTTCTCCCGGCGCTACCGGTAAATTTGACTATAAGGGATACCTCGAGGTGCCTCACGGCGACGGCACGGTAAGCCGTCACCCGTTTGAGTCGAGCTACACAGTGATCGAACCGACCGCAACTGTGTCGGCAACGATGATGAATGTACTCTATGCCGGTATCGACAACCCGATCTCAATCTCAGTGCCCGGTGTGGCGATGAACGGTGTGTCAGCGACCATGACCAACGGTACGCTCACCCGCAGCGGTGACCATTGGGTGGCTCACCCGTCAAAGGTAGGTGAGGATGCCACGGTAACGGTCAATGCCGAGATGGACGGCCGTCAGATGACAGTGGCGACGACCAAGTTCAGGGTGCGCAAGCTGCCCGATCCTACACCTTATATATCTTATAAGGATGCTAACGGCAATGCCACCACTTATAAAGGTGGCGGACGCGGTCTGTCAAAGGCGTTTCTGCTAAGTGCCCCCGGCATTGGCGCAGCGATTGATGATGACCTGCTCAACATACAGTTTAAGGTGTTGAGTTTCGAGACCGTCTTTTTTGATTCGATGGGTAACGCTATCCCAGAGGTATCTCAGGGTGACCAGTTCTCGCAGCGCCAGAAAGATTCGTTCCGTCGTCTCAGCCGTGGCAAGCGTTTCTATATCTCGCGCGTCAAGGCGGTAGGGCCTGACGGCATAACCCGCGATCTCGCGCCGATAGAAGTGATAGTAAACTAAGAAAAAGACCATACATCAGATATGAAAGCATTTGCAAGATATACACTGGCAGTTGTCACGCTCCTCTCGGCGATGATTCCGGCTGCCGCTCAGTCAAATGACGGAGGGTCATCGAGTTCGTCGATCGTGCGCCGTGGCTCGGCAGACCGTTCGCGTGACCGGCAGGGTGAGAGTGCCCAGCCCGGTGTTACCGAGCGTATGCAGCAGCGTTTCACCACTCAGGAGACATCTGACGCCGACAAGATGTGGATGCGCGTGATTTATCGTGACCTCAAACTCGACAATCCCAAGAATACCCCCCTCTATTATCCTGAGGAGGTAGTTGACGGTCAGGAAAATCTCTTCCGCATAATCATGCGTCTGGTTGCCGACAATCAGATACCCGTCTATGAGTATCTCGACGGTAAAGAGGTATTTACCCATCAGTACAAAGTGAAGGTTGCCGATATGCTTAACCGCTTCCATGTGCTGTATGTCCCGGCCAAGGGATCGAATGAGAAGAACCCCAAGTTTACTATCGAGGAGGCCGACGTGCCTGCCAACGAGGTGCTGTCATATTTTGTCCTCGAGAAATGGGAGTTTGACTCGCGCAGTAACAAGACCCGCCGCATAGTTGAGGCTATATGTCCGGTGCTTCATCGCTCTGATGACTTCGGCGGCGAGGCCGTCCGTTACCCCATGTTCTGGGTCAAGATGGATAACCTGCGGCCCTATCTCACCCAGCAGTACATTTTTGTCGATGATGACAATAATCTCCCCAAATATACTTACGCCGATTATTTCGCGCGCAATATGTATGACGGAGATATTTATAAGACCCGCAACCTCGCCAATAAGTCGATGATGCAGCTCTATCCCGATCCTGACGACCGCCAGCGCGCTCAGGATAGTATTCAGGCGCGTCTCGAACAGTTTGACAAGAAACTTTGGGTACCCTCTCGTGAGGAGGTTATCGCTGCCCGCGAGGCACGCGAAGCAGCCGAGGAGGCAGCCGAGGCCGCCCGCAATGCCGACCCTGCGATCGCCTCGCGTGACGGAGACACCGCCGACGGTGTTGAGGCAGCCGCTGAAGCACCCAAAGCCGAGAATAAATCGGTGCGCTCGACCCGCGGCAAGAGCAGTTCATCTTCAGCCAAAGCCAAGGCCAAGCCCAAAAAGAAGGCAGCCAAGCCCAAATCTGCTCCCAAATCTTCATCATCCGCGACAAAATCGGTGCGACGCCGCAAATAGGCTGAGCGTGGGCTGCTAAATATGTAAAACGCCAATATACAGGCAGATACGTCCTGTGTTGTTGCTGTAAAATCTGATTCCTGCATCTGTTTTTAGATAAAAAACGGTGCGGGAATCAAATTTTTTTGAATATTTCTTTAACGTCAGTGAACCATCTTGCAAGGGCCATTGTTAAAAAAGTGTTACCAACCTGAAATAATGGTTATCACCAATCCCGCAGGACTCATTTAAGCCCCTGAGATTGAAAAAGGTAAAAAAACAAGAATAAAATTTTGTAAAGTGTTAAATAATTTTTAACTTTGCGCCCAGCATATAACAAGAAACATTCTTATGAAAAAGGCAATTCTCTTAGCTGCCCTCGCTCTGGGTGTTTGCTCATCGCAGGCTCAGATCACCGACGCAGGCAACAAATTCTCTGACAATTGGTCGTTTACCCTCAAAGGTGGCGGCGTGTTTGCAACCAAGACTGCAAGCGATGCAGACTTCCTCAAGACCGGCCGCGGTATTGTCGGTGCTGAGATTCGCAAGCAGATTACTCCTACCTTCGGCCTCGGCGTTGAGGGTGAGTGGTCAGTCAACACCTCTTCTTGGACCGGCTTCAAGTCGCCCAACGTATTCGATCATCAGTATGTAGGTATGTTCGGTACCGTTAACTTCATGAACCTCTTCGCAGGTTACGCAGGTGCTCCCCGCGTATTCGAGCTCGAGGCTGTAGCAGGCGCCGGCTGGCTTCACTCTTACTACCCCCACTCGATCGCTGACGACGGTAACTCGTTCGCAACAAAGGTTGGTCTTAACTTCAACTTTAACCTCGGTGAATCTAAAGCATGGACTCTGTCACTCAAGCCCGCCCTCCTCTGGAATATGAACGGCGACCTCGCTGACGACAAGTACATCGGTAACCTCGGCTACGATTCTCACTACAACTACAACAATATGTACTTTGAGCTCGAGGCCGGTATCACCTACCACTTCAAGAACTCAAACGGCACTCACAGCTTCGTGCTCGTACAGCCTTTCGACCAGGCTGAGATCGACGCCCTCAACGGCCAGATCAACGACCTCCGCAGTGATATGGAAGCTTGCGGTGTGACCAGCGCTGCTCTGCTCGCTCAGATCGCTGACCTCGAGGCACAGCTTGAGGCTTGCAAGAACCGTCCCGCCGAAATTAAAGAGGTCATCAAGAGCCTCGACAACATCCGCTACGTATTCTTCAACCTGAGCTCAGCTACCATCCAGGCTAACCAGATGCCTGAGATCGCAATGACCGCCAACCAGGTTAAGGCTAACAACGGTGCAACCGTCCTCGTTGAGGGTTACGCTTCAAAAGACGGCTCTGCCGAGTTCAACAAGAAACTTTCTGAGCGTCGTGCTGACGCTGTCAAGAAAGCTCTCATCGAGCAGGGTGTTCCCGCTTCAAGCATCACCGCTACAGGTCTTGGCGAAGTTGAGGAATTCGATACTCTCTCTTGGAACCGTATGGCCAAGATGACTGTTAACCTCTAATCAACAGCCCAATCACACAGAGTAACGTCAGTCGGCGAGTCACAGACACCCGATAGACACCTCTGATAAAACAAACCGATAAAAAACAAAAGTCGTGGATTCACACCGAATCCATGACTTTTGGTTTTTATCCCCCGGCATTATTTTATTTTCAATCCCCAGCCCCGGCGGATAATCCATTCCCGCCCGAGATTTCCCCGCTGTCGATACCATTTATAAAAGATTCTTTCAGAATCCCGGCTTAATCCCCGCGCAGGCTGTCCCGGCGACAGATAAATCTTCCACGGAGAGCACGGATAACGAAGTGGACAAAGTACTGACGACAGTCAACCTTTTTGAGCATATCACTACCGGCCCAAACTATCGCCAGGCGTGGCGATTCCGCAGGAATCGTCTCTCTGTGTAATCCATTATAATCCGTGCAATCGCGGCCCTGCGCTCTCGGCGTCAGGCGCGATCTGGGTACTCTGTGTAATCCGTGGGGAGGTCGTTACGTTATCTGTGTGGTAAGTGATGAACCGCGGGATGGTAGTTAAAACGGAGATGAGAGATGGGGAGTTAATGCGGATAGGTGAGGTGGTAGTGGATGAGGTCGATGAGGGGGGCGCGGAGGATTTTGACGCAGGTCAGACCGTATTCGGTGCATAGCGGGCGGATGA
>CAMWLR010000003.1 GCA_947175215.1 uncultured Porphyromonadaceae bacterium
CTGATACCCCGTAAATTTGGATCATGGGAAATAAAAAAGCTGCCCGTAAGGCAGCTTTTTTAGCGGAAGGAGAGGGATTCGAACCCCCGGAGGTGTGACCCTCAACGGTTTTCAAGACCGCCGCAATCGACCACTCTGCCATCCTTCCAATATTTTTATTTTCATTAGGCGGGTTATTTGAGATACCCCCCTGTTTTCGGATGCAAAGTTACTACTTTTTTTCATAACTGCAAACTCTGAGGGCGAAAAATTTCAGATTTTACGTGCCTGAGCCATAAAAAATTCAAAAAAGTCTAACCTGATCGACATAATCTCCTCTTAAAGGAGGGAGTTGCACCTCTTAGAAGTGAGCTATCTCAGCGGCTCGTACACCCTCTCGCCGATCTTGGTGGCGAGCTCGGCACAGAATTGTTGCCAACGGCGCTGTTGTGACATCATCTCGAGGATGGCGTCAAGGTCATAATCGGGCTGTTGCTGCATCTGTTGGATTTTTTGTGACAGTTCGTGGAAGAAGCAACGAGCGATATCATATTTGAGTTCGAGCAATGCCCGTGGTATCAATTCGTCGAGGCGATCCTCCTCTGTCTCCACTTTGGTATTGTTCTTGAAATAGATCTTGCTCAGCTGATGCTTGTCAACAACGAGATTTGTGGCTATACGACGTATCGTGTCATCGGGATGTGACAAGAGTTGCCGCTGAAAGAAGTCTTTAGCAAACGTATTGAGCGACAAACGATAACTCTCGTCAACGCGCTCCTTAAGAAGCAGTTCGCGCTGCTGTATCTCCTGTAAAGTCTTTGCCTCGCGGGCGATCTGCTCTATCCCCTCCTTGAGCTGTTTATCACGCCGACGGGCAGCTGTGACAAGATATGCAGCATAATCATCATCCCATTGCGTATCGCGCATCTGCAATACACACTCATAAACTTTAAGCAGGTCGGGGTTCTCAAAAGTCAATCCGTCTTGCTCAAGATCCTCAGCTACATAATCAATAACCTTGATCAATGACTCGCTGTCATCAGTACCGTAATCTTCGCCCAGATCAAGCATACCATACTTGATGACGAGCCTCAACAATGAACGCTCTTGCGGGGCGAGAATCATGGCACGGTGAGATTGCCGGTCTTTACCAATAAAAACAGCATAGTCACTCTCAGTTATCTCATCTTGCGAGCCATGTGCATCCGGTTTAGAGGATGTCGGCGCCGTTGATTCACCTTGAGCCGTCTCACTGCCTTGGCCCGAAGGGTCTCCTGCATTTGCCGCCCCCTCTTGCGTTGCCGTGGGGGTCTGCGCTGCCCCTGCGGCTGACAAGGGATTACTGCCGGCTGCTTCACCGCCATTGCCACCGGGGGGATTGGCGACGCTGTCACGCGCAGCCTGACGGCGAGCTTCATCGGCCTGCTGCTCGATGCGCTTTGTGCGGGCCACAGCAACCTGCCGGGTGAGCAGAGACTCATCCATAGCGAAACGCTGCGAGCACTCGCGTATATAGACATTGCGGGTAATCTCATCGGGTATGACCGAGATTGATCTGACTATGTCGGCCACCGCCTTGGCACGGGCGACGGGGTCACCTGCGGTATCCTTGAGCAAAATATCGGTCTTGAATCTTATGAAGTCTACCGAATTATCTTCAAGATATTTCTCGACCTCTTCAAGCGTATGTGACTGGGCAAACGAGTCGGGGTCATCCCCCTCAGGCAGCAGACACACCTTGATATTCAGCCCCTCGGCAAGCAACAGGTCAATTCCTCGCAGGGATGCCTTGATACCCGCGGGGTCTGAGTCATATATCACCGTGACATTCTCCGTAAAACGGTGGATCAGCCTAACCTGCCCGTTGGTGAGCGATGTGCCCGACGATGCCACGACATTCTCTATACCACTCTGGCTCATCGAGATCACATCCATATATCCCTCGACGAGTATGCAGCGGTTTTTCTTGACTATCGATTGTTTGGCCTGATAGAGACCGTATAGCTCGCGGCTCTTTGAGTATATCATACTCTCGGGAGAGTTGACATACTTGGCGAGTTTCTTGTCATTTGAGAGGATACGGCCACCAAATGCCACTACTTTACCGGCGATAGTAAAAACGGGGTATATCACACGCTCGCGGAAACGGTCGCGCAATTCTCCATTCCCTATGGCGAAACATAGGCCGGTCTTTTCGAGAGCCTCCTTGGTATAACCAGCCTTGAGGGCGGCAGCCGCCAGATCATCATGTCTGTCAAGCGAAAACCCCAGGTGAAATCTGGCAATGGCGGCATCATTTATGCCACGGTGGCGAAAATAACTCAGGCCTACATCACGCCCCTGGTCAGTGTCGCGCAGACGTTCCTCAAAGTGCTTCATCGCAAACTCGTTGAGTGACAGTAACAGCTGTCGCTCACCTTGCTGTCGTCGCTCCTCATCGGTCAGCTCATGTTCCTTTATCTCGATATGATACTTACGTGCGAGATAACGCAGAGCCTCCCAGTAGGTCATCTGCTCATGCTCCATGATGAAGTTGACCGGACTACCCCCCTTGCCGCAGCTGAAACATTTGCATATCCCCTTGGCAGGAGATACAGAGAAAGATGGAGTGCGCTCATTATGAAACGGGCAAAGGCCGATATAGTTGGCTCCGCGACGCTTAAGGCTCACGAAGTCAGAGACTACCTCGACGATATTAGCCGTATCTATAATTCGCTGTACGGTCTCGCGGTCTATGACAGATTTCTTCATCATTGCTAATGCAAAGTTACACTTTTTCCGGCTAATCACCATCCCGATAACTGTACCGTAATGTTAAAAATTCACACTAATATTAAACGAGTCGGCCCAAACTGATGTTATAATTATGTGAAAGTAAATCTCTCATCGTGCGAGAGACAACACGTTATCAACTGTTTATATTCAGACGCTATCAATGACAACCTCGCTAAAACGACTGATTTTCAGCGCAGCATCAATTATTGTTGCCCTTATGTCGGTGTCAATATCACAAGCCCAACAACCACTGTCGGCTGACAGCCTGCCGCAGGCCTGGAGCTATACCTCTGACCGCTTACAGGAGATTCCCGGCGGCAGCAATGACCATTGGTGGAGTCGTTTCTCAGATCCGACTCTCGATTCTCTTATAGTGCTGGGTATCGAGCGTAACTATGACCTGAAAATCGCTTCTCGTCGTCAGGAGATGGCTCGCGCGGCAATGAATCAGGCCCGCGCGACATGGTATCCGACCATAGGACTATCAGCCGGGTGGACAGCAGCGCAGTCATCAGGAGCAAACAACCGAGGGGCAAAGTCGTCAATACCGTCAGAGTCATACTTCAACGCCGGGCTCAACGCCAGTTGGGAGATAGATATCTTTGGTAAAATCGCATCAGGTGTCAAGGCCAAGAAAGCGCAGTATAACGCCACACGGGCCGAATATGCCGGCGCAATGGTATCTATGACGGCTCAGATCGCATCGACATATTTCACTCTGCGCAGTCAGCAACGTCAGTTGCAGGTCGCCAAAGCCCACTGCGAAAGTCAGATGAAGATTGTCAACATCGCCAAAGCCCGCTATGAGGCATCGCTCGCCTCTAAACTCGATGTAGCTCAGGCCTGGCAAACTTATTACACAACGGCCTCGACCATCCCGATGCTTGTGAGTTCGATACACGCATCAATTAACTCTCTGGGTATATTGATCGGGGAGTTTCCTCCCGAGGCTGCCCGCATGCTTGCCCAACCCGGTCCGCTCCCTAACTGGAAAATAAATGTAAACACCGGTGTCCCCGCCGACCTGTTGCGACGTCGCCCTGATATTGTCGAGGCTGAGATGCAACTGGCTGCTGCGGCTGCCAATCTCGGTGTGGCTAAAAAAGATTTTCTCCCGACCCTGACAATCGAGGGTAGTATCGGCACGGCTGCGCGCCGGCTTGACAATCTGTTTGGCAGCGATTCGTTTACCTGGTCGGTTGCCCCTACCCTCTCATGGACTCTCTTCGACGGGTTTGCCCGTAAATATAGCGTGGTGTCAGCTCGCGAAGAGATGCAGTCGGCCATCGACAGCTATAATCTGTCGGTGCTCAACGCCGTCGGGGAGACCGAGAGCGCCCTCTCAACCTATGATGCTTCGCTCAGACATATAGATCTGACTCAGCAACTGTGCGTGCAAAACCAAGAGGCCCTGCGTCTGGCGATCGAGCGATATAAAGATTCTCTCTCACCGATGACCGATGTGGTCAACGCTCAGGTCAACGCTCTCGCCGGCGAGACCCAGCTGATTGAGGCACAGGCCTCGGCCCTTACATCCCTTGTCAGCCTCTATGAGGCTCTCGGCGGAGGTATAGACCCGCAATAACCTGATATTTAAGATAATCAACACTCATATTCATCAGTCAAAACGTATCTTACGATGAAAAAGAAATATATCCTCCTCGCTCTTTCTTGCGTTTCGTTCTGCTTTCTGGGTATCCTCACCGGCTGTGGTAAAAAAGATGCCAAAACCGTCGAGACCCAACCGGAAGTGTCAGTCGCACTACCCCTCACCGACTCTATCACTCTCACTCAGACTTACCCCGCTACACTCTCGGCCAGCCAGTCGGCTGATATTGTCGGACTTGTCAACGGCACCTTGCAGAAGATTCTCTTTGAGGAGGGTGATTACGTCACCGCCGGACAGCCTCTGTTTATCATCGACCCGTCGACCTATCGCGATCAGGTCAACGAGGCCCAGGCCGCTCTTGAGACCGCCTCGGCAGTATATGAGTACTCGCAACGTCAGAATGAGGCGATGCAGAAAGCTCTCGAGGCTGATGCAGTGTCACGCCTTGACGTCATACAGGCTGAGAGTAATCTCAAACAGAGCGCCGCATCAATCAAGAGAGCAAAGGCCGAACTCGCTGCCGCCAACACCAAGCTCGGCTACTGTACTGTCCGCGCCCCCTTCTCGGGTTATATAACCAAGGCGACCGTGAGCGAGGGTGCATACATCTCGGGCGAAAGCGCACCGGTCAAATTAGCTGCCATCTATGCCAATCAGACCATCTACGCCAACTTCTCAATCAGTACCGATAAGTATATTTTGATCCGAGACACCTCCTCGGGCAAAGATCTCGATCTCGATCATATACCGGTCTTATTCGGCGACTCAGTCGTCGGGAAATATTACGGTAAGCTCGACTATACCGCCCCCAACGTCAGCACCTCGACCGGAACTGTCAATCTGAGATTAATAATCGATAACAGCAAGGGAGAACTGCGTGACGGTATGTTTGCCACCGTCAGACTCCCATATACCGTAGAACCGCACGCCTTACTTGTCAAGGATGCTTCGCTCAGCACCGATCAGCTCGGTAAATATCTATACACCGTCAACGACTCTGACAAAGTCATCTACACCCCGGTAGAAGTAGGCGGACTGTATCAGGATACGCTCAGAGTCGTCACCAAAGGATTGACCCCCAACGACCGTTATGTGACCACCGCCCTGCTCAAAGTGCGTGACGGCATGAAAGTTAAACCGATCAGATAAATTACACCGCGCCTATGTTCTCGAGATTTTTTATCGACCGTCCGATTTTTGCGACGGTGCTCGCTATAATAATGATTCTTGCGGGTGTGCTGACCGTCAAAACACTACCTATCGCACAGTATCCCGATATAACCCCTCCGACCGTCATGGTCAACGCAACCTATCCCGGTGCTGATGCCAAGACGGTCGCCGAGACTGTCGGCGTTCCTATCGAGGAGAGTGTCAACGGTGTCGAGGGTATGATGTATATGAGTTCAAACTCAGGCTCTGACGGCTCATATAATCTAACCATCACCTTTCAGAATGGTGTGGACGTAGATGACGCTACCATCAAGGTGCAGAATCTTGTCAATCAGGCCGAACCGCAATTGCCCTCGGCCGTCACACAGCAGGGTGTCGACGTGATGTCGAAATCATCTAACATCCTGCTGTTCGTCGCCCTGCAAGGTGATGAACGTTATGATGCACTCTATCTCACCAACTATGCCAAGCTGCATATTGTCGATGCCCTAAGCCGTCTTGATGGTGTGGGAGGTGCAAGCGCGTTTGGCGGAGGAGACTACTCGATGCGCGTCTGGCTCGATCCTGATGCCATGATGGCCAGAGGTATCACACCCTCTGACGTCAAGGCCGCCATCGAGGCACAGAATATGGAGGTCTCGGCCGGGTCGGTCGGAGCGCCCCCCGCCTCGACTATCTCGGCATTCCAGTTCACCCTATCTTCGCCGGGCCGGCTCACCACCGCCGAGCAGTTTGGCAATATCATCCTGCGCACGGGTGAGGATGGCGCGATCCTCCGTCTCAAAGATGTTGCGAGGGTCGAACTCGGCAGTAACTCTTACTCATCCATGAGCCGCGTATCGGGTAAACCGGCCGGACTGATCGGCGTTTACCAGCGTCCACAGGCCAATGCCCTCGATGTAGCGCATGAGGTGGAGAAAGAACTCGAGAATCTTGCCCCCTACTTCCCGCCGGGTATCCATTACCGCGTACTGATGAACACCACCACCTTTATCTCAGCCTCGGTTGACGAGGTGCTGGTCACCTTTGCCGAGACAACACTGATTGTGATGGTCGTCATTCTATTCTTCTTGCAGAGTTGGCGCGCCGTGATCATACCGATGCTTACCATTCCCGTATCGTTGATCGCCACCTTCGCGGTCATGAAGTTGATGGGGTTCACGCTAAACACACTTACGCTGTTTGGCCTCGTGCTGGCCATCGCGATAGTGGTCGACGACGCGATAGTGGTGGTGGAGGATTGTGCCCGACTGGTACAACAAGGCACGTTGTCTCCGCGACAGGCTGCCCGTAAGGCGATGGTCGAGCTGCAAGGGCCGATTGTCGGCGAGGTACTCGTGCTGCTGTCGGTATTTATCCCCACCGCTTTCATCTCCGGTATTACCGGCGAACTATACAAACAATTCGCGTTGACCATCGCCGTCTCGACAGCGTTCTCAGGATTCAATGCCCTCACATTCACCCCCGCGATGTGTGCCCTCTTCCTGCGCAAGAAATCAGGGCAGACAAATTTCTTCCTGTTCAAGTGGTGGAATACCGCATGGGGTAAGACAGTCAAGGGTTACACTGCCGTTATCGGCCGCCTGCTGCAACATCCCTGGGTAGCTATCGGCATATACGGTACACTCTGTTTCCTGGCTTTCTGGGGCTTTGCCAAGTGGCCGACCAGTTACATCCCCGAGGAGGATATGGGGTATTTCATGGCATCTGTCGAACTCCCCACCGGTGCATCACTCGAGCGTACCGACAAGATGGTTTCGCAAGTATCGGATATCATCCGCGAGATGCCCGAGGTAGAGGATGTCATCGAGATGTCAGGATTCTCGTTCATGGGAGGGTCGGGCAGCAACACCGGCTCGATGTTCGTCACCCTCAAACCCTGGAGCGAACGCAAAAAGAAAGGTGAGTCAGTCTCGGCTGTCATCGACCGCATCAACGAGAGATGCGCAGGATTGCAGGAAGGCATCGTGTTCGCCATCAATCCCCCTGCCATCCCCGGTCTGGGTAGCACCTCAGGTCTGTCTATGCAGTTGCTTGACATCAACAACCGCGGTGCCGGTCAGATGGCCGTCGCCCTGCGTGAGATAGAGGAAGCCGCGGCCAAAGATCCCCGCATCGGGTCGATACAGTCACTTTATGAGGGACTTGTGCCACAGTACAGCATACATATCCAACGCGACCGCATCGAGATGCTCGGACTTGATCTCAACTCGGTATACTCGACATTGAGCAGTTATCTCGGCGGTTCATACGTCAACGACTTCGTCGAGTTTGGCAACGTCTATGAGGTGAATATCGGAGCCGAGGACACCGCCCGTGCCAACGTCAACGACATCATGAAACTGTCGGTGCGCAATAGTGCCGGCGAGATGGTACCCTTCTCATCATTCTCCACCATCAATCCCGTCATGGGTTCATCGACCATCAGCCGATATAACATGTATGAGACTGCGGCTCTCACAGCCACCGCTGCCAAAGGAGTCAGCTCATCTGTTGCCATCAAGGCTATGGAGGAGATTGTCAAGAAAGCTACCGGAGATAGCTACGGCTACGCATGGACCGGCGAAGCCTATCAGGAATCGCAGGCCGGAACAACCGTATCGACCGTACTTCTCTTTGCCATCATCATCACCATCCTTGTACTCGCCGCCCAGTATGAGAGCTGGACTGACCCGCTCGCCGTCGTCATCTCGATGCCCACAGCCATCCTCGGCACAGTCTTCGGCTGTATCTGCATGAACCAGTCGATAAGCATATACACTGAGATCGGTATCATACTGCTGCTCGGACTGTCGGCCAAGAACGCCATCCTCATCGTCGAGTATGCCATGGATTACCGTAAACAAGGTATGTCTGTACGTCAAGCCGCCTTTAACGGCGGTATGGTCAGATTCCGCCCCATCATGATGACCGCTCTCGCCTTTGTCTTCGGAGTCATGCCGATGCTCTTCGCGACCGGAGCCGGAGCAGCAAGCCGCATCAGTCTCGGCTCGGCCGTCGTCTTCGGTATGGCCGTCAACGCCATCATCGGCACCCTGTTTGTCCCCAACTTCTGGGAACTGTTCCAGAACTTCCAGGAAAAATACCTCTCGCGCCTCTTCGCCTCAGCCGACGCCCCGACACAAACAACGGACGATAACGCAGGTGATACAACTAAGGCTCATGACAACGATGTCTGATATCACACCACTCACAAAATATCAAGATGTCGCGTCTGCACATTGACAGACACGACATCTTGTTGTTTTATTGTTATAATTCTCTTTTATTATCTTAGTTGAGGTGACAGCTTATTAGAAAGCATAGCCGATGCTCAATTTAAGTGCCTGAGATTTCATGCTGTTATCCATGTCATACATATTGATGAATCCTTTCTGCCAGGTTAAATCAATATTGAAATGTCCATACCAATAACCTATACCTAAGTTGAGACCGGCATCAAAACGACGATATTTATCTAAATCGCCGATAGATACTGAGGTTGACTCTTCCTTGGTACGGGGCTGACCTGATGAGGTTTGCCAGTCATAATTGTCTATCTTATAGGTACCGGCAAAGTCAAATGACACAAAACCACCGAGATGCACGTCTACTGCCATCCGCTTGAGGAATGTGTATTTATAGCCGAGCTTAAACGGGGTGAAGTTAACATTATATGCAGTCAGTGACACGTCCTCTTTGATGCGATGACCAATGTAATCGCCGAAGGTGCTTGAGACTTTACCGCTATACCACTCAGCTGCACTCTTATATCCTCTTGTAGCTATACCGAGATCCATACCCCAATAAAGAGGCATTGCCCCGAATGATTTGTTAAAACCCACGGTTACGTCAAAACCTGTTGAACCGGGAAAATCAGATTTGATAAGATCGATTTTATGCGACTTTTCCCATGCGTCTCTCTGCATATCTTTCCAATCACCTGTTGCGCTGTTAAAATCAACACCAACACGAACGATCCACACAGTCTTTCCACTATTGAAATCAGGCAATTCGAGAACTTTTGACTGCGCATTTCCATTGAAAGAGCACAATCCTGCAACGGCAACTAAAATTCCAAAAATTTTTTTCATAATATTAATCATTATAATGAGATTTCGTTCCTTTATTCTCAGCATATACTCTAATCTCAGCAACGTATGATTACACGTCCTGAGCTAACAATGGCTACTTTGTCATCACAAAGCCCCGGCAAAGTTAATAATAATGGTTGAAATCACAAAATCAAACGAGGCTGATACGCCAGGGGTAGCGGATCAGCCTCGTATACGGTATATTTTTGAGTCAGAGTGGGATGTCAAATGTCTGATCAGTCGTTCTTGATGATGAGGAAGTTTGACTGATTCCAGAACTTGGCGGGATTGGTGATCTTGAGGATCTTCATGCCGTTGGCACCGTCAACGATCTCGTATGAGTCTGAGGGCTGGTTGGTAAGCACTTTGGCTTTCTTAGAGCCGATATTGATGCTGCGCAGGGTGCGTTTGTCACCGGTGGTGAAGTATGACTGATCAAAGTTCTCAGGCATGATCTTGGTCTTGCGCAGGAATCCCGACTCCATCAGGTTATGAGCCTTGAGTTCCTTGCCGGTGCCGATTGCATAGTAGCAAAGGTTCATCTCGTTATTGAGCTCGACTGCGCGGCGCTCGGCCTCCTGACGGGCGTTAGCCTCGACTTCGGCAACGGCTGAGATCGAATCTTTCTCCTGACCTAAAATGGTAACCGAACGGCTCAGGCCCTCGATCTGGATGTTTGCGTTGGCAAGCTGTTCGCGCAGCCCGTTGATGGTCTTCTCTTGCTCGGCGATCTGAGTCTTGAGGTTAGAGATGGCACGTTGCAGGTTGGCATTATTCTGGTTGCTGGCAGCGAGCTGTGCCTCAAGCTGTTCGAGACGCTGGCGACGTTGCTCGAGGGCGTTCTGTATCTGCTCCATATCCTCACGTATCTGTCGGCGCTGATCGGGAGTCTCAGCACCGAGACCGCCGGTGCTGAGAATGTTCTCCATCTGCTTGATCTGGGTCATACCCTCGGTAATATCGTTGAGAAGCACGAGCAGCGAGTCCTGGTTGGCAAGCGCCACGTGGAGTGAATCAGATGTTGTGGGGAGCGATCCGTCTTCACCCTTGTTCTGACAAGCTGTAAAAAGGGCCGTCGTCGTCAGGGCAGCCACGCATAATTTGATGAGTTTCATAAACGTAAATTTTAACGTTGAGAATTATATTTTTCTGTATTACGTACCCGACCGGTTTACTCTTCCAAATCACCGGGTCGATATTTATTACGGTGAACCTTACGCTCCTGGCGGAGAGCCCGATTTCCCGATACAACAACAACAATCTCTCCGCGTGGATTGTTCACCGTAAAATACTCGACCAGCTCGGCCAGTGTACCGTTATGGGTGGTATTGTGCAACTTTGAGATTTCGCGCGAAACCGATGCCTCACGCTCAGGGCCACATACATCCGCCAGTTCCTTGAGTGTCTTGAGCAACCTCAGGGGCGACTCATATATTATAAAGGTGCGCTCATCGGCGGCAAGTTGTGCCAGTCGCGTTGCCCTCCCTTTTTTAGGCGGCAGGAAACCCTCGAAGCAGAAACGTTCGCAAGGGAGGCCCGAATTGACCAGGGCCGGCACAAAAGCCGTAGGGCCGGGCAGAGTCTCAACCTCGACACCGGCCTGACGACACTCCCTGACCAGCATGAATCCCGGATCAGAGATAGCCGGTGTACCCGCGTCTGATATAAGTGCCATCACCTCGCCGCCGAGCATACGGTCGACTAACGGTTTGACCGTCTCGTGTTCGTTGAATTTATGATGTGAGGCCAACGGGGTAGTTATCTCAAAACGGCGGGTGACGACAGATGACGTGCGCGTATCTTCAGCCAATATCAGGCTGACGGTTTTAAGTATCTCGATGGCCCGCGGTGCCATATCATCAAGATTCCCTACCGGAGTAGGTACGACAAAAAGTTTACCGGCACTCCTTAATTTCTCGGTCATGGTCTGTTGGTTAGAAGTGAGTGGTTTTATCCGAAGAATACTGACAGGGCTTGAGAGAACTCCTTTCCCGGCGACTGATCTAATGACAGACCGAGATCGGTGGTGAGATAATTCTGCACGGCAGCCATATCGGGGAGACTACCTATATAATCGAGCACCTCCATCATCAATGGCTTTGAGCCGTTAAAGATCTCCCTGCGGTAGAGAAAGGCATCGTTTATCGTAAAAGACCTGTATATAGTTTCGCCTGATATTGTCGGTGCTGTGGTCTCGTCTGCATCAGCCTGCTCCTCAAACTCAGCGGCTACGGCCTCAGCAGCGATGTCATCGGCTGATTGTGATGATTGGTCTGATTGGGGAGATGGGTCTGATTGGGGAGATGGGTCTAATTGGTCTGATGAGACTAATTGGTCTAATGAGGCCGGTTGATCAGTAGTGACCGGGGTATCTGAGGGGGTAGCGATAGTGACATCAGGGGTGTTGTCATCAGTGACAGACTCAGCTATTGCCTCAGACTCCATCTCCTCGATCTCCTCAGGGGCGACTGTGTCGATTGTGTCTGATGCGGCTGCTTGCTCGGGCTCGGGCTTGGTCGCTTGATCGGTCGCTTGGTCGGTATCGTCCGGTGACTCGACTGTGGCGGCCAACTCGGCAAGTGATATTATCTTGAGTTTGAGGTCGTCTGACAGATGATCACTATCAGTGTCCTTTACTATGAGTAACTCCTCGGCAATTTCGGCCGTCAAGCCAAGCATCCGGTCTATTTTAGGATTCATATCTTTGTTAATCAATACAGTATTAATCAAAACTGCCGTTGCAGAAAGCCGCTGATCGCGTTGCGGACATCACTGCGCTTGCAGAAGAAATCGTTGATAAGTATGACAACGGCATGTGTCGGATGCCCATCGGTATCAAGTTTATATCCGGCATAACAATGCACGCCGTTCATGCTGCCGCTCTTTAGGGCAAGTTTCCCCTCGAGCCGGGTTCCTTTAAGCAGGGTCTTGACTGTCCCCTCTTTACCGACGATAGGAAAAAGCGAAACGTAAGACCCGTCCTTACCCTCACGGTGTGCCATCTGTTGCAGAAGGTCGGCCATAAAGGCAGCAGTGACACGGTTGTTGCGCGACAACCCCGACCCATCATAGATGTCGGTGATGTCAAGAGTTATCCCACGGTCAGCCAGAAGCCGCTTCTCTCGGGCGATAGCCACTGAGCGCGGTTGACCGGGTGCTAACAACCTGAGCATCCCCTCGGCGAAGAGATTGTCAGAGCGCTCCATGAGATTGTCGAGAATTTCACGCCCGCGCGGAGAGTAATGTACCAACAACTGCCGGCTCTCACTGTCAGTTGTGTCAATATCATCCCAGTCAAAGGTTATCCCTGCGGATGCGAGCCGGTTTTCCAGAGCTTCGCCAAATGCCTCTGAGGGTGAGTCCATAGCCTTATCCCCCACACGGTTATCTCGATAATTCAGGGCATAGAGCCCGGCACCATATTCATAGCGGGTATCAGACAATTCCCAACGGTCACACGGGCCGTTGTCGGGGAAGGTAGAAGTATCCACTACGATGCCGCCCTCAAACCGTGTGATTCCCGACTCCTTAAGTGCCGAGAGTATTTCACTTATAAATGAGGTCGCGCCTCTGAATTGGGCACTTTCTATCGTCGGATCTCCGCTCCCGACGATAACAAGATCACCCGCCACCACCCCGTCACGGATAGTTCCACGGATATATACCCGGGTCTCGAAACGCGCCGTATCGAGGCCGGCCTCGATTGCCGCCGCCGAGGTAACACACTTCATCGTACTGGCCGGCAACATCGCCTTGTGAGGATTAGACGACACGACATCCCTGCCTGTCGAGAGATCTCTGACAATAACGGCGACCGATGACGCGCGGTCGCGCGGGAATGAGATCGGCCCGTCGGCCACTGCCCGCGGTGAGATTAGCGCCAGCAACATGATGTAAGCCAGCAACCTCGCGGCCATGACAGCCATACCGCCACGGCCTGCGGGTCTATATGTGATTGCTTTATATGATAATAGTCTGTCCATTTCAATCCACGAATTTACAAACAATATATCTTTCGCCCAACTTTCGGCCTTAAAAACCATCCCTATTTTTGACTAAAGAGGTAATTTTTATGACATTCGCCGATTTTCTCCTGTTTTTTTCGTAACTTCGCCACCTGAATCAACCGGTCGCACTTCATATTACCCTCTCGCTCCCCGGCACATGACACTTAAAACCCGCGACAAACTGATCGAAGTAGCAAGGCAACTCTTCGCCCGCAAGGGTGTTGAGAATACCACCATGCTCGATAT
The DNA here is from genome assembly GCA_947175215.1 of uncultured Porphyromonadaceae bacterium. GTDB lineage: Bacteria > Bacteroidota > Bacteroidia > Bacteroidales > Muribaculaceae > UBA7173. The sequence goes on from CAMWLR010000003.1 coordinate 13,860, forward strand.
CGCCAACGCTTCAGAGAAAGGGCGGCGCACAATCTATACCTACTTCAAGAACAAGCGCGAGATACATCAGGCCGTTATTGAGCATGAGAGTGACCAGATAGTCACCCGTCAGCGCGAGATACTCGGCTCTGAGGAGAGCGCCATACAGAAACTCAGACAGTTTATGGAGGCGCGCTTCAATATCATCATCTGCCCGACAGGGCGTCGTGAGCGTTCTGACGGTTTCCAGTTGCTGATGAGGTTTGACATGAGCCGCGCCGACAAGACACGGCGCATGGCCGCCAAAAAGGAGATCGAGATACTGCGCGCCATCCTCGACGAGGGTATGCGGGCAGGCGAGTTCTCGCCGGCACAAGCAGCCAGGGCTCAGGTGATGATCGTCACAATCATGAAAGGTTTTGACACCCCCGGATATGCGCCGCTGCTTGATGACTGTCATACAGACCTCGATCAGGCACGACGCGACCTGATAGAGTTTACAATCGCAGGAATAAAGAAATAAATCAAAATATCCAACAATTTTCAATCATGAAATTACTCGAAGGAAAAACAGCGCTTATCACCGGCGCCGCCCGCGGTATCGGTAAGGAAATAGCGCTCCGCTTTGCCAAAGAAGGCGCAAACATTGCATTTACAGACCTTGTAATAGACGAAAACGGTAAAAAGACCGAGGAGGAGATCGCAGCCCTCGGTGTCAAAGTCAAAGGTTACGCCTCAAACGCCGCCGACTTCGCCCAGACTGAAGAGGTTGTCAAGGAGGTACATAAAGATTTCGGATCAATCGACATCCTGGTCAACAACGCAGGTATCACCAAAGACGGCCTGATGATGCGTATGACCGAGGCTCAGTGGGACGCCGTTATCGCTGTCAACCTCAAGAGCGCATTCAACTTTATCCACGCCGTTCTCCCCATCATGCTGCGCCAGCGTAGCGGTTCGATCATCAATATGGCCTCGGTTGTAGGTGTTCACGGCAACGCCGGTCAGAGCAACTACGCCGCATCAAAGGCCGGCCTGATCGCCCTCGCCAAGAGTATCGCACAGGAGGTGGGCTCTCGCGGCATCCGTGCCAACGCCATCGCTCCCGGCTTTATTGAGACAGCCATGACTGCTGCTCTCCCCGAGGAGGTACGCAAAGAGTGGGCGATGAAGATACCCCTGCGTCGTGCCGGTAAGGTAGATGACATCGCCGATGTCGCTACATTCCTTGCATCAGATATGTCGTCATACGTCACCGGTCAGGTTATCCAGGTTGACGGCGGTATGAATATGTAATATCGGCTATAATCCCTGCAGGGATTATAACCGTAACTCCGCGGGTTATCGCCACCCCCCGGGATAATCACCGTAAAATATTGAAGGTGTGTCAAGAACGTTTGGCACACCTTCGATATTTAATATTGGTCAGCTCCCGGATATTTTTTATAGTCGGTCACACCGTGGGGATTTCATCGGATGGTAGACCGAAGCAGCGGATGATGGCCCGGCGCATCCGGCGGGATGGTTCACTGTCGTGCCTGAGGATAGTAATGATTGCGGCTACGTATGCCTCCTTTGAGCCGTTTAGCCCGCACAGGGTCGAGACGTTTGAGTTGGGGAGCATCGACTTCTGGTTATATACCTTGAGTATTGAGGCGTAATCCTCATGATTGACATAGTTTGAAAATTCGCGGCATAGTTTTTCGTATAACCCGCGCGGATTCAACTCCTTGGCTAATCCGGCCAGATGATTTTCAAAGTCGTTGATATTACTGAATTTCCCGTCTACACGCCGCTCCATCAGTCGTTTTATGCGGTGACGGGTATGCAGCATCGCCTGGGCGCGCAGATCGTGGCTAAACATCGATATGATCGACTTCTTGACCGATTTGAAAACCCTGTTCTCGTCACGTCCGTTGTATGTGGCCACACTCCTGACCACCTGCTCGAGCATCAGAATATTCTCTATCTCTGCTACATCAGGTACAAATATATTCTTACCCCTGAGATACGCCACCTCACCGTCATCACGGCGATCCCGATCGACGATACCGCGGCTCTCGAGATTGTGCAGCGACCGCTGATCATTAAAGGCGCGTGTCGACTCTATCACCTTGTCGCAACTACCAAGCGATTTGACCGTAAAGTCGCGGAACACTAACGGATATAACTTGGCATCTATCGAGTGCGCAGCATCCCCCTCGATAAACAGCAGAGGTTTGCGTGACCCTATGATAGCCATATAAATCTCATCAGAGATACCCGCTCCGCGCGGCAGTATGGTGTAATCCCAACCTTCAGAGGCGGTGTCATACCCTTTTACCCACAGCAGAATGTCACGATTGCGTGTAGCTGTGAATCCTAAATCGTGGGTAGTATAGATAAACCGACAGTCGGGCCTGAGTGTCTCGATCATCTCCCATGCGCGCTGTTGCAGCGAGGGATGCAGGAATGTCTCGGGCGCATCGACAAACACTACACCATCTTTTGGCGCATACAAGACCGCACCAAAATAATAGAGCAATGCCTTCTCGCCGTCAGACAGCCTTTTCTGGGCATACCTGTCATCCTGACCCTCGCGGGCGAACATAAGTCGGCCGCCATCGCGGAGTACCTGATTCCCGGGGAATAGCTCTTGCCACCGGGCTATCACCAGATCAAGTTTGGTGGCGGGTATAAAGACTGCCTCGCGTCTGCCGGCCATGACCTCAGTCTGAGCCATCTTATATTCAACCAGAGCGCTTATCTCCTCATTGAGCAACATCGCCATCAGACGGTCAAAGGGTGTCGCAGCGGCATTTGTCAGGAATGACGGCGACCTGGCGGCCTCGATATATAATCTGTCGGTAGTGGCCTGAACATCGTTGGGCTCACCTGTGGCGTAGATCGCTTTAAGAGCCGACAGACGCAGAGCGTTATCGCCGAGACTATCGGCGAGATAAGAGGTAAACCGTGTTTTTCCGGCACCGTTGGCACCGATAATGGTCAGATGGCGTGTGCCAGCGGGTAAAGTACGCCGCTCACCTGTCGGATCAGGAGGGAGAAGTATGGCCATGGTTAAGAGATTTAATCAAGATAACGCTTGGTCAATCCGTGGTAAAGGTCTATACGGCGATCGCGCAGGAATGGCCACCAACGGCGCACCTGCTCGCTGCGTTGCATGTCCACCTCGACCACCGCGGTCTCCTCGCGGTCTGTCGGGCCTGCGTATATGATTTCACCCTGCGGACCGGCAACGAAGCTCGACCCCCAGAAAGTGATACCGTCAGTTACACCCGAGGGATCGTCCTCATGCCCTACCCTGTTGACGGCTATCACAGGGAGACCGTTGGCAACGGCGTGACCGCGCTGCACCGTGATCCAGGCATCGCGCTGCCGCTGTTTCTCATCCTCTGTATCACTGTCTTGCCACCCGATAGCCGTAGGATAAATCAACATCGACGCACCTTGCAGGGCCATAAGACGGGCAGCCTCGGGATACCACTGATCCCAGCAGACCAGAACGCCGATCTTACCCAATGAAGTCTCAACCGGCCGGATGCCGAGATCACCCGGGGTAAAGTAAAATTTCTCATAAAACCCGGGGTCATCGGGTATATGCGTCTTGCGGTATCTCCCGGCCTCACTACCATCGGTGTCAAACACGACAGCGGTGTTATGATAGAGGCCGGGGGCCCGGCGTTCAAACATAGAGGTGATTATCACCACACCCGCCTCGCGTGCCAGGCGCGAATAAAACTCAGTGGCCTCAGAGTCGAGATCGACAGCGAGGTCAAAAGTGTCGACATTCTCATCCTGACAGAAATATAGAGAGTCATGCAGCTCCTGGTTGACGATAAGCTGCGCGCCTGAGGCCGCAGCTGCTGCTATCTCATCGGCCAGACGGCGACGATTCTCTGTGATATCGGCACTCTTGGTCATCTGTATGAGTGCGATATTTATCTTTTTAGGGGTATTCTCCATCGTTAATAATATTCTAATTCTCATCAGATCGCGAGCCAGGTCGAGGGTATCTGCATTGTGGCGCAATGCAACGACCCGTGCTGCCTGATCAGTTCGAGACAGTCTACGGTGATAATCTCATGGCCGGGGAAAGCTATCGCCAGCATACGTGCGGCCATATCGTCATTACGGGGCTGACGGTATACCGGCATCACCACCGCCCGCGGAGTAATGAGGAAGTTGGCGTATGTCGCCGGCAGTCTCTCACCCTCATCATCATACTCGGGCGACGGCAACGGCAATCCGATGAGGTTATAAGGATTTCCCTCGGGAGTCACAAACTGTTTGAGTTGCTCCTCCATCCGCTCAAGGTCGGGGGTGTGAGAGTCAGCGGGGTCATAAGACTTTACGTATAATATTGTGTCATCGGGGGCGAGACGTGCCAGTGTGTCGATATGGCTGTCGGTGTCGTCACCCGCAAGAGCTCCGTGGTCAAGCCATAAGACACGACGCGCGCCGAGACCTGCAGCCAACTCTTTCTCAACCGCCTCCTTTGTGATGAATCCGTTGCGGTTGATCGAGAGCATACACTCTGAGGTTGTCAATATCGTGCCGCGACCGTCTGTCTCTATCGACCCACCCTCGAGGACATACCGTTTGCGCACCGAGACGGATGTGACGATACCCTTTGTAGCCACGAGATTGAGAAAAGCGAGGTTATCCCTGTCAGAAGGGAATTTCAGACCCCAGCCGTTAAACTTATATGAGACAGCCGATAGCTCATCGGTGTCACCGCTGCTGACGGTAAGGGGGCCATAGTCACGTGTCCAGGTATCGTTTGTCTGACAGGCAATGATCAGCACTTTGTCAATCTCCCTGACATCAGCCAGTTTCTCCCTGACACGGTCTGGCTCGGGGGTGGCGATCACAACTTTCTGCCCGGCTTTGAGCAGAGCGACCGTCAGATCCTTGTAACACATGTCTACCTCAGCGAGTCGCTCAGCCCAGTCAGTATCACGGTGAGGCCACGCGATGAGTGTAGCGTCAAAGCGGACATCCCACTCGGCGAGCATTATCGGCGAGGCTATATCCTGTGGCGTCTTATCTGTCATTTGTCGTAGTCATTATCAAGTGTGTCCCAGATAGATTCCTGATTGTCGAGATACTCCTCGCAATAATCAAGAAACCCGTTGCGCTCTGAGCTGCCTACCTCATGACACCATTGGCGGTAAGCCTTATGCAGGTCATCATCTTCGCCGATCATCTTCTTGAACTCAGACTCGGCGACATCGATGCTCCCTGCCTGACTAATCACCTGGCGAAAGAGTTCGGTTATATCGTTGTTATCCATTATTTGAATTGCTTGTCAGGGCAAAGATAACTATTTTTGCGAATAATCTCCCTATTTGTCAAAATTAAAAACGTTTGTTAACTTTGTGAGCATCTTTATAGAAGTTAACTTTGTAAGCATCTTAATAGAACAAATAAGTGATGAAACGTAACGTCACCATATTGCTGCCCGCACTGCTGATACTGCCGATGCTGCTCTCTTGGGTCACCGATCCTTTGCTCGGCAAGTCGGGCTATGAGTCAGAGACCGTCAATCAGCCCGATGATTATTCGGGCAAAGTTGTATCGACAGTCATACGGCGGTTACCTGACGGAGAGAAACCACACAAGGCCGTGCTGTACATTCACGGCTATAACGATTATTTCTTTCAGGACTCATTAGGGCGCGAGTTTAATGACTCGGGATATGGATTCTATGCGGTTGACCTGCGCAAATACGGGCGGTCGCTGTTGCCCGGACAGCGCCGCTATGAGGCCCGCGACCTCAGCGAATATTTCGCCGACATCGACTCGGCCATCGCACGTATGCGCCACGACAGTGTCACCGACATCGTGCTGATGGGGCACTCTACCGGCGGTCTGATCTCATCTCTCTATATGGAAGATAAACCTGTGCCCGAGATCAAGGCGTTGATACTCAACAGCCCTTTTCTCGACTGGAACTTCACCGGGCTGACGCGAAAACTCATACCCGCCGCCGCTGCCGTGGGGAAACTCCTGCCGAATATTTCCATCCCCCAGGGCGATAATCCGGCCTACGGCGAGAGTCTGCTCAAATCAAAACATGGTGAATGGGAGTTTGACACCACCCTCAAACTGCTCCACGCCGCCCCTGTCACCACCGGCTGGGTACGTGCCATTGATCAAGGACAGAAGAAGCTGGTTAAAAACGGACGCACCATAAAAATACCCGTCTACCTGATGCGCTCGCGTCGCAGCGTATACCCTGATGGCTGGAGTCCGATGGCCAACAGCGGCGATGCGGTGCTCAACGTCGACTCTATATCAGCCCGTGGGCGGCGCATGGGTTACAACGTGACTGAGGCTATAGTTGACAGCGGCCTGCATGACCTTATACTGTCAGCCCCGCGCATCCGTCGCGCCGTCTATAAATCGATGTTTGACTGGCTCGACCGTCAACCCGAGTTTGTCAGTAAATGACAAGTGACCCTATCTATCTGACAACTCATAAATAAATAGCCTCCATTTTTTCGCCGCAAATTGTTGTTGATTCCAAAAAGTTTAGTAAATTTGTGGCATTGAACTGCTTTTGGAAATTTTAATATCACAAGTCAGGAAAACGGTTAAAACCACACTCCTCAGACAAGGATATTTACGGAATCTGTTACCATGACGGTATCCGCTTAGTTCTGAAACTCAATACCTGCTGTCGGGCGCGCCACGTCCGGTAGCAGATCTTTATGCAAATATATTGTTAACCTCTTTATATATCATGGCAGAAAATAAAGAAAAACTGTTCTCTCAGTTCCCTCCCGTCTCATACGAGACCTGGAAGGCCAAGGTTGACGCCGATCTCAAGGGCGTACCTTTTGAGAAGAAACTGGTGTGGAGAACTAACGAGGGATTCTCAGTGCAGCCGATGTACCGCCGCGAGGACATCGCCGATTTCAAGACTACTGACTCCCTCCCGGGCGAGTTCCCCTACGTCAGAGGTACACGCGACAACAACCATTGGCTCATCCGTCAGGAGATACTCCCGACTGATGCCGCCGAGGCTAACAAGGTAGCCCTCGACGTGCTCGGCAAGGGTGTCAATTCTCTCGGATTCACCGTTAAGGAGCCGTCAGTCGAGAACCTTGACATCCTCCTCAAGGATATTGACATCAAGGAGGTGGAGATCAACCTCACCACCTGCCCCCGCAAGGCCCTCGATCTGGCCGCCGCGCTGGTTGAGTGGCTCAAGGCCCGCAATCTCGAAAAAGAATTCAAGGGTTCGATCAATTATGATCCGCTCAAACGAGCATTCCGTCACGGTGCTGACATCGACCTCAAGGCTGTCGCCGCCGAGGCTGTCGGCATGATTGATATGGTGGCTGACGTGCCCGGCCTGCGCTGCCTCGCCGTCAACTCTGACGTGCTCAACAACGCCGGTTGCTATATCTTCCAGGAACTCGGCTACGCCCTGGCTTGGGGTGCACAGTGGATGACCCTGCTCACCGAGGCCGGCGTTAAACCTGCCGTAGTGGCCGAGCGGATCAAATTCAACATGGGCGTAAGCTCAAACTACTTCATGGAGATCGCCAAGTTCCGCGCTGCCCGTATGCTTTGGGCTCAGATCGCCGACCAGTATCAGCCCATCAGCAAGGCTGACTGCAAGATGGCCCTCCATGCTGTCACCTCACGTTTCAATCAGACTCTCTATGACGCACATGTCAACCTGCTGCGCAGCCAGACCGAGGCTATGTCGGCCGCTCTGGCAGGCGTTGACTCGCTGACAGTGACCCCGTTTGACGTCCCCTACAAGACTCCCGATGAATTTTCAGAGCGTATCGCCCGCAATCAGCAGCATCTGCTCAAAGAGGAGAGCCACCTCGACAAGGTGGCTGACCCAGCCGGCGGTTCATATTACGTCGAGACCCTCACCGTATCGATCGCCAAAGAGGCCTGGAAACTCTTCCTCGAGGTTGAGGAGAATGGCGGATTCTTTGCCTGCGTAAATGACGGCGAAGTACAGAAAGCCGTGAACGCATCGGCCGTTAAACGTCACGAGGATATGGCTCGCCGCAAAGAGATTTTGCTCGGCACAAACCAGTTCCCCAACTTCAACGAGTTTGCTCAGGAGAAGATCGAGGTCGGCTCATCGGCTGCTGCCGAGGAGGCTACCGTCAAGGGTGAGGAGACAGCCGCATCATGCGGGTGCGCGTCAGGCTGCGCCGCCAACCCCGACAAGGCCCTCAACACCGAGCGCATGGCCAGTGCATTCGAGGTACTGCGTCTCTCGACCGAGGCCGCAGCAAACCGTCCCAAAGTCTTCATGCTCACAATCGGCAACCTGGCCATGCGTCTGGCACGCGCCCAGTTCTCGTCAAACTTCTTTGGCTGCGCCGGTTATGAGATCATCGACAACATCGGCTTTAACACGGTCGAGGAGGGTATCGACGCCGCCGTCAAGGCTAACGCTGACATCGTCGTGCTCTGCTCGTCAGATGACGAATACGCACAGTATGCCCCCGAGGCTTACAAGCTGCTCGACGGCCGTGCCGAGTTTGTGGTGGCTGGCGCACCGGCTTGCACCGACGACCTCAAGGCCGCAGGTATCGAGAACTTTATCCACGTCAAGAGCAACGTGCTCGAGACCCTCAGGGAATTTAACAGCCGTCTTCTCAAAAAGTAACCCACAGCAATGAAACCCGATTTCAAGAACATAGATATAATGACCGACGCCTTTGGCGCGCCGGTTGCGGCTCCCGCCCACGATGCCGCCCAAGACTGGCTTACACCCGAACTTATCCCCGTCAAGCCCGTCTACACCAAAGAGGATCTTGAAGGGATGGAGCATCTCGACTATGTCGCCGGTCTCCCCCCGTTCCTCCGCGGCCCGTACAGCGGTATGTATGCCATCCGCCCCTGGACTATCCGTCAGTACGCCGGATTCTCGACAGCCGCCGAGTCAAATGCTTTCTATCGCCGTAACCTCGCTTCGGGCCAGAAAGGTCTCTCTGTGGCCTTTGACCTGGCTACACACCGCGGCTATGACGCTGACCATCCCCGCGTAGTCGGTGACGTCGGCAAGGCCGGTGTGTCGATCTGCTCTATCGAGGATATGAAAGTGCTCTTTGACGGTATACCCCTCAACAAGATGTCTGTGTCAATGACCATGAACGGCGCCGTACTGCCCGTACTGGCCTTCTATATCAACGCAGGTCTCGAGCAGGGTGCCAAACTCGAGGAAATGGCCGGTACCATCCAGAACGACATCCTCAAGGAATTTATGGTACGCAACACCTATATCTATCCCCCCGAGTTCTCGATGCGCATTATCGCCGACATCTTTGAATACACCTCGCAGAATATGCCCAAATTCAACTCGATCTCTATCTCGGGCTACCACATGCAGGAAGCCGGAGCTACTTGTGACATCGAGTTGGCCTACACCCTCGCCGACGGTCTCGAGTACCTCCGCGCAGGTGTCAACGCGGGGATGGACATCGACACGTTCGCTCCCCGTTTGAGCTTCTTCTGGGCTATCGGCATGAACTTCTTTATGGAGATCGCCAAGATGCGTGCCGCCCGTATGCTCTGGGCCAAAATCGTCAGCCAGTTCAACCCCAAGAACCCCAAATCGCTGGCCCTGCGTACCCACTCACAGACATCCGGTTGGTCGCTCACCGAGCAAGATCCGTTTAATAACGTCGGCCGTACCTGCATTGAGGCTATGGGTGCAGCCCTGGGTCACACCCAGTCGCTCCACACCAACGCCCTCGACGAGGCTATCGCCCTGCCGACCGACTTCTCGGCGCGTATCGCCCGTAATACACAGATCTACATTCAGGAGGAGACCAAGGTCTGCAAGGAGATAGACCCCTGGGCCGGCTCATACTACGTTGAGTCTCTGACAAATGAGATCGCCCACCGTGCCTGGGAGCATATCCAGGAGATCGAGAAACTCGGCGGTATGGCCAAGGCTATCGAGACCGGTCTGCCCAAGCTCCGCATCGAGGAGGCTGCCGCCCGTACACAGGCCCGTATCGACTCAGGTCGTCAGACAATTGTCGGCATCAACAAATATCGCCTCGATCACGAAGACCCCATCGACATTCTCGAGATCGACAACACCGAGGTACGCAACGAGCAGGTAGCCCGTCTGGTCGAGCTCCGCAAAGACCGCGACGAAGAGGCTGTCAAGAAAGCCCTCGCCGCCATCACAGAGTGTGTACGCACCGGTGAGGGTAACCTCCTCGACCTGGCTGTCAAGGCTGCCGGTGTCCGCGCTACTCTCGGCGAGATCTCAGATGCCTGCGAGGATGTCGTAGGCCGTTATAAAGCAATTATCAGAACTATTTCAGGCGTGTACTCTAACGAAACCAAGAATGACCCCGACTTCCTCAAGGCCCGCAAGATGGTCGAGGAGTTTGCAAAACGCGAAGGCCGCCAGCCACGTATCATGATCGCCAAGATGGGTCAGGACGGCCACGACCGCGGTGCCAAAGTTGTCGCCACCGGTTATGCCGACTGCGGTTTTGACGTCGACATGGGTCCGCTCTTCCAGACCCCCGAGGAGGCTGCCCGTCAGGCAGTTGAGAACGATGTGCACATTCTCGGTGTATCGTCACTCGCCGCCGGCCACAAAACTCTTATCCCTCAGGTGATCGCAGAGCTCAAGAAACTCGGCCGCGACGACATCATGGTTACTGCCGGCGGTGTGATCCCCGCTCAGGACTATGACTTCCTCTACCGCGCCGGTGTCGCAGCTATCTTCGGTCCCGGCACACGCATCCCTGCCTCAGCCATCCGCATGCTCGAGATCCTCGAGGGTGAGTGACACCCTGTGCGATACGACGCATGACCGATAATAACGACGAGACCGTCAGCGACGTCAATGGCGTCGCCGGCGGTCTCGGTCATTTTAACTTTTGCCTGGGGTTCCTATCATTTTATCCCTCTTATATCTGACAACAATAACTAAACAGAGATAATTCCGCGCAGCTGATATTTCAACTTACCGATCTTTTGAGTAACTTTGTCACAGACTATGGGATACCGTAAACTCGAAGTAAAAAAAGGCGCTATGGTGGCTTATACCATCCTGCTGGCCGTCGCAGTGGGCATGATGCTCTGTGCACGTCAGTGCTCTGTGCAACGTATCGGAGCGCGCCCTGACACCGTTGCCGGAGGAGACACCATCAATGTGGCAATTGAGATCTCACCGACCGGCCTGAGTCTCGTCGGTGACACACTCTCAGGCGAATATTACAACCTGCTGCGTGACGTGTGCCGTCATCACGGACGTGCCGTCAAATTCCACCCCTACACTCGCCTTGAGGATGCTCTTGAGTGGCTCAACACCGGCCGTTGCCGACTGATCGTGGGTGACCTCCCTGTCACGGCTGAGATGCGCGATCGGTTGATATTCATTAATCCCGTCGGGGTAGACAAACAAGTGTTGGTGCAGTTGCGCGACTCGGCAGCAGTCAAGACCCAGTTTGATCTCGGGGGCAAAACCGTATACGTTCCCGCCGGATCACCCTATATCTCACGTCTGCGCAATCTGTCACACGAGATCGGCGACACTATCTATATCATCGAAGACCCAGAATATTCGAGCGAACAGCTCGCCATTCTCACCGCTATCGGCCAAATCCCCCGAGCCGTGGTCAACCGCGCGACAGCCGAGACCCTGACCACACGCTACCCCGACCTCGACCTGTCGGTCGACATCTCCTTTAACCAGTTCCAGTCGTGGGCCCTCGCCCCCGCCGACTCGCTTCTGCGCGACAGTCTCGACCTCTGGATCAGCACCTACCCCCACCACAAATAACGCATTGCTGACAACCTGCAAGTATAATGAGCTCAGGAGATCTGCATTGAGCAGAAGTAAGGTTTGTATGAGAGGAGGAGAGAAACCAAACGCCCTACGTGATATTGCTGTTGCTGTATGTCGGGGCTGGCGCACCAATTAGACAGTAATCCCATTCTGACAAGTAACGCCGAGTGCCCCTCAGCCGGGGTTACTATAAACCCGAAGCAAACATCTTTGCCAGGCTCGTCACACTGCCCCGAGGCCGGAGAATGAAAAATCACCGATTTCTCACCCATATTAGGTATTGCAATCTTCTTGATATCCCATGTCGGGCAGAACCCCCTCGTTACGTCATTCATGATTTTACTTACTAACGTTTGAGGCGAAACCGGCTCCTCTAATTTCAACTTTATCTTATATTCCATGATCTTATAAGTAACTATTATTATATTGAAAAGTTACTCTAATTATAGAGACTCCAGAGAGTGGCTCAGGTTTAATCTCAACTAAGAATTTAGTGATATCGCACTTTCATTCCGACACTAAAATTTAACACGCTAACCTTTTGCCGTTCAACCATAAATCGCTAACTTTGCGCCATGCTAACTAACCGGCCATTCTAATAATGGGCTCCAAATCTTCTACCGATTATATCAAAAAACTTTCAAATATACTACTTATGAAAAAACTGCTACTCTTGATGACCCTCATGGTCACAATGGTTGGTGCTATTCACGCTCAAAATCAAGCTGATTTTGATACGATGAACAACGGCACAGCAAATTCCGGCTATTCTTCTTACACCTCAAAAGACGGTTGGAAGACTGTCAATTGCGCTCTTGTGAAGAGCGCTGATACTGAGAATTGCCTCGCACCCACTCTAAACGGTAAGACATCCGCTGTTGGTAAAGTAACTTCACCGACACTCTATAATGGTATCGGGACAATCTCATTTGATTACACCAATACTTTCTCAGAAAGCAAAGGTGTAAAACTTGAGATCTCAATCATCCAAAACGGAGAAGTCGTATCTTCTACTCAATTAGTAAACACCAGCGTCACTCAGAAACAAAAATACAGTTTCTCAGCAGACTTTAACATCGAAGGTGAATTTACTATCGAGATAAAGAACCTTTCACCCTCTTCTAACGCTAAATCAAACAAAGACCGTGTCTCAATCTGGAATCTGACTTGGACCAACTACCCCAACGGCGGTGATGAACCTCTGCCTCTGGGTGAGCTCATTGCATATACCGGCGATGAGTATTATGCCGAGTATATCCATGACGGAGAAGATGTAACCTTCTCTCCCGGAACAACACTTAACATTTCTTGTGAAAATGCAAAGTATATCAGTCTCTACGAAATGTCTCCGGAAATAAACGGCGTGCTAACTTATGCTGAAGCTTATGACTCTAAGCTCTCGTATACCTTCCAAGAATCTTTTTTTGGCAAGAAAGATTTATACATTGTAGCTACAAATATGGAACCCGAGGAGACCGCAGAGAAGAAAGAATTATTCTTCCGTGTCGAAGTACAGGAACCTTATCGTCCGTTCGATGATATATTCGGCATGTATGAAATACCCGGTGAAGATTCACAGCCTATCAATAATGGCGATACCCTTATCGACATCCCGGTCGGGACGGTGTTCACATTCACCAACGAAACTGCTGACCTCATTTCGATATCCGGAGAGTCTGTATCTGAGAGCGCCCTACATACTGTAACTTGGAGACCGGACTACCCTATTGACAAACAAAAGGTTACAGTAACAGCCTCTCGAATGATGGAACAAGACAAGGTACTGGAATTTTGGGTTAATGTTATTGAACCGGTTCCCGTCCTCGGCAATGTTCATGCTACCTATATTGGACCGGATGAAGTTCTCCATCTTTTAACCGTCAATGAGGTTGAGGTTGAGGTCAATACTGAGTTTACATTCCATGCAGATAATGCCGCCTATATCTCGGTGTCTTCTAAATTAGATAATGACGGAATGTTAACTATCGCAGAGGCTGATGGTGACACTGTTTCTTATACATTTACTGAGGGGGGCGAATATAATATAATCGCTGAGGCAACTGATGCTGATTGGGAGAATTTCACCTCGCTCGAATTCCACGTATCAGTAATTGTTCCGCCGGTGCCCGCAACCGATACCTATGTAAAGATTTCCTCAATGGATGAATTTACCGCAGGTTATAAATATATACTTGTCGGTAAATCAGCTAACAAATTCGGCATTATGGGAAAGAGCGAAGGCAAATACCGTGCTGCCGTATCAGTTAACTCTTTTGATGACTCATATCTTATAACAGAGGATATGGAGGTTTCTCCTTTCGTAATCGAGGAATACGACGGCGCTTACTCTCTCAAGTTAGAAAATGATAAATATATCTCGGTAGCGAGCACCACTGCCACAGGTAACACAGATCTCAGCGAAACATCCACTCTATCTGACAATACTAAATTTTCCATCACTTTTGAGGAGAATGAGGGTAACGTCAAAATCACCAACAATGTGAATTATATTCAATATAACGCCACTAACCCTCGTTTCAAAACATATTCATCAAAACAATCTCCCGTATATCTGTATAAGTATACTGTCAATCAACCCATCTTTGATCAGATTATAGAAGATCCCACAAAGGTATCTCTGATGGTCACATCAGGAGAACTGCATGTCTGGACTATCGAATATGACGTTGACGGCAACGTTGTAAAAGAGAATGATCATGAATACGATGCAGATGCCGCTACTACCAATAGCCTGCTGAGAGCGCCCGCAACCGGCTGGACTAACAAGGTTAAAGATGCTAATGAGCCCCACTATATCGCTGTACCGACCACCGAAGACAATATCCTTGAAATCCGTTCAAAAGCAGTTGTTAACGGGTATCACTCAGAGGAGGTCGTTACGCGTGTCAATGCTCTCGGCGATTTGATCTCAGGGGTAACAGATGTGGCAGCTGATGATATTAACGCATCCGTTGAATACTACAACCTGCAGGGTATGCGCGTTAACGCCGATCAGCCAGGTCTCTACATCCGTCGTCAGGGCAATCAGGTATCTAAAGTTGTCATCCGCTGACAAGCGATGATTAACGGTTAACACGTATCTGACGACTACTGCTCTAAGTATCTGACAATATTTTATTGTCAACATAGAGATCACTGACCTCTCTACAACAATAAGTCACCCCGCTGCCGACATCGACAGCGGGGTGATTTATTTAATGGTTTATACGTAAATATAGTTTAAGAATCGGGTTAGCGGTATAGGATGAGGGCGGAGCGGGGCTCAACCAACGTTTTACCACCACGGAGGGTCTGCACGGTGCCATCGGCGTTGAGCAAGCCGGTATGATTGATCTTGCCGTCACGGGCAACGACGGTCCACTTTCCTTTGGGGAGCTTTACCTCGGCGGCTTCATCTCCACCGTTAAAGATAACCTTTATCTCTTTCCAATCGTCGCCGTTGGCGTTGTCAAGAAGCGAGTATGAGATGAGGTTGGGGGTGGTGACATTGTCAAACTTGAGGTGGCGGGCGATGTCATCGGCGGTGGTCATGCGGAACGCCGGATGAGCCTTGCGCAGCGCGATAAGTTCTTTGTAGTAATTAAACTGCTCGGCGTTGAGGTGCTTGAGATTCCAGTCGATGGCGTTGATCGAGTCGGGCGATTTGTATGAATTATGTACACCTTTCTTGTTGCGGAAGACCTCCTCGCCGGCAAACATAAAGGGTGTCCCCTGTGAGGTAAACACGATCGTCTGTGCCAGACGGGCTGCACGCTGACGCTCGGCCTCGGTAGAGTTGGGCATAGACTTGGCAAGCTTGTCGGTGAGGGTCAGGTCGTCGTGACAGCTGACATAGTTAATCACCTGTGAGGGGCTTGACGCATAAGGGAATTTTGAGTTGTTACCCTTTGAGTAGTCGACTTGGGGATGGGCTGTCGAGGCTACGATACCGATCTTTACAGTCTCCTCATTGCCGGGTTTACCGGTGGCGAAACCGCGGTCGGCAGCGTCTGAGTAATGACCCTTTACGGCATCACGGATATCGTCAGAGAATACAGCGATACCCTGCATTTTTGCTACATTCTCCTTAAGGGCGCGGGCATCGGCGGGGAGGGGAGATCCCCCGGCTGTCCAACCCTCACCATAAACAAATATCGAGGGGTTGATCTCTTTGAGGGCTGCGGCTACACGGCTCATTGTCTCGGTGTCGTGGATAGCCATGAGGTCAAAACGGAATCCGTCGATATGATACTCCTTGGCCCAGTACTTAACCGAATTAACAATGAAGTCACCCATCATGTGACGCTCTGAGGCGGTCTCGTTACCGCAACCCGAGGCATCGCTGTATGTGCCGTCTTCGTTGTGACGGTAGAAATAACCGGGAGCGGTGAGCGAGAAGTTAGACTTATCGTTGTCGGCAGTGTGATTATACACAACATCCATCACCACACCGATGCCGGCGTCATGCAACGCCTTGATCATCTGTTTCATCTCGGTGACACGGGTGGCGGGATTGGTGGGATTGGTCGAGTAAGAACCCTCGGGAGCGTTATAGTTATAAGGGTCATAGCCCCAGTTATACTGATTGGCGGGGAGATTAGCCTCATCGACCGAGTTGTAGTCGTATGAGGGGAGGATATGCACGTGTGTCACACCCAACTCCTTGAGGTGGTCGATACCGGTCTTGTCGCCCAGCGGAGTGACTGTGCCCTCCTCGGTCATAGCCAGAAACTTACCTTTGTTGGCAATACCCGAGTTAGGGTGTACCGAAAAATCGCGGTGGTGCATCTCATAAAGCACCACATCATTAATATGCTTTACTTCAGGGCCTTTGTCACTGCTCCATCCCTCGGGATCGGTGGCTGCAAAATCAATGATCGCGGCACGATGACCGTTGACACCGACTGCCCTGGCCCATATTCCGGGGGTCTCATCGAGCAGTCTGCCGTTGATCTCGACCTGGAAAGTATAGAATTTACCGTATGGGACGGGGGTCACGGCGGCTGTCCAGGTGCCGTTGACATCTTTTTTCATCTTGATCGTCTCAAAAGCTTCGCCACCGCGTCCCTGCTTGTAAAGGCGCAGTGTGACAGACTGAGCCTCGGGCGACCACAGACGGAAACGGGCAGTGCTGCCATCAATTGTCAACCCGAGGTCATCACCATGATATACAGGATAATCGAGGAAACGGGCATCAACTTTACCGGCAGCGGCGGCAGCCACATCACCGGCGGCGAGGCCGGTCTGCGGAGCAAGCAAAGCTCCAGCCACAAGCGAACCCACACAGAGGTCAAACATGAAGTTTTTCATCATTTATTAAGGTTGGTAATATATAAGGTTGGTAATATATATGTGTCAATCTGAATAATCTATAATGAAACGGAACAATCGTCGGGAATATTGTGTTATATCATTGTAAAACTCAATGTTATGAAACGTCTATATCAATTCATCGGCATCCTGTCGGTCGTCATCCTCTTAGGGGGATGCTCACCTTTCGCGCTGGTCAACAGCGAGGTCTATAACGACGCTAATCTGGCTGAGTACAAAACATTCAGAATCGTCACCCCCGACATGGGTAAACTCCCCGAAGGGATGCAGATGGTAACATATTATAACATCGCCGCGGCTATAAGGCAGGAGATGGTGATGAGAGGATATTCCGAAGACCCCTCTTCTCCCCTGCTGATCAATATCGCCGTGACTACTCACCGTGAAATCGCCACCGAACCGCTCGTACAGCCCGGATACTTCCCCTACTACGGTGCTTATTATCCCTCATATATCTGGCCGCGCAGCAATTACGGGCCTTATTGGGGAGCGCGTCCACTACCGGGTGCACCCGTGCCTCCTCCCGGTCGCCCCGGCGCTCCTGTGCCTCCTCCCCCCGCACCTCTTCCGCCTGCCCCCGCACCTGTGATTAATCCCAATGTGCAGGTTATCACCGGCATATATAAAGAGGGGGTCTTGACAATGGACTTTGTCAACACCGAGACTAAACTGCCGCTATACTCGGCCTCTGTCGCCACAATTATCGACAACGGCAGCGGACAGTACCGCAACCTCAAAAGCATCGCCGAGGCTGTCAACACCCTCTTCTCTAAATTCCCCGTCAAGGTATTGCCACAGTATCGCGACTAAGGCGTAATTACAGCTTGATGCCGCGGGCATCGAGGGCTCGCCTGAACGCCGCTGCGTTACGCTGATGCGTAGCATAGTCTGACGTAAAGTCGTGATAACCCGAGAAATCTGATTTGGCGCACATATAGATATAATCGTGAGCCGGAGCATCGAGCACAGACTTAATCGTCTGACTGTCAGGGATACGTATCGGGCCAGGGGGCAGACCCATGTAACGATAGGTATTGTAAGGCGAGTCGGTATCGAGCATCGCACCCCCGACACGCCGTATACTGAAATCTCCGACGGCATATTTTACAGTCGGGTCTGCCTGTAACTTCATCCCCTTTTGCAAGCGGTTGATATACAGGCGGCCCACTTTGCCACGTTCATCAGTCTTGGCTGTCTCCTCCTCAGCAATCGAGGCAATGATACCAACCTGGTCAGGCGTAAGCCCCAAGGCGGCAGCCTTTGAGACCCGTTCATCATTCCAGAATTTCTCATAATTCTTGAGAATTTTCTGTATGACCGTACCGGGGTCAGAAGTCCAGTATACCTCATACGTGTCGGGTAACATACGGCCGAGCAAAATCTCGGGAGAAACACCTAAAGACGCCGCCTCAGCCTCAAAGGCCTTGCGGAACTCACCCGGCTCCCAGTCCATTCTCGATGTCAGACGCTCGTCGAGCTGGTCGAGTGTACGTATATTGTTAAAGGTCAGTTTGACAGGGGTCTGCCGACCGTTCTCTATATTGCGCGCTATATCTATCGCCTTTTGGTCAGGCAAGATCTGATAAGCACCGCGACACTTGGCCGGTTGAGTATCGAGATAGCGTAACACCTGCGACCCGTAATCATCACCGAGCGCCGACTTAATCGAGTCGGCCACATCTGCCTCTGACGCATGATGAGGAACTTTAACCCATACAGGGTCACCGTCATAGCGGCTCGCCATCGAGGTAAATTGCCATACTCCCCACCCCATTACGGCCAGACAGACCAGGGTGATAAGCCACTTGCCCGACCTTGATGAGCCTTGCTTGTTGGATGATGATTGGGTGTTTACGCCTTTTTGTGAGGCGTTATTTTTTTTATTGTCCATGATAATTGCTTTCAGGGGGTCAAATTTAACAATTTTCCTGCATGAAAATACCGCTCATACGCGAAAAATAGTTAAATTTGCAAAAATTTTTATCCTATGAAAATCAATAAGATTCTCTCAGCATTATTTTTTGCTGTGGCTCTGACAGCCTCAACCTTCAGCGCTCAGGCAGGTGGCCCCCTCAAATTCGGTATCAAGGGTGGTGTGACAGTCAATGACCTCAAATTCAGCGAGGACATCCTCAAGGCAGACAACCGTTGTGGTTATACCGTCGGTCTGATGACCAAATTCACCGCCCCGGTGATCAACATCGGTTTTGACGCATCGGTGATGTTTACCCACCGTGTTAGCAAGCTCGAGGGATTCTCAGTGACCGATCCCAACGGGGTCGCCATGGAGGTTTTTGACGGCACAATGAAGAGCGATTATATCGAAATTCCCATCAACTTCCGTTGGGACATCGGTCTCCCCGTTGTAGGTAAATTCGTCACCCCGTTCCTTACCACCGGTCCTGACCTTTCGTTCCTGGTGTCTAAAGAGAATGCCAACGAGGCATGGAAGAAGCATACATTTGACTTCGCCTGGAACTTTGGTGTCGGCGTGATGTTTGTCAACACCGTTCAGATCCACGCATCATACGGCCTCGGTCTTAATAATGCCGCTTCATCTGATGCAGCACTCTACGGCAAGAATATTTTTGACGGCAAAAACCGTTTCTGGACTGTTACCGCAGCCGTTCTCTTCTAAGCACAGCTGAGTAAATGGGTAAAAAAAACATATTTGACGCTCTACTCATTAGCTCGCGCGATCTCTCGGAGCGTTATTCGATGCTCACTCTTCGTCTCCCCGACTCTATCGGGGAGATGGAGGTATTACCCGGTCAGTTTGTCGAGATCAGAGTCACTGACTCACCATCGACTTATCTGCGTCGCCCCATCTCTATCTGCGACTATGACGCGGCCGAGCGCATGATGACCTTGCTGATCAGACGCGCCGGTGAGGGGACAGAGCATCTGTGCAATCTCCCCATCGGCGCAAAGGTTGATATCTTAGGCCCGCTCGGCAACGGATTCACTCTCCCAGCAGCCGGCACATCGGCCCTGTTGGCCGGCGGTGGCATTGGTGTCGCTCCCCTGATGCTGTTGGGGAAACGGATGCGCCAAGCTGGCGTGAATGTCACTCTGCTGCTGGGGGCACGTACCGCCGACGAGATCCTGCTGCTCGACGAATTCAAGGCTATCGGCAATGTAGCCGTGTCGACCGATGACGGGTCGCTCGGCGAAAAAGGTTATGCCGCCGACAACAGCGTGCTTAACCGCCGTTATGACCTGGTCTGCACCTGCGGCCCCAAACCTATGATGGTCGGCATTGCCCGTAAGGCTCATGCCACCGGCTCACCCTGCGAGGTGTCGCTCGAGAACCTCATGGCCTGTGGCCTCGGGGCCTGCCTGTGCTGCGTCGAGCCCACGTTAAAGGGTAATCTGCGCGCCTGTGTCGAGGGCCCGGTTTTCGACACCTCACAATTGCTGTGGGAACTCTGATTTTATAAAAAATAATCTATCGAATCATAGAGATATGGACAACCGTCATCATACTCAGCCGGCCACCTCTGTAAAGATGGAGGTCGAAATCGCAGGTATGAAGATGAAGAACCCGATGCTCACAGCATCGGGTACTTTCGGATTCGGCGAGGAATTTGCCGATTTCATTGACCTTGAGAAACTCGGCGGGTTTATCGTAAAAGGTACTACCCTCGAGCCTCGCGAAGGTAACCCCTACCCGCGCATGGCCGAGACCCCCTCGGGGATGCTCAATGCCGTCGGGTTGCAGAACAAAGGTGTTGATCATTTTGTCAACGAGATATACCCGCGCCTCAAAAGACTAAACACCAATGTATTGGTCAATGTCTCCGGCGCCAAGATTGATGACTACGTGGCCGTGGCCGAGCGTCTTGCGCCGTTGGCAGCCATCCCCGCCATTGAGGTCAATATCTCATGCCCCAACGTTAAGCAGGGAGGTATGGCCTTCGGCACCACCACTGACGGGGCGGCAGCTGTGACAGAGGCGATACGTAAAGTCTGGCCCCGCACGTTGATCGTCAAACTGTCACCCAACGTCACCTCGATAAGCGACATCGCCATGGCCGTCGAGGATGCAGGTGCAGACTCTGTCTCTCTTATCAACACCATCATGGGTATGGCTATCGACGTTGAGCGCCGTCGCCCCTGTCTGTCGACAATAACAGGAGGATTGTCAGGTGCAGCCGTCAGACCCGTCGCCGTCAGGATGGTATGGCAGGTGGCAAAGGCTGTCGATATACCCGTCATAGGTCTTGGCGGCATATCGTCGGGCCGGGATGTTATCGAGTTTATGCTCGCCGGAGCACGCGCCGTGCAGATAGGCACGGCCAACTTCATCGACCCGCAGGTGACAGTCAAGGCGATTGACTGGATGGAGCAGTGGTGTAGCCGTCACGGTGTAACCGACATCAATGAAATCGTCGGTGAAATCTGACCGGACGCGACTATACCCCTCAACTCAAACACCGATACAGTCACATTAATATAATAACGCATTAATGGGATTTTTCAATAAACTATTTTCTAAAGAAAAGAAAGAGACCCTCGACAAAGGACTCGACCGCACCAAGCAGGGGCTGTTTGCCAAGATTTCGCGCGCTATCGCCGGCAAGTCAAAGATCGACGATGATGTGCTCGACAATCTTGAGGAGGCTTTCATAACCTCAGACGTTGGTGTAGACACCACTCTTAAAATCATCGAACGCATCCAGGACCGTGTGGCCCGCGACAAATATGTCAATTCGTCAGAACTTAACCGCCTCCTCTGTGAGGAGATCTGCGAACTTCTGGCCGAGAATAACAACGAGTCGTCTGATGAAGATTTCACCGTACCCAAAGATCACCATCCTCACGTGATAATGGTTGTGGGCGTCAACGGTGTAGGCAAGACAACTACTATCGGTAAACTTGCGGCACAGTTCAAAGGCGCCGGTAACAAGGTGATGCTCGGAGCTGCCGATACATTCCGCGCCGCCGCCGTCGAGCAGCTCGACATCTGGGGTGAACGTGCCGGCGTACCTGTCGTCAAGCAGGGACTGGGCGCAGACCCGGCTGCCGTGGCATTCGACACCCTGCAGTCAGCCAAAGCCAATAACGTCGATGTCGTAATCATCGACACCGCCGGACGTCTGCATAACAAGAAAGGTCTTATGGACGAGCTGTCAAAGATCCGCAATGTCATGCAAAAAGTCGTGCCGGATGCTCCACATGAGGTGCTTCTCGTTCTTGACGGATCGACCGGACAGAATGCCTTTGAACAGGCTCGTCAGTTTGTAGCTGCCACCAGTGTCAACGAGCTGGCCATCACAAAACTCGACGGCACCGCCAAGGGTGGCGTTGTCATCGGCATATCAGACCAATTCAAGATTCCCGTAAAATATATCGGACTCGGCGAGGGTATCAACGACCTGCAGGTTTTCCATAAAAAGGAATTTGTCGAGTCTCTATTTAACGAGGAGGCACTCAAGGCATAACGATGGCTAAAAAGAGAAGTGTCAATGTCGTCACGCTCGGATGTTCTAAAAATCTGGTTGACTCTGAGCGTATTATCGCCATGCTCGGCGAGGCAGGGTTTGATGCCGCCCATCAGACTGATGAGCCTACTGACATCGTGGTGGTAAATACCTGCGGATTTATCGGGGACGCCAAAGAGGAGTCTGTAAATACCATTCTTGAGTTTTGCGAGGCCAAACAGCGAGGCCAAATCTCCGAACTATACGTAATGGGATGTCTCTCAGAGCGCTATCGCGACACTCTCAAGACCGAAATCCCCGAGGTAGACCGATACTACGGTAAATTTGACTGGCCCGGGCTTATCGGTGATTTGACCGGAAATGTCAAAAAGGCCGATGACGCAAGTGACCGACGGCAACTCACCACTCCCTCTCATTATGCTTACGTCAAAATCTCTGAGGGATGTAACCGATTCTGCGCTTTCTGCGCCATTCCGCTCATAACCGGCAGACATCACTCACGCCCGATAGAGGAGATAGTGGCTGAGGTGAAAGAATTGGTCTCACAAGGGGTGAGCGAGTTTAACATCATCGCCCAGGACCTGTCGAGCTATGGCCTCGACCTCTACGGCTCTCACCGGCTTGCCGAGCTGGTCGACCGGCTTGCCGATATCCCCGGTGTAGGACGCATAAGACTGCACTATGCCTACCCTGCTGACTTCCCGCACGACCTGCTCGATGTGATGGCCCGTCACGACAATGTCTGCAAATATCTCGACATTGCCCTGCAACATATCTCTGATCCGGTACTTAAAAATATGCGCCGTCATATCACCGCCGATGAGACCCGTCAGCTGCTTGCAGAGATACGCAAGCGTGTGCCCGGTATACATATCCGCACCACACTGATGGTCGGATTCCCCGGCGAGACAGACGAGGCCTTTGAGGAACTGATGGAGTTTGTCAGGGAGCAACGTTTTGAGCGTATGGGCGCGTTTGCCTACTGTGAAGAGGAGGGAACATTTGCCGCCAACAATCTCCCCGACAGCATCCCCGAGGATGTCAAGCAAGAGAGACTCAGCCGACTGATGACCTTGCAAGAAGAGATCTCTATGGAGATACAGCAACAGAAAAAAGGCAAGATACTTAAAGTCCTTATCGACAGCGAGGAGGAGGATTATTACGTCGGCCGTACCGAGTTTGATTCGCCCGAGGTAGACCCCGAGGTACTTGTCAACAAGACACGTACACTCTCGCCCGGTGATTATGTCGATGTGAAGATTACCGAAGCTCTCCCCTTTGAACTGATCGGCGAGCCGGTTGAGCATACCCGCCAATGATACCGACTGCTGATACAGACACTGATATCATCATCATTGAGGCGGCCTCACGGTGTCTCTCACACCTGATACCGTTTGCTGTCTGTCATCTTCCCGGAGCCGGGAATCTCGAGTTTTTCTGCGGTATACTCCCCGTTGATAAGAGAGAAAGCTATGCAGGCCTAAGTTTTGAAATCGGGCCATGGCTTGCTCCATGGAGTGAACGCATTACTCTCGGGCAGCAACAAACGCCGTTTGACATCCTCTCGTCAGTCGAGAGCGGACAACCTAAGACAGAGCCGTTTATCCCCAACCGACAGATCAGCAAAGAGGAATATCTAATGGCGGTGGCATCCATTACCGACCACTGTCGCAACCGTGACGGCAAAACCGTATATTCACGCGTAATAAGCGGTTGTAACCCCGACCTTAACATAGCAGAGGCAGCCCGTCGCCTTTTTGCCCAGTTTCCTGACAGTTTCGGCTTTCTCTACTATACGCCTCAGACCGGTTGCTGGCTCGGTGCGACCCCCGAGACACTTCTTGATTACGAATACTCGACTCGTATGCTCTCGACCATGGCGTTTGCCGGGACGAGAAAAATTGCCAAGCGCAATACCCCGTGGGACGACAAGAACCTTCGAGAAAATCAGTTTGTTGCTGATTACATCAGTGAGCGGATGGCCCAGACAGGTATCATCCCCTCAATCAGCATCCCTTATACAGTTAATTACGGTGTGATCCAGCACCTGCGCCGTGACATCATAGCCACACTACCTGGGAACGTAAGATTTTGGGCTGTCCTTGATCTGATAAATCCCACCCCGGCTCTGTGCGGCTATCCCCTCAAAGATGCCATAGAGGATATCAACCGCCACGAGTTACACACGCGAGGGTGTTACGGCGGTTTTTTAGGTGTATTACAATCCGTCGACAGGTATCAAGAACAGCACGTATCGAGCTTCCGCAGTTTTGTAAATCTGCGCAGTGCACGTCTGTCACTCGCGGGTGACGGGATGTTCGAGCTATTCGTCGGCGGCGGTATTCTCTCAGGATCTGACCCACAATCAGAATGGGATGAGACCCGCGCCAAAGCTGCCCGGCTGATGGCGATACTCTTGCAAGGCGAGTAACGTAGAAAGAGACTTCCCCTTTTACAATTCGATGTCTGAGATAGCTAACCCAAGCGGTTTTTAATGATATTTATGGTTGAGGGTAAGGGAAATTAGCAGGATATGTTGTAACTTTGCACACTAAGTGGATCTGAACTATATCCTATGACTGACAATCTGATTGAACGAGATAAAGTAGACGCTCTCAAGCGATATATCAATACCTCAAGACGCATGGTGATCACCTGCCATATCTCACCCGACGGTGATGCCATGGGGTCGTCGCTTGCTCTTTGCAGAATACTCCGAAATGCAGGTAAAGAGGTTAAGGTCATCACACCTGACACCCCACCTAAATACCTGATGTTTCTCCCTGGCGCCGAGCATATCGTGGTGTACTCGCGTTTTGAGAACTTTGCCAACAAACTGCTGGCTGAGACTGACCTCATATTCTGTCTCGACTACAACGACCCCAAACGTGTCGATCTTGTCTCGCCCGGGCTACTCGCTTCACCCGCTCCTAAGGTGATGATCGATCATCACCTCTACCCTGACACATTCCCTGACCTTGTAATCTCTCATCCCGAGGTGTCATCGACATCGGCCCTGATCTATAAAGTGATATCTGCCGTCGGGATGCAACGTTTCATAGATTTCGAGGCAGCGACAGCCATTTATACCGGTATGATGACCGATACAGGTAACTTCTCATACAACTCCAACGACCCCTCTCTCTACCGCATCATTGCACGTCTGCTCGAGAAAGGTATTGACAAAGACTGGATTTATAAGAAAGTTTACTTTAACAATTCAATAAACCGCCTGAGACTCAACGGGTATGCCATGTCGCAGAAGTTAGAGCACTTTGCCGAACATAAAGCTGCCCTCATCACCCTTACACGCAAGGAACTCAACGAGTATCATTATCAGAAAGGTGATACCGAGGATCTGGTCAACCGTCCCCTCACCTGCCCTGATATTGTTTACTCGATCTTCCTGCGCGAAGAGACAGATTACATCAAGGTCTCGACACGTAGCAAAGGCTCATTCCCTGTCAACAAGATGTGCAGCGAGTACTTTAACGGCGGAGGCCATCTCAACGCTGCCGGCGGAGAGTTTTATGGCACTCTCGACGAGGCGGTCGCCCGTCTGCATGAAGCCATGCCGGAATTTGACCATTATCTCCCTGAATAAAATCACAACATTCACCGACATTAATACACCCCAATCATAATGACACTTAAGAAAATATTGTGTCTCTCACTTAGCTCTGCCCTGCTGCTTATCCTGGGCTCATGCAAAGACACAAAAAGTTATGCCGAGTTGCTGACTGACGAAACCAAGGCAATCAATGTATTTCTGTCAGATCAGAATGTAATCCTCGACATTCCGGCCGACTCGGTATTTGTCTATGGCGAAGATGCGCCCTATTACCGTATCGACGAGGACGGCAACGTGTTTATGCAGGTCATAGACCCGGGCGAGGATAAGAAAGTGGCTGACGACACCCTTGTATTCTTCCGCTTTACCCGCTATAATCTCAGCGAATATGCCGTCACCGGCACACTCGGCGCAGGCGCGGGTAACTCAGAGAATATCGGCATGGGGTCTGCCTCATTCAGATTCAACAACTATACCCTCTCTACTTCATCACAATGGGGTTCAGGCATCCAGTTTCCCCTCAACTTCCTGGGGCTTAACAGCCATGTCAGACTTGTGATCAAATCGCAATTTGGTCTGACAAGCGAGATTGCCCAGGTCATCCCCTATCTCTATGACATCCGCTATCTGCCGGCTGTCAGCGAGTAAACATCAACCTAAAAGCTGTAAAAAAAACTTTTTCATGTCTCTGATTAAATCTATTTCCGGTATCCGCGGCACTATCGGCGGAAAACCGGGTCAAGGGCTCAGCCCCATTGATGTGGTGAAATTTACCGCAGCCTACGCCACTCTTATCCGTAAGACCACAACACGCGACACCAACCTTATCGTTGTCGGCCGTGACGCACGTCTGTCGGGCAAGATGGTCGACTCTCTGGTGGTGTCAACCCTTTGTGCAATGGGGTTTGACGTAGTCAATATCGGTCTGGCCAGTACCCCCACTACCGAGGTAGCCGTTGTCGGTGAAAAAGCCTGCGGAGGGATCATCCTCACAGCCTCACACAACCCCGTGCAGTGGAATGCGCTCAAGCTCCTCAACGAGAACGGTGAGTTCCTCAATGACGCTGAGGGTAAAGAGGTACTGCGTATCGCCAACGCCGAGGAATTTGAGTTTGTCGATGTTATGGCTTTAGGTCATGAGATGACCAACACCACCTGGAATCAGCGTCATATCCGTCAGGTACTCGATCTGCGCCTCGTCGATGTCGATGCTATCCGCAAGGCTGACTTTACAGTCGCTGTCGATGCCGTCAACTCGGTCGGTGGTATCATCATCCCTCAGTTGCTGCGCGCTTTAGGCGTAAAGAATATCGTCGAACTCAATTGCGAGGCCACCGGAAAATTTGCCCATACACCCGAACCTATCCCCGAAAATCTCACACAGATCGCCGATCTAATGAAAGAGGGTAAAGCTGATGTAGGTTTTGTCGTTGACCCGGATGTAGACCGTCTTGCCATCGTAATGGAGAACGGTGAGATGTTTGTCGAGGAATATACTCTCGTGGCAGTGGCCGACTATGTGCTCCGTCATACCCCCGGCGCAACTGTCTCTAATCTCAGTTCGTCACGCGCATTGCGCGATGTCACCGAGGCGTTAGGCTGCAGCTATTCACCTGCAGCTGTCGGTGAGGTAAACGTTGTCACAAAGATGAAGGAGACAAACGCCGTTATCGGCGGCGAGGGTAACGGTGGTGTGATTTATCCCGAAGCACATTACGGCCGCGACGCCCTCGTGGGTGTAGCCCTCTTCTTGACCCTTATGGCCAAGAGCGGTAAAAAGGTGACCGAACTCAAAGCCGGATATCCCGCATACGCTATCGCCAAGAACAAGATCGAGCTGACACCCGAGATTGATGTCGATGCTATTCTCGAGGCCGTTAAAGAGCGTTATAAATCAGAGAAAATCACAGATATCGACGGTGTCAAGATAGACTTCGCCCAATCATGGGTACACCTGCGTAAATCAAATACCGAGCCGATTATCCGCATTTATGCCGAGGCTCACACGATGGATGAGGCTGATGCCCTCGCCAACGACATAAAGGGTGTGATTGCTTCGATCTGCAAGGTATGAAGATTTCAGCCCTGATACGCACAACCCTGTTGATATTGGTGGCCGCTGTGACAGGTTTCACGGCGGCTGCCGAGCAATGGGCACAGCCCAAGGTCTCTGTAGCTATACTCCGCAGCGAGCCTCGGCATGCCGCCGAACAGGTGTCACAGGTCGTGATGGGTACACCGCTTAAAGTAATCAAATCAGGCCGTGAATGGTGGCAGGTAGAGACCCCCGAGGGTTATACCGGATACATCCGCAACAACACTTTGACACCACTCTCTGACGGTGAGATGGCACAATGGCGTAAATCGAGACGTGGTGTAGTGACAGCAGACCGCACGATTTACGTCACCGTCACTCCCACCGCCGATGAGTTGGCCGACCGTGTTACAGATATAGTCAGCGGCTCAATTGTGAGAATCGGAGATGTTACTCCCGCCTCTACAAGCGGCATAATATCAGGTGACAACGCCGGCGATGTCATAACATTGATAATTCTGCCCGACGGGCGCAAAGGTTATTTACCTGCACGCTATCTGAAGCCGATCGAGCAGTGGGCCGATCAAAACTGGGATGCCACTAAGCTCCCATCCTATGCCAGTCGCCTTATGGGTACTCCTTACGTATGGGGTGGCACATCAACCAAGGGAATGGATTGCTCGGGGCTGACACAGATAACCGCCTACCGCTACGGGGTATTATTACCTCGTGATGCATCTCAGCAAATCAAAGTAGGTGCTGTCGTTGACAAATCTCGTCCGGCTGACTTCAAAGCGGGTGATCTGCTTTTCTTTGGCAACGTCAACACCGGGCGTGTCACCCATGTGGCAATATCTCAAGGCGGGTATGACTATATCCACAGTTCGGCACGTGTACGCCAAAGTTCTCTCGACCCCGCTTCGCCTTTATATGAGAATCCGGGATTGATCGGTGTCAGGAGAATTGATGAAACAACCGCCGGCAAACTCGCGTTAAAGTCTCACCCCTGGTATTTCTGAAATATATTATTAACTCTCTGACTATCACAATATGATAAAGACCACTCCCCGACAAGGTTTCATGGCGCGTAACATACTCTTTTTAGCTATGTTTATGATGACACTGTCAGGCCTGAGTCTGTCATCATGCGGTCATGACGAGACGAGCCAATTGCCACGCGAGATACAGCAATTCATCAGTAAGTATTTCGCCGGACAAGGAGTATCCTCATACGACGAATCTGCCGGTAGTTACACTGTCAATCTCGACAACTCTGCCACGCTTGTGTTCAACTCATCTCTCGTATGGATAGCTGTTGACGGTAACGGAGGCACACTGCCACAGCAATTTCTTTATGACGAGTTCCCCGCGATTCTCTATGACTATATCGTCACAACCGACAATCTGGCCAACGTCTATTCGGTGACACGTGACAATAAAGTCTATACGGTGACATTCCACAATAATATAATCAGTTACAGTATTGCCAACGGCGAAATCAAGCCTGTCGTCACCGGCTCGGGGGAATAAGACTGAATCTCAGGCGCGATTTATCTCGCGGGAAGTGTAGGTCTAATATCGGACCGTTGAGTTCGCCCCACAGATCTGTCGCCTCGACGATACCATCGGCATATCGCCACACCAAGTTATAATGATTCTGAAAGATTGTCGGTATAAGACGACCTTTAAGCATACCCTTGTGCCATACGTCACAATTCTCGTCGGCACCCGATAGATAGATGATGTCAAAACCGCCATCATCACGTGGTGACAGTCCGATGCGGTAATAGCCGCCCAAACGCACACCGGTCAGTAATGTCTCCCGGTCGAGATATTCATATTCGTCATAACGGACCGTCTCGGCGGTCATCAACGGCAATATTGACTCGTAAGATTCTGCACACTTGATATTCACAGATAAAATCTTTAGCGGGGAGTCACCCGCAGTCACTGAGAGGGAGACAGGGACACCTTTACATAAGAAACTACCCACCTGGGAGAGCGTCGTATTACCCGCGCTTATCGCGATAGTCCCCTTCGCATCAGACTCAAAAGAGACAGTAAAAGCAGTTGATTCATCAACATCTGTTATAACCGTCCTACATACTGATTCATCGGGCATATATATTGACTCATCATACGCACTGATTTCAAAGTAAAGTCTACGTGGTGAATCTTCGGTCATTGCCGGTGCGCCCGCGCTCACTATGACACATATCACCCGCCGTCCCTCCTGATCAGACAGAATAAACTCAGGCATTCTGCCTGACTCTTTATTACCATATTTACTAATTGACAACTCGCATCGTACCTCACACGATATAATTGCAGAGGAATCTGTCGGTGATAGCCATTGCTCACCTGCCTCTAAATTTACATCTGCGGCCTCCAAACGTCCCACGGCGGCGTGCGCAGTCATCATCAATGGCATCATAGACGCCATCAAACAGATATTCAAAAGGATATAGCGCCCCCACGTCATCTGTCAGGAAATTGAGAATGATAGAGTTCGATAGCCTGGCGTGCAAAATCCTCCGGAGTGAGCATCCCCGAGAGCCAGTTGATTTTCATGCCACGCTTCTCAGCCCCCCTGAACCATGTCATCTGACGTTTTGCAAACTGATGTATGGCCATCTCGAGCCGCAAGCGCATTTCGGCATAGCTCATCTTTCCAAGCAGATGTTCGGTCAGAAATTTATACTCAAGGCCGTAATATATCAGATTCTCAGGAGGGATACCACTGTCAAGCAGATTCCTGACCTCATCAAGCATCCCCTCCTGCAACCTCGCATCGAGCCTGCGTGTAATACGCTCGCGTCTCAGTTCCCGGCTTATATCTACACCGATCACGGTTGCCGGGCGTGGTTTTGGATTACGGGCCTCCCGCGCCTCATCAGGGTGCGAAATATAATATTCCTCAATCTCGATCGCCCTGATCGCCCGCTGACAGGTATCTACATCAGTCGTGTTATGGAGCGACTTCATCTTTGCGAGGATTGTCGTCAGGTCATCCAGAGATTTACCGGCCAATGACTCGCGCAGAGGCGGATTCTCCGGTACCGGTGGTAATCTCAGTCCTTTTATGAATGACTCAACGTATAAGCCTGACCCACCGCACAACACAGGCAACTTACCGCGCTTAGAGATATCGGCAAGCGCACTGTCGGCATCACGAAGATACTGAAACAGATTATATTTATCGCCGGCGGGGACTACATCTATAAGATGATATGGTATATCTCCATAATCGCCGAGATCTTTCCCCGTGCCGATATCCATGCCACGGTAAACCTGCCGCGAGTCTCCGCTTAGTATCTCGCCTCCGGCGATACGGGCTATCTCGACCGCAAATCGGGTCTTACCCGAGGCCGTAGGGCCTACCACGGCAATCAATGACGCGCCGGCTACAGCAGTCTCTTTACCCGATAACTCAGTCATCGCCTGTCAGGTAAACAGATGAAACGTTGGGGTATGCTGCCTGAACTTCTTCTCAAGCTGTTTGAAAAAACGGCGGATGCGATAGAAGTGGCTGTCTTCATTAAGATGCCCGACAAACAGCCAGTGACCGTCATTATAGTCAACATCCCATGTACGGATATCCTTGAGACGGAATGTAGGTCGATAATGCTTGAATTTGTATAATCGCTTCCCCTCGCGGTCATAGGTCTTCCATGCCATCGCGATATGGTAAATGCGTGATAATTCAGAATTCAGCTCGGCTCCCACAAGGCGTTGGATGATAAGCTGGCGCAACTCACCGAGCGAGAACCATTCTCCGCGCAATTTAGACTCTATGATCTCGTCGGGATTCTCGATGAATGCAAAGAAATGGAATATATTCCTGAAAGTTACGTTATCCGGACTTTCATACAGCGGTTTTATCTCGGCATCTTTTATGCCCGTAATCTGCTTGAACAGTTCGGCCGCACGGTTCTTATCGATTCTCTCCTGATACGGCAGTTTGACAATTGCAGGGGTATCGAAGCGTTTGATTATCTGACCGTTGCTGTAGTTCTTATCAGTCTGGCGTATATCAAGAAGCATACGATCCTTACAGATAACTATAAATCTGACCGTAGACGAACTCGGATTCTCTATAAAATACCCCTCGTCATTCTGGCAATTATAAACCCATAGCGAGTAATAACGCCACCCGAGATATATCAGTGACAGCACATACAGCGCCAAAGGCAGCCATATAAAGAAGAAATAATCGGCCCTGTTGAGATTGACATTAATATAGACTCTGAGATAATATACCCAGTCGACCACCGATAGTCCGGCGGTTATAAACATGATCAGGCGTGTCTGGAATCGCCATTCACGATGATACAGACGACCGATATAACCATTTTTAATTACACTGCCATAGCGCAAGTGGCAAAGCTGACACACCAGCGGTTCACGCTTTTGCGCCAGAAAGCAAGCGGCCACAATCGCCGTTACCGGCGCACTGATCAAAATACCCAGCAGCGGAGCATGCTCTTGCACGGGCTGGCCGGTAATCTCAAACGCATTATCTCCGGTTAGGAAATAACGCAGTATCACGATGCCCGTGATTATTAATAGTATCACCGAAACCTCTTTGTACAGGCGCGAGCATACAGGCACTTTCTGGTCTTTCATCACCGCCCTCACGCCTTGTAACGAGAAGAACAATATGATGCAGACCGGTCCCAGCCACTCCTGGGGGATAAGCGGTGAGACAAAGGATAGTATCGCGAGGAATCCTATAGCGATGGCCCAATTGCGCCATAAACTGAATATGGCGCTGCTGAGGCCCTCTCTGCGTTGATCTTTATGGAACATAATCAGAGATTTTTAGTGAAATAGTCGACCATGCGGCCATAAACAAGGGCACGAGCCCCGCATCCGTTGATCGAATGATTCATATTGGGGAACAGGAGCATATCGCAAACCCGACCGTTCTCCTGCAGTCGGCTTACATACTCTATGGTGTTAGACAGATGGACATTATCATCTGCCGTACCGTGCATTATCAGTAACGAGCAGTTGACATCAGCCACACGCTCGATGGGGGCACTCGCCCGATATCCTTCCTCATTTTCACCCGGTGTAAGCATATAACGCTCGGCATATACCGTGTCATAATATCGCCATGAAGTCACGGGGGCGATAGCCACTGCCGCCTTAAACGGAGCAGAGGGGGCGGAGATCGCCATAAGGGTCTCATAACCGCCATAGCTCCATCCGGCTATACCGATACGCTTGCCGTCAACATATGGCAGTGAGGCAGCATAGCGCGCAACCGCCAACTGGTCAATAGTCTCGTAGTGACCAAGATGACGGTATACGATGTCACGGAACGAATTGCCTCGGCCTCCCGTACCGCGACCGTCAACACATATCACGACAAAGCCTTTGAGGGCAGCATAATAGTCCCAGTCCATGCGCCAGCGGTTGACAACCTCCTGTGAGCCGGGGCCACTGTACTGCCACATTATAACCGGATATTTGCGAGTGGCATCAAAATTAGCGGGTTTGATAATATACCCGTTGAGCTGCACGTCCCCGTCAAAGATAAAGAACTCCTTACGGGGGAGCGTTGTATAGCGGGCGGCATATTCCGAATTGTCGATCAGTACCCTCACCTCTTTATCTTTAATATTGAAAAGCGTGTGCCGGGGAGGAGTCTGCTCGTTGCTGTAATTTACAACATAGTAATTCATCGCCGGCGAGAATGAGGCCACTGCCCACCCTTTGGCCGGGGTGAGAGCCGCTACCTTTTTACCTGTCTTGTCTATCTTGCTGATAACGCGGCTGACGGCACCCGAGAGTCCCTGGATGTCAACCTCCTGAGCTGTCGATTGGTAATAGGAATTGCCTTGAGCATCAGCACCGTAATAATCAGTCACATCAAACTCTCCCGAGGTGATCTGACGTATCTGCTGACCGGCGTATGAGTATTCATAGAGATGATTCCACCCGGTACGTTCGGATGCAATCACAAAACTCTCATCACCCCAGTGGATATTCTCGTATGCCATAGGGTTGAGCCACGCCTTGCTCTCCTCGACAAGTACCGAGCGTGCAACCGTCGACTTGGGGTTGACTGATAAAATTTCCATACGGTTCTGCGCACGGTTGAGAGTGACGGTCATAAGTCTCTCTGAAGAGATACCGCCGTAGGCGATGCGTGGAATGTACTCTATCTGACGTCTGTCAAGATCTATATCCTTGATTTTGCGGGTCTCGACGTCATAGCTGTGGAGGGTCACGACCGAGTTTGGACGCCCTGCAACGGGATACTTATATGTAAATGTGCCCGGGTAATAAGCAAATTGCACGTCGGCGTTGCAGTATCCGCCGTAGAGAGGGAAACTATACAGAGGTACCATCTCCTCGTTATATCTCAGATAGCAGAGAGTGGTATTGTCTGGCGACCAAGCCATCGAGCAGTCGGTCGAGAACTCCTCTTCGTAAGTCCAGTCAGGTATACCGTTGATAATCTTCCCGGCAGACCCGTCTTTGGTGACCGCCACCTCTGAATCATAATCTATCTTCTTAATATATATATTGTTATCGGCGACAAAGGCGACCATACGGCTGTCAGGTGAGAAGACCGGGGCCTGCTGCTTGTCAAACTGCTTTGAAAGGGGACGCAGTATATTACGCTTTATTTCGAAAACATACCAGTCAGCCTTAAATGAACGGCGATAAACCGGGCTTTTGGTTGTGTATAGCAACAGTTTTGACCCGTCAGGACTGAGAATGAAATCAGAGACCGAACCGACCGTGTTCTCGCGGGTGTGAGTAACATCAAGTATCATCTCGATCTGACGGCCCGTCGCCGTTTCATAACGCGAAATGGTTTTCCCCTCGGTATCGAGCAACAGATAGCTCGCTCCGTCAGGAAGATAAGTAAAACTCCGCGGAGACTCGGGGAGATTGCCGGGATAGACATATTTGGCTATCCCGTCTATATCGATCACGGCTTGCGCGTCAGCTGTCACTGCATTATCTGCGATGACGAGCACCGACATCAGGGCCATTGTCTTGAATATACTCTTCATTTGCTTCTCTTTATATTATACGCCTTGACGATAACAACCGGGCCGACGAGTCTCACCATAACAACATCTGGGCGGGATTATCGGGCGGTTCCTGACGCACAGGTTCTTTATAGCCGAATGCATCATCACCAGTGTCGTTTTTAGGCTTGCGCTGTCTCTTTGGCTTGGCGGTTGCTGCTTCTGCAGGCGGAGTTGCGATCAACCAGTCAGTCACATCAAGGCCGGCAAGAGCGGGGTTGTCTTCTTCGTCAGTTTTCTTTTTATCCGGTTGCTTTTTCTCAGGGATCTCATCCTCGACAGGTTTGCGAGGTTTAGGCGGTCTCCCACGGCGCGGTCGCGGGGATGTTATGGATGCACCCTCAGGTGTTACCAGCTCAGGGAGATCAAGAGTCAGATCTATCGAATTATCATCCTCAGCGACAGGGATCTCGATCTCAACCGCCGCTTCGCTTTCCACTTTGCTTTCGACAATGGTCTCAACCGGGCCTCCGTTAAGTGATCGCAACCTCTCTATCTCAGATCTGAGCGCGCTCTCGGTCTGAGCTTTCTCAAACTGAGCAGCCTCGACTGCTTTTCTCAGCGAATCGGCCTGATCCTCAAGTCGCCTTATGGTCTCATCCTTAAAGCGCAGAGAGGTGTTCTTAGCCAGCAGATCAGAATCTTTGGCGCGCAGCAACTCATCTTTCTCCATCAGTTCATCTTTCTGACGGCGGTTCTCAGCCTCTCCTGCACGTTGCCGGGCCTCAAGTTGCTCAACCTGAGACTGCACCTCTCTAACCACTTTAAGATCTTCCTGGGCTTTAGAGAGCTTTGAGGTCAGCTGATTTACCTGATCTATGCTCGCGTCGAGTTTACAGCGCAGAGTCTCTGCCTCTTGCGTCTTGTCAGCAGCGGTCTGACGTGCCTTAGCCGCGCGGCTGTTGAGGTCATTGACCATTGCCTGAGACAGTTCATCCTTGGCGGCAGCCTGCAGCAACGCCTCTTTAAGAGAGGCTATCTCTGCCTCAAGATGGGCGATACGGTCGTCTGTCTCGGCCTTGTCGGCTGTCTCTCGGGCAGACCCGGCCTCGATCTGTGCGATGCGTGCGACCTCGAGACTCTCAAGTTCTGACAGTCGCTTTTCGAGATTCTCCTCCTTAACCTTTATCGCCTCCTCTCGGGCAGTCAGCTGTGACTCTCTGTTGAGAATCTCCTGGCATGACTCATCTATATCACTATCTGCCATAGATGCAAGTCTCAGCTTATTGGCCATCGATTTGTTCTCGAGGATATACTGCTCATTCTCAGCCTCAATGGTGGCAAGTTGTTTCTCGAGCTCATGCACTCTCTCAGAGAGAGCACGCTTCTGGCGCTCGGCACTCAGTTGCAGATTCCTGGCATTGGAGTTACCCTCCTCCTCCTTGCGGGCCTTTATACGCAACTCCTCGATCTGCTCATGCAGACGGTTGCTCTCACTCTGATACCTTATCGACACTTTGCGCTCGACATTCTTCTCAAGCCGGTCGAAATATTGCTTGACCGACGAATCCAGCGAATCATAGAGCAGTTTGCGCTGGCGACCCGGGTCGACACTATCACTGAGAAATGCGGGTAACGCTTCGTTGAATATCCTGACGACCCCATCGAATATCATGGAGACGTCAGTCCCCTCTGAGACTTCGACATCATGGGCCACGGCTATCTCAGGCGTCTCTCTCCGCTCCGGGCTGCCGGCATTATCGGCAGACCGGTCAGAGGCAACATTCTGCGGTGCAGACATGTGTACTCTCTGACGTATCGGAGTGACAGTGGCATCGATGCCGTCAACCTCCAATTCGTCATTGTCGGCGTCAGAGAATCCCATCGCCTTCTTTATGCTATCAAAGAAACCCATCGGTTGATAAATCCTATATTTGCAACGTTATCTCTTGCCGTGGGGCAAGCATGGTATTCAGCACACAAAGTTAGTAAAATAAATCTGTTTTTCAACGCGTTTGTCTGTTTTTTAGAGCAATTTTATTAACTTTGCAGCTATCAATACCAAACATAACGCTATGACTCACAAACTACACAACAAAAACCGACAACTGATCTTATCACTACTGCTCACACTGATGATGATACCGCTGACCGGACGGGCTCAGGGAGCGGCCAACGAGCGCGTAAAAGTCGATGCCGTCTATCTCGACCCCAACGACCTCACAGCGCAGCGCAATCCGGTCAAAGACCTTAACGGAGATCCCACCGCTCTGATTATAATCAATGTCATGACTGACGACCTGACATTTGCCGGAGACACCGTCAAAGTCAATAAGGGTGTCAACGAATACCGTGTGTATATGCCC
This sequence comes from uncultured Porphyromonadaceae bacterium, assembly GCA_947175215.1. Lineage (GTDB taxonomy): Bacteria > Bacteroidota > Bacteroidia > Bacteroidales > Muribaculaceae > UBA7173. The sequence goes on from CAMWLR010000003.1 coordinate 51,375, forward strand.
GGCGGCACCAAGTATCTCACTATTGCGAGCTCTAAATTCAAACCTCACCGGTTCTATTTCCCCGACTATAATATCTCACAGCTCGACCCGGGGTGTGTCTACAAGATTGATCTGACTATGCCCTCGACACAGACATACATTGTCACCATCAGAGTGCTTCCTGTCGAGGCAACCGTACTGATCGACGACAAGAAAGTCGACAATGTCGACGGGGTGGCCATGAAACTGTGCGAAATAGGCAAACACACATACACGGTCGAGGCCCCCGGATATGAGTCAGCCACAAATCAGTTTACGGTCACCGACAAAAAGGTAGTCATGAATGTGCGTCTCAAGGCTGTGGGGGCGGTCAAGGTTTCACCCTTCCGTGGCCCTAACGGCAAGATGGGATTCCGCGATCAGAACAACAAGACGGTCGTTAAGCCCGAGTTTGACAAGGTTATGCCATCAGGAAATCTCTTCTGGGTAACCAAAGCCGGAAAATTCGGCATGGTGGACGAGCAGGGCACTATCCTGGCCAAATGCACATACGATAACGTGCTGACATCTAAGGTCGGCGGTCTATTCATCGTCAGCAAGGATGGCAAATATGGCGTTGTAAATTCAACCGGATGGGAGACTATCCCATGTATGCTCGACAAAATCTCAACGACCTCGGCCGACGTGATGGTCGGTGTGATGGATGGTCTGTTCGGGCTTATCAGCCGTGACGGCAATCTGGTGATTCCCTGTGTTAATGAGGAGATTACCGACTTTCACGACGGTCTTGCCGGAATACGCCGCGACGGTAAGTGCGGATTTATCAACACAGACGGTGATGTCGTCATCGACCTCATATATGACGGCGTGTCACACTTCTCCGGTGGTATAGCCCGCGTGATGCGCGACGGCGGTCAGGAGTATATCGACAAGCAGGGCAAACCTGTCGATCCGCGCATCTCTCACATGCTGGAATAAACCGTGCCGTAAAAAGCTCTCAAAGATTTGCCAGATAATCTGAGAGCGAACGCTCGCCGACAATCCCCATCTTTTTACGCAATCTGTATCGCGCCATTTCGACTGATTTATACGATATATTCAGCAATGGCGCGATCTCTTTGCTTGACAACCCCATCTTGATATAACAGCACATGCGTTTATCCGATGCGCTGAGATTGGGGTGGAGTTCCATCAGACGCTTGGTATAGTTCTCATAGACAATATCAAAGTTCTGATTGATGGTCTTCCACTCATCGTCATGACTGATATTATCCTCGATCGAATTCTGTAACTTGACCAAATGCCGCTGAGCCACACTGTCAAGTCCCGGCAGTGCCTGCAGACGTGATATTTTAGATGCGATCTCGCGAAGCATCTCGTTTTTACGCACGAGGTTCATGGTAGTGCTGCTCAACTCCTGACTCTTATGCAGGATGTCATGTTCGAGTTGCTCTGATTTGAGGGTCGCGATCTCATAATCTTTCACGAGAGCTTCCTGCTCAGACTTGCGGCGCAGGTCGTCTAGCTCGCGGGCACGCTTCTGGTCTATCTGTTTCTTGGTTTGACGTATCCAACGTTTGACCAGCATCCACACACTGACACATAACATTACGCCAAATAGTACATATATGATCTTGGCCGGCAGACTCCGGTACCATGGCGGAAGAATCTCAAACGAGTATTCTGACTCAGACACTTGACCTGTCTGTTTATTGCGTGCCCTGAGCTTAAACTTATATCTCCCTTCTGACAGCTTGGCATATTCGCGGGTGGATTCACGGGAATAAGGTGTCCAGTCCTCGTCATAGTTCTCAAGAAAGGAACTGAACTCTATATTTTTGGCGCCTGAATACTCTGGACACCCAAACTCAAATCTCACCGCATTGAGCTCGTATGGGAGTCGCAAGGGCACATCATCGCGCATCAATGACGGGGCCTGATAGACCAATGAGTCATGATTGGCGTACACGGTGTTTACAAACGGACGTGGCATAACCCCGTGAGCCGGCGGTGTATTCAACGACATATCCCAAAAACCATCCTGATTAGAGACAATCAACTCGCCCGGACTGATCTCATTGATATTGACATATCCGGGCATCAGTTTGTCTTCGAGCCACTTGAATGTCATATCATCAAAGACAAACCTGCCGTCAGGATTTCGTCGGGCTATATCAATGCCTGATGATGCCGCCACAGCAAGCGACCCACCGGGAAGCACCGTCAGCGGGCCATGCACAGGCACAGGTATTACGGCCGAGAGTGATTCGTCACGGCTAAGTCGCATTGTCGCATTGTCAAAGTTATAATAGCCGTCCTCGGCAGCTATTATCAGCCGCCCGCCGTATAACGTAACGGTGTTGTTATGAGCCGTAGGCAACCCGCAGGTAGTGTCGACGAGTATCTTCTCCTCAAAACGGCGCGTATCGCGGTTTAACCTTAGACGATAAACCCCTTTACGCCAATGGGGCATCCATATATATCCGTCCAAGTCCTCGACAAATTTACCCCCGATATCATCATATCCCTCTATTCGGCCGAGGTTGTGCCATTGTGCGCCCGTTTTTCCTAACATATAGAATCCGTCATAAGATGACACCAATGCCAGCGAGCGGTCATTTCTTAATACCGAGACGCTATACGTACCGGGGACGTTGGCAACGCGAGAAAACCCGCCACCTGATAAGACAAACAGGCCGGCGTCTCCACCGACAAACAGATCGTCACCAATACCGTCAATTGACCATATCTGACCATGCAGCTCTCGTTTGAGAGAGACGGGTGACGGGGATGAACCAAAAGGATATGCCGCCGAATAGAGTCCCTGATTTGTACCGAAAAAAACTTTATCACCTTTTCGCTGTGACACATACCCTGCACCGACAGCATTTTGAGCCCCGACGAGTATCGATACGGGTGAATTATACAGGACATAATCAAGACCGTTATCGAGCGACAGCCATATATTATGAGTGTTGTCAAACATTGCGCCCAACACGGTATTGTTCTGCAACCCGGTCTCTTTATTTATATAGCTTACGCGCCCGGTGGCAAGATTTTTCACCACAGCCCCGCGGTTGACTGTCCCGAATATATAGTCATCACCGTCACTGGCTGCACAAAACACCTGATTTTCACGCAGAAAATCGCTGATATCAGTATCCAACAGAGTGACACTGCCGCCGTCATAAGTATATAGCCCGTTGACCGAGGTTGCAATCAACAGGTCGCCCGATGATGACAACGGCAACAATGCCGCAATCTTCTTGCCGTGCAGCCGTTCAGTTCCGGGCAACCGGTCAAATGCCGTGCCGTTAAATCTGTATAAGTTACCATCCTCGAGTGCAACATATATCACCCCCGCGATGGCAGCCGAACGAGCTATGCGGCCTGGGGCCTCATAGCTCACCACATCACTCCCCTCATAACAAAAAAGATGATTGTCACTCTGAAAGTATATCCTCTCTCCGCGCTTGAAGATGTTCCACACCTCGGTGAAAGAGGGACGCATACCCCTGAATTTATCGGTAAGTGTCGTATACCTGAAATCAGAGCACAATGAGTCTGTACTGAAATATCCAAATTCCTCAGACCCGCCGGCATATATCCTGCCGGTCGTGGGATCAAACATCATCGATCTGACCGTTGTATAATTTGAGAGCATGAACTTATGCCATCTCTGGCCGTCAAATCTCAGCATACCGTCTCGGTTGGCTACATAAATTCTGCCAATCGAATCCTGAACCACACTCCAGTTCTGCGCGCCTCCCCGGTAAAAATCCCTGCCGAAATTTCTCACCGGCAGAAAACCGGCAGCCTCGGCGGCCATCCCTGACAGAAATATGAGCGTAAAAACCAACAATATCAAGTGCCGCAATTTCATCTTTTAACAGTTGATTTTAGAGATTACGACACAAATTTCCGAAAAAATACGTTGTAGCACCCCTTGTAATTATATGTTATAAAACATAAAAACGCTATTTTATTGATTATCATGCATTTCTAATCTTTGTGTATAGTGTTTGTAGAGGTTAAATCTTGCATTGTAGAGTTAATATAGCTCAAAAAGACTTGCGAAGCGCTATATTTTAGAGTAATTTTGCGATGTAATCGGGCGACCACGGTGCAGCCCGATAATTGACAAACTTAACCTACGGCCCGCGAGCCATGCTTTTTCTAACCTTATTAACAAATTTTGAGACCAATCAACAAGAGTAAAAAACCCTAATACCATTCATAATTCCTATGAATAAATTCTTTATCTCATTCCTTTTGTTTCTGTCGGCTTTGACCGGCATGACCGCCTCGGGGCAGGGATTCACCGTCACCGGTACTGTTACATCGGCCGAAGACGGAGAACCCCTGATCGGGGCTACCGTCAGAGTCAAGGGAGCCTCGACCGGCGTGACAACTGATATCGACGGTAACTATACTATTAATGTAAAGACCGGTGCTATCCTGCTATTTTCATACGTTGGTTATGACCCCCAGGAAAAAACTGTCGGCACAAGCACAACAATCGATGTAGCAATGACCCAACAGAGCAATATGCTTGACGAACTGGTGGTTATCGGTTATGGCGCGGTAAAGAAAAGTGACCTCACCGGCTCGGTTTCGAGCGTAAGCTCTGACAAACTGACCAAGACCCCGGCCGCATCACTGTCTAACGCCCTGCAGGGCCAGGTTGCCGGCGTCACGGTCAACTCGCTCAGTGGTCGCCCCGGTGCATCTGCCGAGGTGCGTATCCGTGGTGTCGGGACCATCCACGGCGCCTCACCTATATATGTAGTCGACGGCGTCATCTGTGACGACATCAATTTCTTGTCAACCAATGACATCGAGCATATCGAGGTACTCAAAGACGCATCCGCCACAGCTATCTACGGTTCACGTGGTGCCAACGGTGTTATCATCGTCACCACCAAGGGCGGCAACCTCAACAAGCCTACCACCATCACTTTCAACGGTTATGTAGGTCTGCAACAGCGTTGGAAAAAACTTGACGTGATGAACGCCAAAGACTTTGCCGACACATACGTTGCCATTAACGCCAATGCCTCGGCAAAGAAAGTATATAACGAGCAGGGATTCAACCAATGGCTGGCTCTCTATCAGGGTGTACGCAACTCAGACTTCTACCCCACTGTATATAATCCTGACACAAACCCCACCGGCTTTGACTATTCGGCAGTCGATACCGACTGGCAGGATGAGGTGTTTCGTAACGGGATGATACAGAACTATCACCTCGCTGTCGACGGCGGTAATGATCGTCTGACCTACTCAATGTCAGGCAGCTGGTTTAAGCAAGAAGGTATCATCATCGGCTCGGATTACAGCCGCTTCACCGCCCGACTCAACACCGCTTTCCAGGCATTCCCATGGATGAAGATCGGCGAGAACATCTCATTCATGGCCTCTGTCGCCAAGAACGCATACGAGAGCGGAGACAACAGCGAGAGTGCCGGTGCCAACATACTCTCGGCAGCATTTGCCATGGCCCCCTGGGATCCCACCCACTATCCCGACGGTTACTATAACCGTAAGGGTAAGGACATGAGCGGGCTTATCGCCGCCGGCTCAAACTTTAAGAACGTTACCAACCCGTTCTCGATGGTCGAGTATTCTCACCCCAAGACACGCAACGAGCGCTTTGTCGGCAACGTGTTTATCGACCTCACCCCGGTCAAGCACTTTGACTGGCGCACCAGCTATAGTTTTGACTACCGCATCACTACCGACAAGAGCTTTGCAGACGCTTATCAGGTATCATCTTACGACAAACGCGACAAAAACTTCCTGAGCTCGTCGATGGCCCGCAACTATTACTGGAACGTTGACAATATCCTCACCTACAATAACTCATTCGGTAAGCACGACATCACGGCGATGGCCGGCTTCACCGTTGAGGAATACAACTACTACTCGATCGGCAACTCAGGATCAAACATCCTCAATCCTGACGAACGCAACTGGTATCTGTCACAGACAACCGAAGACCCCGGCACACCCAGTGACGGTGTTGCACGCAACCGCCGCCAGTCTTGGCTTGGCCGTGTAAACTACTCATACGACAGCCGCTACCTGCTTACCGTCAACTTCCGTGCCGACGGGTCGAGCAAATTTGCCGAGAACCGCTGGGGTTATTTCCCCTCATTTGCAGCCGCCTGGCGTCTGAGCCGCGAGAGCTTCATGAAAGATTTCACAAACATCGACGACCTCAAGATCCGTCTGGGCTGGGGTAAGGTCGGTAACGACAATATCGGCAATGATGCCTTCGTGCTCAATATGTTCTCTAACGGTCCGACATTTGTCGACTATGTATTAGGAGCCAACCAGACACTCGTCAACGGTGCAGCCGTACTGACATGGATAAACAACGGCGGTCACTGGGAGAACACCGAGCAGTGGAGCGCCGGTGTGGACATCTCGCTCTGGAATGGCAAACTGAGCGGATCACTTGACGGATTTATCCGCAACACCAACGATATGCTCATGGGTGTCAATGCCCCCGCTCATGTCGGCAACCTCTACTCGGCCATGGCCAACGTAGGCAAGGTGCGCAACAAAGGTATCGAAATCAATATCGATCACCGTAACACTATCAATAGCTGGTTGCGTTACTCGGTCGGCGGCAACATCTCGTTTATCGACAACAAACTGGTGTCGCTCAACGGCGGTTCGCCCGTCTACACCAACTATGCTAACGTGCAGGTTGTTGACGAGGGATACCCCCTCTACTACTTCTGGGGCTACCAATATGACGGCATATACCGCACCGACCAGGAGGCCCTCGACTACCTCACCGGTTACAATGCTGCCAACATCCCCTTCCATGCCGGCGATGCCAAATATATCGACAACAACGGTGACGGTGTGATTGATGACAAAGACCGTGTGCAGCTCGGTTCATCAATCCCCAAAGTCAGCTACGGTATCAACCTCGGTCTCTGGATAAAAGACTTCGACCTGCAGCTCTTCTTCCAGGGTGTTGGCGGCTCAAAGATCTACAACCAGATGCGCCACCGTCTCGAGAGCAACGGTTCGACCTCAGTACTCTCACCCGTCATGGCAGATGCCTGGACAGTCGACAACCCCGACGGCTCAATCCCCAACCCCAAGAACACCGTCAACTATTATGTCTCAGACCGGTTCCTCGAGAGTGGCAACTACTTCCGCCTCAAAGACCTGCAGATCGGTTACACGCTGCCCAAGTCGATTCTCGGCACCAAAGGGATAAAGAGCTGTCGCTTCTATGCTCAGTGCTCAAATGTGTTCACTATCACCAACTACTCAGGATTTGATCCAGAGGTAAGCGGTGGTGTTGACTACGGCAACTATCCTCAGAGCCGCACATTTATCTTCGGTGTCAACCTGACATATTGATTCCTCATTCTCCAACACTCTAAAGATTTTCAAAAGACTCCATGAAACTCAATATAAACAAATATCTGCTCGCTGCCGGCGTACTATCAGCCGCGATGCTGACCACCGGTTGTAACGACTGGCTCGGCGAGGACAGCCCCGGCTCGACCAAACTCAAGGATTTCTATGTCAACGGCACAGCCTACATACAGAATGTCAATGGCTGCTACACCCCGCTTGCATGGGAATATAAAAACGCCTATTTCTCTGAGTGGTATTTCGGCGACATCGCTTCTGACGACGCTCTCAAGGGTGGCCAGAATCTCGCCGACGGCCCCGATGCCTACGACATCGACAACTTCAAGACCAACGCCAACAACGGCATCGTGCTACAATATTACCGCGCCAAATATGTAGGCATCATCCGCTGTAACCTCGCTATCGCCCAGCTCGAGGAATTTGAGGGTGATGACATCGTCAGCCCCGAGCGCCGCGACTGTCTGTTAGGTGAGGTTTACTTCCTGCGCGGATTTTACTACTTCCAGCTCGTGAGACTCTTTGGCGGTGTACCTCTGGTACATGATGTCCTGGACTCGTCAAACAGATGGCAACAGCCCCGCGCGACAGCCGATGCGGTATATGAGTCTATCATCTCAGACTTCACCAACGCCGAGAAACTTCTTTATAAGAAAAGCCAGTACACCGCCGACGATCTCGGTCGTGCCACCAAGGGCGCTGCCACCGCGATGCTCGCCAAGGCTTACCTCTATAATCACGACTACGAAAACGCTTACACATGGGGTAAGAAGTTTGTAGACGAGTATTACAAGGCCGGTGAATACTCTCTCTGCGCCAATTATGCCGACAACTTTACCCTCGCCGGCGAGAACGGCCCCGAGAGTGTCTTCGAGATACAGTATGCCGCCGACCCCACCAGCGACTACGGTGACAACTTCGGCTTCACCCGCGGAACATTCACCACCATCCTCACCCGTCCGCGCATGAGCTCGCTCGCCGACAAGAGCGGTTGGGGCTGGGATCACCCCACACATAACCTCTATAACGAGTTTGAGCAGGGCGACGTGCGCCGCGAGGTAGCTATCGGTATCCCCGATGAGCAGTGTCTCGATGAAATCGAGGTGACCTATCTCGGCAGCTATTATTACAACAACAAGATCTCATACAGCGAGGGGGGCACATTCCCCGCTATCGATCACCACTCGCGCAGCCCGCTGAACTATCGTCTCGTCCGCGCTTCAGACGTGCTTCTGCTTTACGCCGAGGCAGCTCTCGAGAGTGGTAAAGACCTCAACGGCGCCAAGTGGGCACTCGAGGAGGTACGCGGCCGCGCCCGTGCCAACGCCACCGAGACCAATGCCCTCCCCTCATTCCCCAACTATCGCGGTTACTCTGACAATCCCGAGTCACTGCGCGAAGCCATCCGCCACGAACGTCGTGTCGAACTGGCCATGGAGGGTCACCGCTGGTTTGACCTCGTCCGCTGGGGCATCGCCGCTCAGGTGATGGATAAAGACACCGGCAGCTACGGCAAGACGGAGTCCGCCGAGGCCCGCGCAGAGATGGCCTCGTTTATCCCCGGCAAACATGAGCTCTTCCCCATCCCCTCTGAGGAACTCAACCTCAACCCGATGGAACAGAATCCCGGATACTAAACCCTAAACTAATCCTATAATGCAGCCTTACTTGCGGCAAGCCTGTCTAAACGGGCTTGCCCGGGTAAAGGTCCCCGATCCCCCTCTAAACACTCTCCTCCTGTCTCTCAATAACAGTCTCTCTCAACAATACCCCGAAAGTCAAATAGACCCAGATATCTAAACCTATTAACCTATCAATTTAACAAATTCTTTTAAACATGAAAAAATTTACTCTCATCGCAGCCACCGGTCTCGTGGCCATTGCTGCTAAGGCCCAGTACACCTGTGACCCTTCGACCTCTGTTGTTGCCACCCAAGAGCCCAAGACAGTAGAATACATCACACTGTCTGAGGACGCTATCAATGATCTTAAGACAGCCGGTGCAACTGTTACATACATTGGCCCCGATGCCGACAACGGCCGTAACCTCTGGTACTGGGAAAACACTCTCATCCCCGGCGATGAGTCATATCCCCGCGTAGATATGGCAGAGGGTGGTTATATCTCAGTTGTAGTCACAAATGTAGGCTGGTCAGGTGCCGGTCTCGCAATTTCCGCTCCCGGTCTCGACCTCTCAATGCTTAACGATGACACTCACTTCCATCTGGCATACATGACTCCCACCGGCAACGGTCCCGCCTCAATCGCGTTGATAATCCTGGATGGTGACGGCGGGTCCCCCGCCAAGGTTGCTCTCGGTGACTCTTTCAACGACAATGGTGCTATCTTCCCCACCATCGCTCCTAAAATCACCGATGACTGGCAGGGTATCGACATCACCCTCGGTCAGCTCAAGAAGATCTATCCCACTTTCTCACCCGCCAATCTCAACGCATGGACCGGTAACCTCTTCTCTTTCCTCGGTGGTGGCGTACAGGGTCAGAGTTTCGCATTCGATGCCATCTACTTCTACAACACCTCAGGCGCAGGTGTTGAGAGCGTAATGGCCGATGATGCAGTTGATTTCGTTGTCACAGCCAACACTATCAATGTCACAGGTGCTACCGGCATCAAGGTTTACAACCTCAACGGTCAGCTCGTAAAAGCTACCGCAGGCACCACCCTCGGTCTGGGCTCACTGCAGCCGGGCGTATATGTAGCCAAGGCCGGCAACAAGGCTCAGAAGATCGTTGTCCGCTAATCAATACCTCACGATTTTTCCTTACCAATAGCTCTCAATTTCAAGACCGTAAGATTGTCTTAGGTTAATTACAGCGGGGTGTCGTCACCATCCCGGCAACCGACACCCCGCTGTTTATGTTTTTACTGCTACCCCACTTTATCATACTAACCATCATTCCATCATTTTCTCTACCCACCACCCCATGAAACTCCTCTTACCCGCTACCATATTATTCTCGTTAGCTACCCTCACAGCCAATGCAGCCGATCATCAGAACGGATCAGGGGAGACTGACGGTTACACACTCGTGTGGCAAGATCTCTTTGATGCAGATGAGCTAAACCCACTCAGATGGGATATTGAGGTCAACGGATCGGGGGGTGGCAATAACGAACTGCAATATTATACCGACCGTCCTGAAAACGTCCGCCTCGGTGATGACGGCCGGGGCAATCACTGCCTGATACTCACCGCCCGTCGCGAGAGTTACAAGGGCCGTAATTTTACCAGCGGCCGCGTTAACTCAAAAGGACGAATAGCCTTTACCCACGGCAAGATGGAGGCCTCCATAAAATTCCCCTCGACCGCTAACGGCCTCTGGCCGGCATTCTGGATGATGGGTAACGACTATGACGATGTCGGCTGGCCGCGCTGCGGAGAGACCGATATAATCGAGATGGGGCATATCGACGGCATCAATGCCGGAGCGCAAGACCGATACTTCAACGGCGCATGTCACTGGGGCCCCGCTTGGCCTAACGCCTCTTACGCAAAGCATACCACAAAATCTTATAGTCTGCAAGACGGCGAGTTCCATCTCTTTACAATAATTTGGGATGAGAACGGCATAAAGATGTATGTCGATCTCGACAAACATCCCGTCCAGAATCCCTACTATAAATTTGATTGCCCGCAGGATGACCCCGGCAACGAGTGGTCAGCCGGCAATTACTTCCACAAAGACAACTTCATCCTCTTTAATCTCGCTATCGGCGGCAATTTCCCCTCAATACATACCCCCGAGGGGATCACTGCCCTCAATAGCGCCAACGACAACCAGGCCTCGATGTATATCAATTATGTACGCATCTATCAAAAAGGCCTGACATCTGAGAACACTGACTTTCTCGATCTTGGCGATGACAAGTCGGGAATCGAGACCGTATCAACCGAGACAAAAGAGGACACCATAAAATATGACGGTCACACCATCCTCTCTCACGACCGCAACCTCACGCTCTACACCCTGTCTGGCCGTCAGGTCGCCGCCACAGACACCGGCAGACTTTCGACGTCGGGGATTACCCCGGGACTCTACCTTGCCACCAGCCCATCAGCTTCGCTCAAGGTAGTGATACGATAAGGTCACTTACACTATAAGACTAATCTTCAAACCATTACAAACCGCACTGTAACAGTAAGGGTATATATCCCCCTACTGCTGCAAGCTATCTTATTATCATATACAACCCTAAAAACATGAATAAATTACTCATATCCGCCTTAATGTCAGGATGCTGTCTCTCGACCATGGGGGCATCGATGACAGATGCACAGATCGACAGCTGTGTCGTTGATATGATCGGCCGCATGACTCTCGCCGAGAAGATCGGTCAGCTCAATCAGTTGTCAGGTTATGGCTACGCACCCGATATGATCGGCTCTATCCGTGACGGGGCTGTCGGCTCTATCCTAAATGAGACCGACCCCGAGGTTGTCAATAAACTCCAACGCGAGGCAGTCGAGAACACCCGCCTGGGGATACCCCTGATTTTTGCACGTGACGTTATCCACGGCTTCCGCACTATCTTCCCTATCCCTCTGGGTCAGGCTGCATCATGGAACCGAGACATGGTCGAGGAGGGAGCCCGGGTAGCTGCCGATGAGGCCTCGTCAGTCGGTATCCGCTGGACATTCTCTCCTATGCTCGATATCGCACGCGATGCCCGCTGGGGACGCATGGCCGAAGGCTTTGGCGAAGACACCTATCTCACCTCAGAGCTCGGCGTGGCTATGGTCAAGGGGTATCAGAGTGACGATCTCTCAGCCCCCAACACCATGGCGGCATGTGCCAAACATTTTGCAGGATATGGCGCAGCTGAGAGCGGCCGCGACTACAACACCACATGGATCCCCGAGATACAGTTGCGCGAGACTTACCTCCCCCCTTTCAAGGCAGCCTCTGATGCCGGAGCGGCAACATTCATGTGCTCATTTAATGACATCTGCGGCGTACCCTCGTCAGGCAACCGTCACCTGCTTCAGGAGATACTGCGCGATGAATGGGGATTTGACGGTCTGATGGTAAGCGACTGGGGCTCGATACAGCAGATGATTCCTCACGGATATTCCGCCGATCTCAGTCAGGCAGCCGCACAGGCAGCTGATGCCGGCGTCGATGTCGATATGGAGAGTTATGCCTACATCTCTCATCTCAATGATCTCGTGACTGCCGGTAAGGTATCTGAGGCACGCGTAGATTCGCTCGTCGCCAATGTGTTGCGTCTCAAATATCGCCTGGGCCTCTTTGACAACCCATACGTAGATATGGCTACAGCATCACGATTCTACACTGCCGGTAATCTCGATGCCGCCCGTCGCGCTGTCGAGGAGAGCGCCATTCTGCTCAAGAATGCGGGTGCACTGCCAATCGACAAATCAAAGGTTAAGAAGATCGCCGTCATAGGTCCGATGGCAGATGCCCCTTATGATCAAGCCGGCACATGGTCATTTGACCTCGAGAAATCTCACTCTGTCACACCCCTGGCGGCTCTTGAGGCCAAGTACGGTAAGAAAAATATCATCTACGTGCCCGGCCTGACATTCAGCCGTCAGTGTACTACCGATGGCTTTGCAAAAGCTGTCGAGGCTGCTCAGAAGGCTGATCTTGTCCTCTATTTCGCCGGCGAGGAAGCTGTCCTCTCAGGTGAGGCTCACTGCCGCACCGACCTCACCCTGCCGGGCGCACAAAGCGACCTCCTTAAAGAGCTCCATGCTACCGGCACACCGGTCGTGATGGTGATCCAGGCCGGCCGCCCGCTCGCTCTGAGAGATGATGTCGACAACGCCGATGCGATCGTCTATTGTTTCCACGGCGGCACGATGACAGGCCCCGGCCTGACCAATCTACTTGCCGGTGAGGTGAATTTCTCGGGCCGTTGCCCCGTTTCATTCCCCCGGATGTCAGGCCAGGTACCGATCTATTATAACCGTAAGAACACCGGTCGCCCGGCCCAGGGTATGACCCTCATAGATGAGATCCCTCTTGAGGCCGGACAGACCTCGACCGGATGCACAAGCTACTATCTTGATGCGGGCGATGGCCCTCTCTTCCCGTTTGGCTACGGCTTGAGCTATACCACATTTGCTTACACCGACCCCGTCATCTCTGCCACCGAAATCACCCCCGACGAGAATCTCAAAGTCATCTGCACCGTCACCAACACCGGTGCTGTCGAGGGTGCTGAGGTTGCCCAGCTCTATATCCGCGACCATGTCGGCAAACTCATCAGACCCGTCAGGGAGCTCCGCGGATTTGAGAAATTCAATCTCAAACCGGGCGAGAGCCGACAAGTGACATTCACTCTCACACCTGATGATCTCGCGTTCTTCACCTCACCGACTACCCGCGAGGTAGAGCCGGGTGAGTTCAGCGTCTGGATCTCCTCTGACAGCAACTCAGGCAACCCGGCCACATTTAACATCGTGGCCGCTACCCCCGATGTCGCATCGAGATAATCACTATATTACAACACTCTACTAACTGACATACCTACGCCATAGTCATGAAAATCAAGACGACTTTAATATCTGCCGCTGCTCTGACTCTTGCCGTCACCTCTCTGCAAGCTAAAAGTTTCAAACGCGGTGTGAGCGAGAATCAATTTCAATATAAAGCCCAGCTTGAGGCACTCGCCCCGGGGGTGACCTGGTATTACAACTGGGGTAACACCACTGGCCGTTATATCGCAAACGAGACATATATGGAATACATACCGATGTGCTGGAACGGCAATTACAGTGCAGATAACATCCGTAACTATGTCACCGGGCATCCCGAGGTCAAATACCTGCTGGGGTTCAATGAACCCAACTTTACAAATCAGGCCAACATGACCCCGGCGGCAGCTGCCGCAGCATGGCCTGCAGTCAAGGCTCTCGCTGATGAGCTTGGTCTGGGCCTTGTGGCCCCGGCTCTCAATTACTCGCCCAACCCGCCCTATACAAATCCGAGTCAGTGGATGGATGAGTTTGTTGCTCTCGTCGGTAATGACGCTTTTGATTATGTCGCCGTCCACTCATACGGTGGTCCAGGCGTCATGAAGACCCTCGCCACAACTTTCCACGAAAAATATGGCAAGCCGGTATGGGTGACCGAGTTCTGTTACTGGCCCGAGGAGGGTAACGCCAATTCTACGGTGGCCCCCGAGACTCAGATCTCGGCCATGATGGAGGCCGTCGAGTGGCTCGAGAAAACCGAGTGGATCTATCGTTATGCCTGGTTCAAGGCCGTCGGTGAGTCAAGCGCATCAAAAGGGCCCAACTATGGCCTGCTGCTGTCAGGTAAGGGTGAGGCTGAGCGCGAACTCTCACCACAGGGTAAAGTATATGTCTATATGTCAGACTTTGACAAAGATGTATATCATCCTGTAAACACACCTGTCCCCGCCAAAGATTACATCAGCCAATATGGCTGTCTGCTCGGGGCTGCCAACAATCCTGCATCTGAGGCACAGATCGAGATAACACGTTTCAATGCCGGCGCATGGGTCGACTATCAGTTTGACGTTCCTCAGAGCGGTGCATACAAAGTGGTGCTTGATGTTGCCGGCATGGGCGAACCTACCCGCTTTGATCCGACAATCACCATCAAGTCTGTCAGCGCCGACGGCACTGCCACCGAACTCTGCCCTGCCCGTCAGTTTGCCCTCTCAAACTCAATGACCGACTATCGTCAGGAAAGTTTCGCCGTGACCCTCCCCGCAGGTAAGCAGACCATCCGCATCGCAGACGCCAACCAATACTCACCCAGCGGGATCGTCATCTCTACAGTGACGCTGGCCGATGAGTCAGGCATCGAGGGCGTCGAGGCCGATACACTCTCATCGACCTCCCCGGTTAACGTTTATTCTATGCAAGGGATACTCATACGCGCAGACGCTGATCCCGTTGCACCCCTATCAGACCTTCCGACAGGCATTTATATTGTTAACGGCAATAAGCTAATCAAACAATAATCCAAAACATAACCTACACTAAAAAACATGAGAAAAAAAATAATTGCGGCTTCGGTTATGGTTGCGGCAATAATTAACAGCTCGGTAGCTCAAAATCTGCTCACCGGTAAGTCGGTCTACACCCTGGGCGAGGCAAAAACCTGGACAAGCTCAGACGATGCCACATATACTTTTGTGACAGCCGATCTCAACAAACTTGTTGCAGAGCCCGAAAACACATCAAACATATACCTCTTCCCCGAGGCCGGTGGCGGATGGGCTACAGAT
>CAMWLR010000004.1 GCA_947175215.1 uncultured Porphyromonadaceae bacterium
TATTAGGATTATTTGAAATACCAATATCAATCGGTGTGATAACATAGTGATTTAGTGTTATGTTGGTTTGTATCCGCACAAGTTAACTATAAATTCGATTGCGCCGCCCGGTTATCGCTGTTTTTATTACGGTGTGCTGTAAATATCGCCGGACTATTCACACTTAGTTAAAAAGTATGCGACAGAGGGTGTGGCCGTCAGACGGCCACACCCTCTGTTTGTAGTGGGGTTAGGGGGATTCAGCCCCCGATATTAGGTGGAGATCAGCCCCCGATATTAGGTGGAGATCAGCCCTCGAGGTCGATGGGGATGGCCACGATGCGCTGATTGTTTGAGCGGATAAAGGTGAGGATGTTGTCGCGGATCTCCGAGGGGTCGATGTCGGCCTCGATGCGGCGCAGGGCGTTGAAGACCGAGATACCGCTCTGATAGATGTTGCGGTAGGCTTTGGCGATGTCGTCGATCTGCTCCTCGGTGAAGCCGTGCTTGCGCATGATAAAGGCGTTGACGCCGAAGTATGCCACGGGGTTGTGGGCGACGATGATATAGGGGGGTACGTTGCCCGACACTCGGCAGCCGCCTTTGATGAGCACCCAATCGCCGACCTTTGAGTTCTCGTGGAGCATGGCGTTGGATGAGAGGATGACATATTTGCCCACGTGGCAGTCGCCGGCGATGTTGACACCGTTGCCCAGCACGCTCTTACCCTCGATGACCGAGTCATGGCCGATGTGGCTCTCGGCGAGGATAAAGGTGTCGTTGCCGACGCGTGTGGCGCCTCCGGCATGGATGCTGCGGTTGATGATGACGTGCTCTCGTATGGTGACGTTGTCACCTATGATGCAGAGCGAGTCATCGCCTTTGTAACGGAAGTCTTGCGGCTCGGCCGAGATTATTGACCCCTGGAATACGCGACACCCCTTACCCAGGCGTGTGCCGGGCATGAGTGAGGCGTAGGGGAAGATCTCGCAGTTGTCACCGATCTCGACATCTTTGTCGACAAAGGCGAATGGAGATATTTTGACGTTCTGACCGATCTTGGCTGAGGGGTCGACGTGGGCTAATGGGGAGATCATGGCGATAGGGTGTTAAGGGTTGTTGATTTGATGGCGTCTCAGGGTTATCATCGGCCTCCGCCGAGGGCTTGGTAGAGGCTGATGATGGTCTGGTCGCGTTCGAGCTCGGTCGAGAGTGCCGACAGCTGTGCCGACAGCAGCGATGACTGGGCGTTGAGTACCTCGAGATAGGTGGTCTTGCCGTCATAAGCGAGCAGCAGGTTGGTCATCTCGACGGCCTGTGAGAGGGCCTCGGTCTGACTGGCCAGCAGCTCTTGCTTGCGCGAGAGGTTGCCGTAGGCGGTGAGGTAGTCGTTGACCTCGGCGGTTGCGTTGAGCAGGGCGTACTTAAAGTTGTTCATCGCCTGCTCTTGCTGTGCCTTGGCCCCCTTGAGACCGGCGATATTGGCGCCGCGCGAGAAGAGGGGCGCGGTGAGCTGGGCGGCCAACTGCACAAACCATTTGCCGGGGTTGGTGATCATCGACCCGACGAGGTTGGTAAACCCGCCGTTAGAGCTGATGGTCAGCGAGGGGTAGAAGGCGGCACGGGCCGAGTTGGTGGCATAGTAGGCGGCGGCAAGCTGTTGCTCGGCCACGCGGACATCGGGACGCATGGCCAGCTCGCGCATAGGTATACCGTCGCGGAGCACCTGCGGGTTGCCCAAACGGGCATCGGGCGAGATAGTCCAGGTCTGGGGCTCTACGTTGAGCAGCAGCGACATCGAGTTGTTGGCCTTGTCGAGGGCTGTCTCGAGGTCGGTGATCGAGGCCAGGATCTGATAATACTGGGCCTCGCTCTGCACGACGGCGGCCTCGGTCACACGCCCGGCCTCCTTAAAGTCGCGCATGGTCTGCACACTCTGTTTCCAGAGCTCGGCGGTCTCGCGCGAGAGGTTGAGCTGTGACTCGAGCACGGCGATGGTGTAGTAGCATGAGGCCACACCGCCTATAATCTGAGATCTGACGGCCTGCTCGTAATCTTTCTGCAGGTCGAGGGCGGCCTCGGCGGCGCGCTTGCGGTTGAGGATCTTGCCGAAGATGTCTACCTCCCAGCTGATGGCCATTGGCAACTGATAGGTGCGTGTCCATGATGCGCCGTCGACGTGATATTTAGACAGCGAGCCGTTGAGGTTGAGGGCCACGGCGGGGAGATAGCTCAGGCGGGCGCCCAGAACGTTGGCCTTGGCCACCTCGACGTTGAGGCGTGCGTTGTCGAGATTGACATTGTTGTCGAGAGCGCGCTGTATCATGTCGGCCAGCACGGGGTCAGTGAAGACCGCCTGCCAGGGGAGATTGCCAAAAGCGGCCGAGTCAGGCTCGCTCTTGACCACCTCGGCATACTCCTTGGTGACGGGGTCATCCTGGGGCATCTCAAATTTCTTGTAGATATGGCAGGAGGTGAGCCCGGCCACGGCTAAACCGAAGGCTGCGGCTATGAATATTTTTCTGAAGTTCATCTAAGTCTGTTTTACTTTTTATCGTGCATACTGTTCGATTTCGCTCTCGATACCTGAGTTGTTGGTATCTTTCCATTTGATGGGGCTGATCTTCTCCTGGATCTTCTGGAAGATGACGAAGAGGGCCGGGACAAAGAAGATCTGCAGGATCATACCGATGAGCATACCGCCGATCGAACCCACACCGAGGGCGCGGTTACCATTGGCGCCTACACCAGAGGCGAACATCATCGGCAACAGACCGATAATAAGCGCCAGCGATGTCATAAGGATGGGTCGCAGACGGGCGGCGGCACCCTGGATGGCGGCGTTGACGATCGACATGCCGGTGCGTCGGCGCTCGAGGGCAAACTCGACGATAAGGATGGCGTTCTTGGCCAACAGACCGATAAGCATGATCAGGGCGATCTGCAGATAGATGTTGTTAGAGATAAAGTTGGCCATCTCAAGCGGGTTGCCCGACGACAGGTAGATGAGGTTGAATATCCACAGCAGGATAAACGAGCCCATCAGACCGAAGGGGATCGAGAGGATTACCGACCAGGGGACGATGTAGCTCTCATACTGGGCCGACAGCAGCAGGTAGACAAACAGCAGACAGAGACCAAAGATGATGGCTGTCGAGTTTGAGTTACCGCTACCCTCCTCACGGGTCATACCGGCGTATTCATAACCGTAACCGGTAGGGAGCGTCTGGCTGGCTACGCGCTCGATGGCGGCCAGGGCCTGACCTGACGAGTATCCCTCGGCGGGGTTACCGGTGACTGAGATTGAGGTGAAGAGGTTGAATCGGTTGAGCAGGTCAGGGCCGTAGACTTTCTCGAGGGTGACGAAGTTCTCGAGCGAGGCCATCTTGCCCGTCGAGGTCTTGACCTTGATATTCTTGAGCGACTCGAGCGAGACGCGCGACTCGGGGGGAGCCTGCATCATCACACGGTAAATCTTTCCGAATCGGTTGAAGTTTGACACGTACATCGACCCGAAGTATCCCTGCATTGTCGACAGGATGGTCGATGTCGACAGGCCGGCCTGCTTGGCCTTGGCGGCGTCGATCTCGATCTTATACTGGGGGAAGGTGGGGTTAAACGTGGTGTATGCTGTCTGAATTTCGGGCTGGGCGTTGAGCTCGGCCAGGAAGTTCTGCACGATGGCAAAGAAGTCGTCGATGTTACCGCCGGTCTTATCCTGCATGCGCAGCTCAAAACCGTTGGTCACCGAGTAACCGGCGATCATTGGGGGCGCAAAGGCGATGACACGGCCGTCTTTGATGAGCTTGCCGGTCATGGCATAGATGCGCATCAGCACGGCGTTTGAGCTGTGGTCGACGCCGGGGCGCTCTGACCAGTCTTTGAGCTTGATGATGAATGTACCGTAGGTCGGACCTGCACCGGCGATAAACGAGTAACCGTTGATCATCTGGCGATACTGTATCTCTGGTATCTCGGCCAGTGTGCGGTCAACCTGATTCATCACCTCGATAGTGCGCTCCTGTGATGTGCCCGGGGGCATATCGACCATCACGAAGAGCGTACCGGTGTCTTCGTTAGGCACCATACCGGTGGGGGTAATTTTCATCAGCAGCACCAGGGCCACGATAGATATGACCACCGCCAGCGATGAGATAATCTTGTGATTGACAAAGTATTTGACTTTCTTACGGTATCCCTCGAGCACCTTGGCAAACAGTGCCTCAAAAGACTCTTTGAATGCCTGGGTGAACAGGCCGCAGATGGTGAGCACCGCGGCCAGCACGGCGATGATACCCTTAAAGATGTTCTCAAAGTCAAACCATCCGAGCACCATAAAGGTGATGGTGGCAACGAGCAGGGCGACGGTGCACAGCGGCAGCCAGCGTTTCTGCCAGTTACCTTTGACCTTGGCGGCCATTGCCTCGCCTGCAGCCGAGTAGGCGTCGGCCAGACGCTCCTTGAGGGGAGCATCTTTCTCTCCGTCAGCTTTGTGGGGCTTGAGGAAGATGGCGCAGAGGGCCGGTGACAGGGTCAAGGCGTTAAGCGCCGAGAAACCGATAGCGATGGCCATTGTCAGACCAAACTGCTGATAGAAGATACCGGCGGTGCCGGGCATGAATGACACGGGGATGAACACCAGCATCATGACCAGGGTGATCGAGAGGATGGCGGTGCCGATCTCGTTCATGGCGTCAATAGATGCTTTGCGCGCGCTGTGATAACCCGCGTCGAGTTTGGCATGCACCGCCTCGACCACCACAATGGCGTCGTCGACCACAATGGCGATCGCAAGCACGAGGGCCGACAGGGTGATGAGGTTGAGCGAGAAGCCGATGATCTTGAGTACGAAGAATGTTGCCACGAGCGCCACGGGGATGGCGATGGTGGGGATGAGGGTCGAGCGGATGTCACCGAGGAACACATATACCACGAAGAACACCAGGATGAAGGCCTCGATGAGGGTGTGGATAACCTTTGAGATCGAGGCGTAGAGAAAGTCGTTGTTGTTCATCGGGATGGCGAAGTGCAACCCGTCGGGGAGATCCTTCTTGAGGATTTCGACCTGAGCGAGACAGTCGTTGATGATCTGTGTCGCGTTTGAGCCGGCGGTCTGGAACACCACGGCCATAGTGCCGGGATAACCGTTGAGGGCAGACGAATAGTCATAGGTAACCTTACCGAGCTCTACGTCAGCCACATCCTTGAGGCGCAGCACGGTGCCGTCCTGGTTGGCGCGGATGACGATATTCTCAAATTCCTCGGGGGTCTCGTAACGGCCGCGGTATTTGAGCGTGTACTGGAATGACTGATTACCCTGGGCGCCGAACTGGCCGGGGGCGGCCTCGAGGTTCTGATCCTGCAGGGCGGCTGCCACCTCGGTGGGGCTCAGGTTATACTGGGCCATAACCTCGGGCTTGATCCATATACGCATCGAGTAGTCACCGCCAAACGACATGACGTCACCCACACCCTTGACACGCTGCAGCACGGGGATGACGTTGATCTTCATGTAGTTGTCGAGGAACTCACCGTCGTATGCCTCGCTGGTCGAGTAGATAGCCACACCCACGAGCATCGATGACTGGCGCTTCTGGGTGAGCACACCCACCTGCACGACCTCAGAGGGAAGCAGGTTCTGGGCCTTGGCCACACGGTTCTGCACGTCGACGGCAGCCATATCGGGGTCAAACCCCTGCTCAAAGTGTACGTTGATTGTGGCCGAACCGGTATTGGTTGCGGTCGATTCGATATAGGTCATACCCTCGGCGCCGTTGATCGACTCTTCGAGGGGGGCGATAACCGAATTAAGCACAGCCTGGGCGTTGGCGCCGTTATATGTTGTGCTCACCTGGATTGTAGGCGGCGCGATGTCAGGATACTGCGTGATAGGCAGCGACGACAGGCCGAGCAGACCGAGCAGCACGATGAAGATTGAGATCACCGTCGATAGCACCGGTCTGTTAATAAAGGTGTCGAGCTTCATTTTATAATGATTGGAGTCTGATTCTTATGATGAATAGATGTATTGACCGTCTACGGGTCACTCGGCGGCGGGGGCAGCGGCCTGATCCTGAGCAGCCTTGGCGGCGGCATCGACAGGCTTGATCTCCATACCGGGCTGCACCTTGGTGCCGATACCCTCGATCACCACGCGCTGGCCGGGTTGCAGACCGCCGGTGACGATAAAGTTCTTCCCGTCATTGAGAGGTGACACGGTGATATTGGTGGGCACGGTCTTGTTGCTGTCGTTGAGGACATAGACAAAGCGACGGTCCTGCACCTCATAGGTGGCTTTCTGGGGGATGCTGATTACATTATCCATGCGGTTGGGGATAATGATCTGACCGGTCGACCCGCTGCGCAGCACGCCGTCGGGGTTGGCGAAACGGGCGCGCACGCTCGATGCACCGGTCGATGAGTCGATCACAC
Organism: uncultured Porphyromonadaceae bacterium; assembly: GCA_947175215.1. Lineage (GTDB taxonomy): Bacteria > Bacteroidota > Bacteroidia > Bacteroidales > Muribaculaceae > UBA7173. The sequence continues at coordinate 6,412 of CAMWLR010000004.1, forward strand.
CTGACACGGTTGCTACCTTTCCCTCGATAGGATAAACCGAGCCATCGGCAAGACGTAGCTTGACCATCGGCATGGTGTTGACAGCGGCATTGAGGCTACCTTTACCCTCGGTAAGCTCAAGGATATCCTTCTCGGTGAGCGAGAAGTAGGCATACACCTCAGAGTTGTCGCTCACGGTGGTCAGCGGCTGGGCCATAGACGGTGACGCAAGCGTACCCTCACGACCGGGGATCGAACCCACATAACCCGACACCGGGGCGGTCACCACGGTGTAGCTCAGATTCTTGCGGGCCGACGTCAGAGCAGCCTGGGCATTGGCCAGCTGTGCCTTCGCGGTCGACAGCTGATTGAGGGCAAGCTGATACTCATACTCGCTGATGATATTCTTGTCAAAAAGGAGTTTCTTGTTATCGGCAGTGAGCTGCGATGAGCTTACAGCAGTCTGGGCCGAATTTACGGCAGCCTGGGCCTGCTCTACGGCAGCCTGGAAGGTCACCTGGTCGAGCGTAAACAGGGGCTGACCCTGCTTGACATACTGGCCCTCGTCGACATGAACCTTGGTCACGAAGCCAGATACGAGCGGACGGACATCCACATCGACTTTACCTTTGATAGTGGCGGCATAATCATTCGAGAGATCAGAGTTGCCTGACTCAACTGTCATCACAGCGAGCTCAGGGATCTGGTCGGCAGGCATAGCAGCGCCCCCGCCCGAACAACCCGGGAGCAGGGCAACTGCAGCCGACAGGCCGGTAAGAGACGCGATACGGCCTAATGTGCTGGTAATTTTTCTCATCGTTAAATCTATGATGTACTGAATATTATCTGATTATATCAATTTTCAAGCCACAAAATTACTAACTTTTCACCGCGCCATATATGATAAATATCATACCCAACCAAATTTTAACCTAATTTAACCCACCCAACCCTAAGCTCAATTAGTCTAATCAGGCCAATCGCTATCATTAAAATGGATACCCGATGGCGAGGTGAAAGGCGAGGGAGTTCTTGAATGAGGTCATATTATAATAACCTTTCTTGCCGGTGTCGTAGGGAGCGTGGATGCCGATACCGAGGTCGGCGCGCAAGATGAGCATCGAGATGTCAAAGCGCAGGCCGACACCGGTGCCGAGGGCTATCTCCTTGAGGAATGTCGAGGCTTTGATCTCGCCGCCGGGGCGCAGGGGGTCTTTCTTGAGCAGCCATACGTTACCGGCATCAAGGAATACGGCGCCGTGCAGCGGGCCGATGATAGGGAAACGATACTCAGTGTTAAGTTCGAGTTTGAATGTACCGGTCTGGTCAAAATATCCGTTGCGTTGGTCTTCGGGAGCGCGGTAAGAGCCAGGGCCGAGTTCGCGCACCGTCCACGCTCTGATAGAGTTGGCACCACCGACATAAAACTGCTCGGCATAAGGCACTTGCGATGAGTTGCCGTAAGCGTGTGCCGCACCGATGGCCGCACGGCTCACCAGCCAGTTGTCGCCCCACAGACGACGACCGTAAACGAGCTGTGTCGTACCTTTGATAAATTGCGAGAAAGGTGTACCGAAGAGTTTCTTCTCTCCGTGCCTCCCGCAAAGCTCATAGATCGACCAGAAGAGGTTACCGGCCTCCTGAACGGTGAATGTCCAGTTGAGGTTGTTATCTGGCCCGTAGTTGCGGTCGAATGTGTATGTATAGCTCAGCTGCGGGATATACTGGCTCATAAAACTCAGGGCGATAGCGGGGTTCTGGGCTATTATCGAGTCAAACTCCTCGGTGGTCTTCATCAGCTTGGTATAGGTGAGCTTAAACGGGGTGAGGCTGTGTGACGAGTATCTCGACGACTGCCACTCATAGCTGAATCCGGCGTTAAACTGGGCCATCTTGAAGTAATGCGGGCGGTTGAGCACGTCGGCATTGAGCGAGAAGCGTGTCCAGTTGAGGTTGCGGTTACGGCGCTTGATAAAGCCGGGGGCGAGCATACGCGGCACCGCCAGCGAGGCGTTGACGCCGAACTCATATGAGTTAAACAGCGATGACGCCCCCTTGCCCGTCTGCCACTCATAGCTACCCGTGAGGGTGACGTTGAGCTGCTCGCCGCCGCCAAAGAGGTTGCGGTTAGTGATACCCAGGCTGATACCCGGGCCGAGATAACTGTTTGACTTGGAGCTGGCGTTGATTTCGGCCGAGAACTCAAGAGGAGTGTCAAACGTACACCCGATCTCGACATTGAGTGTCGGCTCGGTGGCGGTGGTGTCGGGGCGCACATCTATGTTGATGGCGTTGAAGATACCCAGTCGCGACAGACGCGTCTGCGTCGAGTTCATCTGGCGCACGGTGAAGTAGCGCCCCTTGCGCATGGTGACGCATTCAGGCATCAGGGCGGTGCGGAACCGCGAGGGCTTCATCTGTATCAGCGTCCCCCTCGATGTCTCGATCGTATCTGGCTCACCGCCACCCTGGTTGCGGAACACATACATGGTCACATCACCCGTCTTGTATCGCTTTATCATGCCCGAGGGGATATTTGAGGCAAGCATCAGACGCAGAGCTATCTTCATCGGGTCTTGCACCGAGTCGGCGAGATACTCGACAAAGTCGCCGCGGAAGTAGTAGTAACCCTTGTTGCGCATAGCGTTGGCTATGCGTGTACGTGACAACGCCAGCGAGTCTACGCAATAGCGCGAACCAACCCTCAGATAAGGGTCGCGGGCGGCGATAGAGTCTATCAGATGGTTGAGCACGCAGGTATCGGGCAGCATCTCGATCGAGCTGAGGGTATAGGCCGGCCCGGTCTCGACATTATATTGTATACGGGCTTTCTTGGGATTCTTACCCTGAACAAGCGAATATGACGAGCCGCCGCGGAAGTATCCGTTATTCTCGAGAATCTCATCCAACATCCTGACTCTCGCCTCGGGACGTACATCGCTGACAAGCACCGGCTCTGTCACGAGCATATCATAGAGCCAGTGTTTGATACCTTTGCCCGGATCGTCCCAATTGTTCCACACCCACAACCCCACGGGGAAGGGCCATCTGAGCGACGGCGACCCGAAGATGGCGTTGTTGGGCGCGACATTGACCGCACCGCTCAGCTCGCTTGTCACCGCCTCGGGTGCCTTGGAGCCGTCGGGGGTCTTGACCTCGATACTTTTGAGACCGGTATAGAGCATCTCGCCGTCAGGGATACGGCGGGTGGTCGAGCAGGCTGCCATGAACACCGCGAGCAGTGCCGCCACGACACCTCTGACCGTCAATTGTCTGTATTTGCTGAATGTTGTCATTGAGGTGCCTCCTCTTTATTACGTTGACGATAGCGGCGGAAAATATCCTTAAGCGTATGTATCTTCTTTTTGTAGACAAAACCGACACCGGTCTGGGTGATCTCACCCTCGAGTATTGACTCATAACCCGTGTGGCGGAAAAGTTTGACATACATCGTACCCTGGGGGTTGAGCAGATACTCAAACGAGATGTCGGCGATGAGATTCTGGGCAAAGTTCTCGTCGGCGTCGGCATCGGTGGTGTAATTACCGCCGACAACGATCTTAAACCTGTCGTCAAACAGCGACTTGCTCACGCGGTAGCTGTATGACATGGCCGTCGAGTTGACACCGTCACGGGTGCGGTCGAGCTGATCGATACCAAACGATATGTCGACACCCTTGATGGCCGATGAGGCGATGTTGTTGAGCTGACTCTCGAGGAACGTGTAGAGCGGGTTACCCATCGTCGAGGCCTTTGTTCCCGGCCCGGTATAGCTGCCATAGAGCAGCAGGTTCATCGCCTGGTTGGCCCTCTGGTCGGGGCTCATAGACTGTATCTCATTCTGCACCGTGAGGTCATCGGGGGTCGAGAGGTCAAAGACGATGTTCATATTCTCGAGCGTACCGGTCACGTTGAGGGCCACGTCAAATGTCGCCATACGTGAGTTGCCGTCAGTGTTGACATTAGCCTTGATCTCGTCATAGGCGTGTAGATTGAGCGTGGGGTTTAGCATCTGCCCGTTAAAGATGATATTGCTGCCATCCTTGATATGGAACAGTTTCTCAGACAGCACCGGGGGCATGCCGTAGCGCACAAATCCCTGATTGAGGTCGATGCGGCCGGTGACACGCTCGTCACCGAGATAGTCAGATGAGTAGTTGATGCGGCCCGAGGCCTGTATCTGGGCGCGGTTCTTACCGTCGGCCGAGAGGTCGACGGCGATGGTCGACCCTGACTCGATCTCGAGTGTCGCGTCGAGATTGAGCACCATGCCGGGGTTGACGATCGAGTCGGCCATAGCCACGGCGGCGGTGTCGTTAAAGTTGACAAACTTGACCATCTCGGCATTGCTGCGCGAGGCCAGCGCCGACTGCACGTCGGGGATGACGTATGTGACATTTGTGCCCGCCAATATCTTGAGGAACGCCTTGACGTTGAGATAGCGGGCCAGCGAACCCTTGACAGTAGCGTTGAGATCGATATATGCCTTGCCGTAGACATCCTGCCCCTTCTTGCGCTTCGAGCCCACGAGCTGGGTGTTCTCGGCGTTCATGCTCAGGTTGAGACGTATGTCGGCCAGCGAGGTGATGTCGGCCGTGCCGTCGATGGTGAGCGGATTCTCATTCACGGCGGTTATGGCATATTTGTCAAATGTCACGAGATTATCCTTAACCGGAATCTTCACGTCTGAGAATGTTAACTCTGACCCGAGCATCTCGACATCAATGGCTGTCGAGTCAAACTGCACCCAACCGTTAAACAGTGGCGCAGTCATGTCGCCGGTGACATCCATCTCGCCGTTGAGCATACCGTGCAGCCGCGCCGTACCTTTGGGCAGGAACGGGTTGACAACCGACAGCGGGAAATGTATCATCTTGAAATCGAGCATAAACGGATTGATGGCTGTCGAGTCGTTGAGGTTACCCGAGGCGGTGATGGTCTTTACTCCGTCGACCATCAGGGTGGTGGTGGCGCGGATCGTACCGGCGGCATTGGTGGTCAACCCTAACTCAAGATCAAAGTCGCCGACCTTGTCACGGCCATAATACAGGTCTGACAGCGATACCGTGCCCTCACCGTCGAGAAACTGCTTGCCGTAACTGATCTTCATGTCAGCCGACAGGTCACCCTTGATCGGGGGCGCAAACGGGTTGATGGCGATCCAGTCTTGTATCTTGAGGTCTGAGATCTGCAACCTGATGTCATCGGCATTGCTCAGCGAGTCATTATTCTCGGTGAACAGACGCAGCGACGAGGCGTCACCCTTGAGGTCGATATTTGCCCCGATACGGCCATTGGCCATATTGTAGGATATGTAGTTGTCGCGGTTTATCTCCCAGTTCTGATAACCGATGACAGGGTGATAAGGCACGAAACGCAGGGTGAATGTGTCAGCATCGGGCATCGTGATGACCGAACCGAAACTAAACCCGGTCTCCTCCTGGATATTCTTCTGGTTAAACAGCAACGAAAACTTGTCTTTACCGATAAATCCCTTGGCGTCGACAAACGCAAACTGGTCAAATGTGCCGGGCCGGTTATTGATCGACAGCGTATAGAAGAGAATCTCCTCGCGCTGGTGCATGTCAAACGCAATCGAGTCGAGACGCGTCTGACCTGACACCAGACCGTTGACAGTGGCAGAGGCCGAGATCAGCGAGTCGTTGGCTAACTTGACGTCAAGTTGGTCAAAACTGATGTCGCTGTCAAGCAGATAGCTCGACAGTATGTTGTTTGGCCCGGCATTGAGGGTGACCTCAAGCGGGGGCAGGGCGTGCTGTATCGAGTCGACAAACAGCTGTCGGGCCTTCATCGACCGGTCGAGAAGTTGTGTGGTGGCATCTACGCGCGCCAGCAGCGTGTCGAGACTTGTCGGTGAATAAGCCTTGAGGCAGAGGTCACCGTTGTCGACATCGAGCATCGTGCGGGTCGAGTCGGTAGCGACTTGGGCGAGGATACCCGAGGCATTGACCGTGCCGCCGGGCATACGCCAATACAGGTGGCTGACATTGATGTCGGCATCGACCGACATCGGGGTGGTTGTGGTGACACGTTTGCGACCCACGCGGGTGACATGGGTTTTGGGGAGGGTGAACGCAGCCCTACCCGTGAGGGTTACCGACCCTTGGGCCACGGTGTCAGACAGATGCAGTACCTCAAGGTCGATATTGCGGACATCGCCGTCAAAATCCCATCTGAGGGTGTCACCCGTCAGGTTACCACCCGCCTCGAGGGTGAATGCGGCTGCGCGGTTACCCGATACGGCTTTGATGCGGGCGTTACCCTGCGAGAGACCGACATCGGCGGTGATGTTTTCGTATGGCTTACCCTGATACTCTACATGGCGCAGGTCTAACGATGCCTGCATGGCGGTCGACGCGCTGAACGGGTCGAGCCCCTCGCCGTCGAGATCGAGCGATGCGGTGATGTCGCTGACACCCAGACCGGGGAGAATTTTCTGTAACGGGAACTTATTGGCATCCAGGCTCAGACGGTAACCATTGACCTTGTTGTGCCACTCGCCGTCGAGAGCGACCGATCCGTCGGCGGCCGTGGCACGCAGATCGGCGGCTATGTCACCGCGGTTGAGATTCACCCCGCCATCGAGTGTCATCGGTGGAATGTTGATCTCGCGGGCCAGACGGGCATCCATCAGTGTGGGTTTGAGGAATGAGCCGTCGGGCATAGAACCCTCGATCTCAAGTTCACCGACGGCGCGGTCGAGATCGGTGATATTGCGCAGACGGCCCGAGGCCCCGATGCTGAGATGACGAGGCAGGCTGACCGAAATCTCGCGGGCGTTGATATCGGCCATCGAGCCCGAGACATCGGCGCGCAGACGCAACGGCACACCGCGCGGCAACCCGGCAGCTATCGGAGCCATCGCCGCCGGCACTAAACGGCGTATGTCGTCATTGCTGATGTCGCCGGTCAGATCTAACATAAAGGGTAGGTTGTCGGCCGATACGTTTTTTGCGTCAGCCGGTGCCATACCCATCATAGCAGTCAGCGATATTGTCGAGGTGGGGGTGGTCAGCTCCATCCCGGTGGCGTCGAGTCTGACCGAATCCATGTCAAACAGGCCGGTGAGTTTGAGGGGGATACCACAACGCTCGCGTGCCTTGATATAGGTGATGGGGGCGTGCACGGCTGTGCCGCGGTTCATAAACGAGTCTATGCGTATGGCGATCTCGTCGGCACGGATATAGCTCAGGTCAAAATTTTCGGTCAGGGGGGTGTAACCGTCCATGGCATACAGTGCCTGCGAACGGTCGAGCGAGATAAGGCCGCAGGTGACAGTCCAGGGGAGGGTGGCGGTGGTGTCAACCGGCATCTCGGGCACGGGATGTGCGGCCAGGAACGCGGGTGTGGGATAGATATACCGCGCGTCGACATCATTGATCTTTATCTCCTCGACCTTGACGGTATTATAGCGCATATCGACATCGGTGCCGATCAGCTCGCCGTCACCGAGATAGCAGTTGAGGTCGGTGATGGTGGGGAAATAGGTCATGTTATAGTCGAGGCGCTTGATAGTGCCTTTGTTGAGAGTCACATGCCAGTTGACAGGTACCGAGTCATTAACAACCGGTTTGGGGACGGTGTCGGGGCGCAGGGCCATATCCACCTTACCGCTGTCGACTGCCAGCGAGGCGATGGCGACACGCTGACCCGACAGGTGCACGCGGGCATCGGTGAGGCGTGCCTGCTCGAGACGGGCGTTCATATACATGGCCGAGTCGGGTGTACCCAATATCAGGTCCGCGCCGTCGAGGGCGACATTGTTGACCACGATCTCACCGGTCAGCAGCGGCATGACCGACACATCGAGGGCGGCGTGGCCGGCGGCGACCTCCATCCCGGGGGTCTTCATCGCCAATGAGTCGACTGTCAGATCGAGGGGAAACCCTAACCGCAGTTTACCCACAGAGATCTCCATCTCGCCGGGCTTGTTGATCATCTTGAGCACCCGGGGCACGGCAAAATCCTGTACCGGTGGCAGATACAACAGCACGACAAGTAACACCACCAGGCCGACAAGACCCAGAAGCGTCCACAAGAGCGATTTGAAAAAAATTCTGACGGCTTTTTTCACAGCCTATCTCATTAAACAGATGAAACCTGATTTACAAACATACGACCCGAGCCGATGGTTTACCACACGACTGAGATTTTTACCGACGCCTGAGATCGGCTCTCTCACTCAATGTCCCTCGATGAGATGCTTGATCGACAGACCGGCCCCTTTGAAGAACTCTTGCAACGGGGTGATCACCGGGGTGAAACGGTGGGTGGCATCGGGGGTGAAGATTTTCAGCGCTCCGTGATGGCATTTTACGTCGAGTATATCATCCATCATCATCGGCTCGCCGTCGATATGTGCTTCGCCGGCGGCGTTGCGGTATATCACGCAGGCCGGGGCGCGGAATGTATGCACCATAGTGTTCTTGTTGATATACCCGGTGAAGATGTCCATACCCATGACGGCGGCGTCGATGGCCGTGCCGCTGTGCACGATGGTGATGTCGAGCAGACCGTCGGTAATGCTCGCCTCGGGGGCGATATAGGCGTTGTTTCCCCACTGCGAGGCGTTGCAGACGGCGATCAGGAATGCTTTCTCGGTGAGCAGTTTGCCGTTGGCCGACACGGTGTAGGTCTGGGGGCGATACTGCACATACTCAGAGATGGCGCTCTTGATATACGACAACATTCCGCGGCGGCTCTGACGGGCGAAACGGTGGCTGACGGCGGCGTCAAACCCCATGCCGAAGGTGCAGAAAAACGGCCGGCCGTTGACCGTGCCATAGTCTGACTCGACCACATTGTCTGATGCTATCACCTTGAGGGCGGCGGCGATGTCGACCGGTATCTGCAAGTGACGGGCCAGCCCGTTGCCCGACCCCGCCGGGAGTATCCCCAGGGCGGTGTCGGTCGAGCAGAGCGCCCGCGCGGTCTCGTTGACGGTGCCGTCACCGCCGCAGGCGAGCACGCCGTAATACCCTTTGCTGACGGCCTCGCCGGCCAGACGTGTGGCATCGCCGCGTGCGCCGGTATGGCGCACGTCGACCTCATGGCCGCACTCCTCCATGGCCCGGCAGACCATCTCGGTCACCCCTTTTTTAGAGCCGGTGCCCGATATCGGGTTGATGATGAGCATTAACTTGGCCATCGGCGCGGAGTCAGTCTGTTACTTTGAGCAGAGTATAGTTTTTCTTACCTTTCTGCACCAGTATATAGCGGTCGTTGAGCAGCATCGTCTCATCGGCGGGGGCGTAGGGGTCGGCCACTTTCTCTTTGTTGATGGCGAAGCCTCCACCCTGGGCGAGTTTGCGCAGCTCACCTTTTGAGGCGAACACAGGCGCATGGTCGACAAGCAGATCGGCGAGCTTGACGTTATCCTTGATCAGCTGACGGGGCACCTCAAAGCATGGTACGCCGTCAAAGACGGCCAGCAGCGTGGGCTCGTCGATTTTGTGCAGGGCGTCGGTGGCTTTGTTGCTGAACAGTATCTGCGATGCCTCGACGGCCATCTCGTAATCTTTGGCCGAGTGCACCATGGTGGTGATCTCTTTGGCCAGACGTTTCTGCAGGGGGCGCTGACCGGGATCGGCTTTCTGTTGCTCGATGAGTGCGTCTATCTCCTCTTTGTCGAGGATGGTGAAGATCTTGATATATTTCTCGGCGTCGGCGTCGCTGACGTTGAGCCAGAACTGATAGAACTGGTAGGGGGTGGTGCGGGCCGGGTCGAGCCATACGTTGCCGCTCTCGGTCTTGCCGAACTTGCCGCCGTCGGCTTTGGTGATCAGGGGGCAGGTCAGGGCGTAGGCGTCGTCACCCCCGGCGATGCGGCGTATCAGCTCTGTGCCGGTGGTGATGTTACCCCATTGGTCTGAGCCGCCGAGCTGCAGGTGGCAGTCGTTATTCTGATAGAGGTAGAGGAAGTCATAACCCTGCAACAACTGATATGAGAACTCGGTGAATGACATTCCCTGGCCCGACTCGCCCGAGAGGCGTTTCTTGACCGAGTCTTTGGCCATCATGTAGTTGACGGTGATGCACTTGCCGATCTCGCGGATAAAGTCGAGAAAGCCGAAGTCCTTCATCCAGTCATAATTGTTGACGAGGATGGCAGCGTTGGGGGCGTCAGAGTCAAAGTCGAGGAATTTGGCGAGCTGTTTTTTGATGCACTCCTGATTGTGGCGCAGGGTCTCTACATCGAGCAGCTTGCGCTCCTGGCTCTTCATCGAGGGGTCACCGATCATGCCGGTGGCGCCACCTACCAGGGCGATGGGTTTGTGGCCCGAGCGCTGGAAGTGCTTGAGCATCATCACACCCACAAGGTGACCGATATGCAGCGAGTCGGCGGTGGGATCGATTCCGAGGTATGCGCTTGTCATACCCTTTTTGAGATATTCGTCAGTACCGGGCATCGACTGATGTATCATGCCGCGCCAGGTGAGTTCGTCAATAAAATTCATTATGCTGTATTTGTTGTTTACGTTGGGTTAATGTCAGACCAGACGCGAGATGGCATCCTTGATGCGAGCCATCGCCTCGCGCAGCTGGTCGTCAGAGGCGGCGTAGCTCAGGCGCAGATAGCCGGGCAGACAGAATGCCGACCCTGCAACAGTGGCAACGTGGGCCTCCTCGAGCAGATACATCGCCAGGTCGTTGTCTGTGACGATCTCTGTCACCGACACAGTGCCGTCGGGCATATCGCGGCGCGCGGCTTTACCCAGACAGGCGCTCACGTCGGGGAAGATGTAAAACGCTCCCTGCGGTACATCGAGGCGCCACCCGGGTATCTCGCGGGCGAGCGCGGTGATCAGGTCGCGGCGGCGACGGAATGCCTCGCACATCTCGACCACACACTCCTGTGACCCGCGATAGGCGGCCTCGGCGGCTTTCTGGGCTATCGACCCGGTGCCCGAGGTGGTCTGACCCTGCAGTTTGGTGGTAGCCTTGGCGATGTCGAGTGGGCCGGCCATAAACCCGATGCGCCACCCGGTCATGGCGTATGCTTTTGACACGCCGTTGACGATGACCAGACGGTCGGCGATCTCGGGGAACTCACCGAATGAGACGTGCCCCTCGGCGGTATAATTGATATGTTCGTAGATTTCGTCAGAGAGGATGATGATGCGCGGATACTGCTTTAGCACCTCGACCAGGGCGGCGATTTCGTCACGGGTATAGACCGCGCCCGAGGGGTTTGAGGGTGAGCAGAGCATCACCATACGTGTCTTGGGGGTGATCGCCCCGGCCAACTGAGCGGGAGTGATCTTGAAGCCCTGCTCCATCGGTGCCGGTATCAGCACCGGCTCACCCTCGGCGAGCTTGACCATCTCGACATAGCTGACCCAGGCCGGCACAGGGATGACAACCTCGTCGCCGGCATTGACCGTCGCCATTATCACATTGCTCAGGGCCTGCTTGGCACCGGTCGACACCACGATTTGCGCCGGGGTGTAGTCAGCGTGGTTTTCGTTGCGCAGCTTGTCGGCGATCGCCTCGCGCAGGCTCATATAGCCCGGCACGGGTGAATAGTGGGTAAAGTTGTCATCGATAGCGCGCTTGGCGGCATCCTTGATATGGAGGGGGGTGTCAAAGTCGGGTTCACCCACCGACAAGTTTACGACATCGACTCCGGCAGCCTTAAGCTCGCTGCTCTTCTGTGACATAGCCAGTGTAGCCGACACGGCCATCTGCCTGATTCTCTCTGCGATTCTTTGAGTTTCCATAACTTTCAGAATAAATCACCCACTGACGGCAGGGGGCGATAGTTTTCGCAAAGTTACATATTATCTGTGTAATCTCGCTAATCTTTTTGATAAAAGGCTAAAGATAAAATCATCATCTTCAAAAACCGATCTCATGGGACTGTCACCAGAGGAGATGGGTTATTTGCGAGTGGTGATGTGGTAGCAGGATTGTTTGCGCTCGTATTTGACGTAGCAGCGGCCGTTGCGGCGCTGGTCCTCGACGACCTCGCCGAGCAGATTCTTGAGGTCTTCTTGGGTGCGGGGTATCGAGGGGGTGTCGCAGATAAATTTGAGATATGATATGTCAAATGTCGTGCCGAACAGGTGGGCCGATGTATCGACGGCGTTGCGGTTGCGGCGGCGCAGCCGTTTTACGAGCGAGGGGGTACGCAAGACACTGGTGACTTTGATGCGGTAATATCCGCCGCCACGGGCCTCGAGCGAGTCGCGGAAAGCATTGCCGATATCTGTCAGCAGGTTGTGGGCCTCGGGCACAAGGTATGGCAGCGAGTGGGTGAGATTGTCGAGATAGTAGGCCTGACAGCTTTGCAGCCTCTGGAGTTTTGGGGCCTCAGCCCAGGCCTGCGTGAGACTGTGCAGCGGCTTGATACCGATCGACTCGGCTGCGGCAATATGAAACTTGTTGCTGTCATTGAAAACGCGCCCCAATGTACCGCCCAGGGCGTTGATCTTAAGTTTGCGTCCGCCGGGAGGCATCGAGTCATAATGTATCTCGTAGGGGTTGAGCGCCCTGACGGTGTCTGAGCCGTCGAGTATCGCCATAAGACGATCATGACGGTCAGGGGGCACGTCGCGTGGTATGGCTGTCGAGATTATGGCGTCAAAGCTGCCGGCGACGCCGTCGAGGGCCATCCGGTGCAACGCGGGGGTGACGACACCGAGGGCGCCCTCGTTGATCAGACGTTGAGATTTCTTACCGCCTCCGCATCCGCCGGTGATGCAGATCAGCAGCAAGCCGGCGATGGCCGGCAACAGGGTATGTAGCGTTGTCTTTTTCATTTTTGAGCAAGACAAAGTTAGCCATTTTATGCCAAATGGCGAAAATAAACCTCGTCGCGGGCAATATTTCGCCCGTTTCCAAGTTGTTATATTGGTATTTACAACAAATCTAATGATGAACCACTTCTCTCGAATTTTTATATCAGCCTCTATTGTCACCGGGGCTATGTTTAGCGCATCGCTCTCGCCCGAGGCTTACGCCGTGACCGTCGAGTGTAATGCCGGCGGCCTGCCCGAGGCCGTCAAGGCCACTGTCGCTGACCCTGCGGCCGAGACGTCGCTGACGGTCAAGGGACAGCTCGATGCCTCTGACTTTGACTATCTGCGCGAATTGACCGCGCTGCGCACCCTCGATCTATCTCAGGCCACCGTGGCCGCATACTCGGGTGACGCCACAGACACAGGTATCACCGAGTCAAAGGCTAACGTGCTGCCCTCTTGCGCGTTCCTGTCGGGTCAGTACACCTCTTTGGCTCTGCCGCAAGGTATAACCGAAATATCCGAGGGGGCATTCGGCGGCTCAAAGATCGAGACCCTGACCATACCCTCGACCGTCACCATCATCGGCGAGGGCGCCTTCAGCGGTATGGCCGACCTGCAGTCTATCACCATCCCCTCGTCTGTGACCTCGATGGGGTCAATGGCCTTTAAGGATTGCCCCAAACTCACCGACGTCGTCATCAACGCCCGCATTGACTCGCTGCCGGCCAAGACATTCACCAATGACGCGGCTCTGCGGTCAGTGACACTGCCGGCTACACTCAAATCTATCGGCGCATCGGCCTTTGCGGGATGTAAGGCTCTAAAGAGCATCGATATCCCCTCGACTGTCACCACCATCGGCGATATGGCGTTTGCCGACACCGGTCTTACGTCGGTCGACCTCTCGTCTAACAGCCTCAAATCTGTCGGAGACTGGGCTTTCAGCGGTTGCACCGACCTCAAGACAGTCACCGTCGGCTCATCGCTGACCACCATCGGCAAGGGTGCTTTCTATAACAACACCTCTCTGTCGGCCGAGCTGGGTGAAATCGCGGCAAATCTCACCGAGATACCTGATTATATGGTCTATGGAGCGTCGTCTGTCACCTCTGAGCGCCTGGGCGAAACCAATGTCGAGTCTATCGGGGCATACGCCCTGTCGGGCCTGCGTGACGAGTCGGTCGCCCTCCCCTCAAACCTCTCTTATATGGGAGACAACGCTATGGAGCGTTGGACCAACCTCACTCTGATTGATGCCAAGTCGATCGAGCAGGTGCCCGAGCTGGGCAGCAGTGTGTGGGAAGACACCCCTCAGAGCGAGACCGTGCTCTACGTGCCGGCCGAACTGCTGACTCAGTTTAAGGACGCACCCCAGTGGCAAGAGTTTGATGTCAAGTCTCAGACGACATCGAGCGCCGAGATCGCCGACGAGAATCCCTCTGACATCAAGGCTCTCTTTGACGGTACGCTGCTGATGGTAGAGGCTGCCTGCGACATCCGCGCCGTGCAGCTATATGACATCACCGGACGCTGCTTTACTATCGCCCGCAACTATGAGGGTAACCGTCTGGCGGTCGACACCGCCCCGTTTGACACCCGCGTATTTATCGTGCGCATTCTCCTCTCTGACGGCACGACACCGGTGCTCAAGCTCTTCAGATAACAAAATACAAAATAACACCTTATAATCGCGGGACACGCCACAAGATTTAATTTTGGGCGTGTCCCGATTATTTTGTAACTTTGCACGCTCTTGCGGTAAATAGCAATCCCGCAGAGACGTTCCTTTACATCTTGTCAGGCATTACGGTGTCCGTCGAGGCCACCGCAATCACCGCCAATGTGGAAAAATTTGATTGCTTGCAACCACTCAAAAAAATGCTAAAAACTCTATGAATTATCTTTTTACATCCGAGTCAGTCTCGGAGGGGCATCCGGACAAAGTCGCCGACCAGATCTCAGACGCCGTGCTCGATCAGTTTCTTGCACGCGACCCTAAGTCTAAAGTCGCCTGCGAGACGCTGGTGACCACAGGCCAGGTAATCATCGCCGGTGAGGTCAAATCAGAGGCGTATATCGACCTTGACTCAACCGCCCGCAATGTCATCAGGGAGATCGGTTATGACCGCTCAGACCTCAAATTTGACGCCGAATCGTGCGGTATCCTCTCTGCCCTGCATGAGCAGAGCCCCGACATCAACCAGGGTGTCGAGCGCCAGGACCCCGAGCAGCAGGGCGCCGGCGACCAGGGGATGATGTTTGGCTATGCCACTGAGGAGACCCCGCTATATATCCCCCTGACCACAGCCCTTAGCCATGCACTGCTCAAAGAGCTGTCAAAGATCCGCCGCGAAGCGAGCGCATTTACATACACCGACGACGCCGGCAACACCCGCTGCTATCTGCGCCCCGACTCCAAGAGCCAGGTGACGGTCGAGTATGACGATGACCGCAACCCCCTCAAGGTCCACACCGTCGTCATCTCTACCCAGCATGACGAATTTATACTCCCCGGCGAGGGCCGTACCAAAGAGCAGGCCGAGCGTGAGATGATCGACACCATCACCCGCGACGTGCGCGAGGTGCTGATTCCCCGCACCATCGCCGCCCTCCCCGCCGGTCTGCGCCACTTCCTCGACACTGACTTCATCCTGCACGTCAACCCCACCGGCAAATTTGTCATCGGCGGCCCCCACGGAGACACCGGTCTGACCGGACGCAAGATCATCGTCGACACATACGGCGGACACGGAGCGCACGGCGGCGGCGCATTCTCTGGCAAAGACCCCTCGAAAGTAGACCGATCGGCCGCCTACGCCGCCCGCCATATCGCCAAAAACCTGGTGGCCGCAGGCGTATGCAGCGAGGCCCTGGTACAGGTAGCCTACGCCATCGGCGTGGCCCACCCCGTCAGCCTCTATGTCAATACCCGCGGGACAGCCAAAGTACCTTACACCGATGCCGAGATTTCGGCCAAAGTCAACGAAATATTTGACATGCGCCCCGCCGCCATCGAGCGACGCCTCAAACTGCGCGCCCCCATCTACCTCGAGACCGCCACATACGGCCACGTAGGCCGCACACCGCGCACCGTCACCAAGACTTTCCGCGACTCAATGGGTGGCACCTTCACCCGCGACGTCGAACTCTTCACCTGGGAGAAACTCGACTACGTCACCCCCATCCGCCAAGCCTTCAACCTCCCCTGCTGATCCCTGTGGCCACCGCCCGGCCACCCGCTACCTGACGCAATCTATAAAAGATTCTTTCATAATCACCGCGACCCTTACCCCCTTTTGCGGGGGTAAGGGTCGCGGTCGGTCAAGGGCATCCCTCCATATCATCTGCCCGACTGCTGATGACTGTCGACTGCTGATGACTGTCGGGCGTCTGCCGGCGTTTGCGATTCTGAAAGAATAGTTAATGAATAGCCCCGGGTTGGCCGAGGGTAAGCCCCTTGTGGGTGTCCCGATAGCCAACCCGGGGTTAACTGCAAAATGAGGGAAGGTGTGACGCGAGCGGGGCTCGGGTCACACCTTCCGGGTTTATAGGTTGTTACTGAGGCGGGCCTCAGTTGGGGATTACTGCATTACTGCGGTTACAACGGGGATACCGGGCTGGGTGGTGAGGGTGATCAGGAATGTACCTGCCTCAGCAGCTGAGTAGTTGTCACCGTCGAGTACAGCGTGTGAGGGGTTGCCGGGCTCGCCACCTAATGAGTAGTCCCATGCGTCGTTGAAGCGGATCTTCCACTGATCACCGACAGCGAGGGTGATGGTTGCGGTGTAGGTGATACCACCGTCGGTGGTTGTCATCTCTACGTCTGAACCCCAGCCTGAACCTGCGAAGCTACCGATAACGCCTACGCGGGTGATCGGAGTGAGCTCATAGCTTACGAGCGAACCGGCTGCCTCGTCATACTGTACAGATGCCCAGAACATACCGGCCTCGGGTACCATGATGTTCTTGCCTGCGCCACCGAGGACGAATGTACCTGAGAGGGCGGGAACATCGGTCTCGGCACCGTATGTTACGGCGTCATCCCAGCTGGGCTCGGTGCAAATCTTGAAGCCTGCGCCGTCTACGCCAAAGAAACCGTAGTAGCCCTTAGAAACATCATTCTTGCTGTCATACTGCATGTATGCAGAGTTGAGTTGTGACCAGCCGTTGAAACCACCGGGGGTGTAGAGATATTCGGGACGGTTGAGGATCTCGAATGAGTAGGTCATCTCCTCCATGTTGATGGTGAGCTTGTACTGACCGGGCTCGATGAGCTTACCGGCCTGTGCGTTTACGTCAACGAGAACGCCGTCGAGGTTCTCGTCACCGTTCTCCTCGGGACCGTAGATACCGGTAGCCCAGTCGGCGAGATCCATACCTTCCTGAGAAGCGATCTTCCAGTAGATACCGTCTTTGGTTGTACCGTCGGCGTTGGTGAAGTCAGCCTCGGTAAGCTTGAACTTGAAGACGAACACTGGATCATCGTAAACGTCAGCGTCTGAGTGCTCAAATTTGGCATCTGCCAGAGCCTCCATGTCGCCGAGTGACCATGATGTAGCGTCGCTCAGGAAGTAGTAGGCGTCAGAGATAGTGAAGCCCTGATCCTGGCATGTCTCCTGGATCATGCCGGTGCACGCATAGTAGTCGGTAGACTGCAGGCGGTAATCAGAACCGTCGAAGTTAACGTAAACAGGTACACGATAGTAAGCGTCCTTTACTTTGGGGCTCTTGCCGAAGAGGTAGAGGTGAGCCTCGTTCCACTCGGCAGCGTCTGCTACGTAAATGGTCTGGCCGTCAACCTCGGTAGCTGTGGTGTTAAGGGTAACAACGCGCTTGAAGTCCTCGGTTGCAGAGAGCTGTACCTTATAACCCACGGTAGCGCCGGCGGGAAGATCTTTGGTCTCAACGAGCTTCATAACGGGTACGGTGGCACCTGCGGCGGTGTAGTCCTCAAGTGTAAGTGTACCGCTGGCGAGTACACCGGCTTTCTCAGAAACGACGTCACCGGTGGTGAGGATGGGTTCCTGGGGATTGGCCTGGGGAAGAGCGGGATCGATCTTCTCCGCGCATGAGGTTGCGGCAAGCATCCCGAGTGCGCCCAGCAGGAATATGCTAAATTTCTTCATTGTCTTTTGAAAATTGAGCTTTGTGTTGGTTGTTTTTATCTCCCTGCCGGTCACCCCTCAGAGGGTGGCCGGCGCGGGAGTGTTTTGATTCGGGATTACTCGGCGGTTGTTGCCATAGTGAGTGTGTAGACACCCTTGACAAGGCTCAGGTGAGCGTAACCGTGGAAGTTCTCGGTCATCATGAGGTTGCCGGGGTTGTCACCGTTGTCGATTACCAGAGGCTGGTCGGGAGTAACGTTGCTGCCTGCAGCACCTGCACCGGCGTTGAACGGACCCCATGAAGAGTCAGCCACCTTAAACTCGGTGCCGGCGGTGATGTCGATAACGTTGGTCACCCAAGTGTTCTCCTCAGGACCGGTCATAAACTGGTACTCCTCGGGCGAACCCCAGTCGTTCATACCACCGCGGAGGTAGATGTTGACGGGCACACCTGATACCCAGATAGCGAGGTAGTCGACAGCGACACCGCTGAAGTAAACTACGTTAGAGATATACTCTGTGGCAGCCTCGTCCTGAGCGATGTAAGCACGCAGACGCATGTACAGTTTCTGATAAGGGAGGGGGAGGTCAGCATCTGTCTTGACACCCGAGAGTTTCTCGATGGCGGCGGCAACGTCAGAGTTGAGGGGGTTGATCTCGGCGCAGTTATAGAAGTCCTGGCTGAGCTCCTCGTAGGTAGCGAAGTCTTCGGTCAGCGAGCACTGCACGCGATAGTTAACGACAGCAGCATAGCCATAGTCGGGCTGCGAGCAGGTGAGGTGGAATGTACCGGTCTGGTTGTCAGTGGTAAGCATGATCACCTGATCCTGCATCTGGGGGTTGTTGAGGAAGTCAGCCTTCTCAACACCCTCGTGGGTTTTCATTACGGGGTTGTCGTCCCATGTCTCCGAGCAGCTTGAGAAACCAAGCGCGGCTACAGCGACGGCAAACATTAAAGATATCTTTTTCATTTTAGGAAAGATTCTGAAATTTTTTGTTTTTCAGCTCGGGGTCATCACCGGTTGATGATGACCCGTGAGCCGGAAATTTTGATTAGTAGCCGGGATTCTGCTTGAACTCGGGCTGTGAATTGAGTACAGCGTCAGGAATGGGATAGAGAGCGTACTTATCCTCGATGCGGGTACCCTCCATGTTGTTGATGTTACCCTTAACCTGCCATACGGTCTGCTGCGGGCCTACGAAGTAACCGTTACGGATAAGGTCGGTACGACGTACTGACTCGAGGTAGAGCTCACGTGAGCGCTCGTCCATAAGGTTCTTGCGGGTAAGCTCGGCTGAGTTGAAGTCGGGGCTGCCGGCGCGCTCGCGTACATAGTTGATGTAGTTGAGAGCCTTAGCGCGGTCACCGACATTACCGTTGATGTAGCACTCGGTGTACATCAGATAGATGTCAGCCAGACGGATGATGGGCTGGTCGGTGGTCATGAATGCGGTAGCATCATAGTTGGGCTGCCATACGCCGTCGGCGTCATACTGGCCGTCGAAGAGGGTCAGAGGCTTGTTGTAATCGATCTTAGAGGCATCCTTGGCGATGGTGTTACCGGTGAACTTGATGATCACGTTACCGCCGGTGGTGCCCCATGCGCCGGTGAAGCCCTGGAAAGCATCTGAGTAATCCTCGTCTGACTCGGGATAGTTGCCGCGTACCCACAGGTCGTCACGCTTGTCGTTTGACAGACCGTAGAAACGCTCGGCCATCTGCTGGATACCTTTGATACAAGACCACTCGCCCGAGCAACCGTAGTTCTGACGGGGGATAACGGGGGTGTTGGTGATAGTACCGGCCACGATGAATGTGGGGCCACCGTAGCTCTGGGTCATATCCTGGTCGAATGCGATACCGAAGAGGATCTCGTTCTCAGCCTTGTTGGCACCGCCGGGCATGTAGCGGTTGTTCTCCTCACAGAAGAGATAGAGGTATTCCTTGGCAAGACCGGTAGCTGTGCCGTCCTTGGCAACGAAACCGCCACCCTGGTGACGACGGATGATGTTCTCGCAGCGAGTCTGGCAGTCAGCCCAACGGGGTGTGCCTGAGAATACCTCGGCGTTGAGGTAGAGACGGGCCAGGAGAGCCTCGGCGCCGTCGAGACCTACGCGGCCATAGACGGGGTTATCGCTGATGAGCTTCTGGTCAACGATCTCTTTGAGCTCGGTCTCGATGAAATCGAAAACCTCCTTACGGGTAGCCTGACGGGGCTGCTCGCCTACCTCGGCCTCCTCGGTGATGAATGAGCTCTGACCATAGAGGTCGATCATGTTGTAGTATGAATAAGCACGGAGTGTGCGGGCCTGTGCGCGCATCTCGAGTGTCTCGGCGTCGGTGTCATCGGCGGTGTTGGCCAGGAACTGGTTACAGATGGCGATGTGACCGAGCAGACGGTAGTATGCACCGTAAACGATAGAGTTGTTTGATGACCAGTTGCAGGCAACGATGTCACCGATCGAACCGGCCTCGTCGTTGGGCCAGATCCATACGAGCTCGTCTGAGCAGAACTCACCGAGGGTGAAGATTGTACGGAGGTAGGCTGATGTACCGGCATCGAGACCGCCCACATATGATGAGCCGGGGCCCGAAATACCGGAGCAGGCGATACCTGAGTAGCAAATGGCAAGGGCGTTAGCCTTGAAGTTGGGGTCAGAGGTATTGACCAGGTTGGGGTCGTTGGGCTCGAGATCGAGGTCGCCGACACATGAGGTCATGCCAAGGCCGAGGACAACACCGCCAAACAATAGATATTTCTTGAGATTCATTGTTAGATTCTGTTTTTAATGTTCACAACCTTGACCGGATTAGAAGTTGGCTACTACGCCGAGTGACCAAGTGGTTGCACGGGGATAGATGTTGCCGTCGACACCCGAGAAGACTTCGGGATCAAGACCTTTGTACTTGGTGATGACAAAGGGATTCTGAACGGCGGCGAAGATGCGCAGCTTGAGGTTGTCGTTCAGCAGGTTGTCGAAGGTGTAACCGAGGTTGATGTTATCGCAGCGCACGAAAGATGCGTTACGCAGCCAGTAGTCTGAGTATGCGAGGTTGGTATCGTTGGTGTCGAAATAGTAGTCAGACTTCCAGACGTTGCTGAGCTGATTGTTACGGAAGAGACCGTCGAGGTTTGTACCGCTACGGAGTGCGCCGGCGTATACATAGTTGCCGATGTTGGCGCGGAGGGTGAAGCCGAAGTCCCACTTCTTGTAACGGAAGTTTGAGCTGAAGGTCATAGTCACCTTGGGATCTTTAGAGTAGCGTACAACGAGGTCGTTGGTATCGATGTTACCGTCACCGTTCTGGTCAACGTATGCACCGGGGATGGGGTTGCCGTCTTCGCCGTATACCTGCTGATAGAGGTTGAATGAGAATGCGGGATAACCCTCTTTCTGGATCTGTACGTTACCGCCTGTACCGGCACCACCGCCGACACCGAAGGTAAGACCGCCGAGGTCAGTGATTTCGTTGTGGTTCCAGCCTACGTTATAGCTGATGTTCCATGTGAAGTCGTCGGTTACGACGGGCTTGGCGTTGATCGAGAACTCGATACCGTAGTTCTCCATCTTACCGATGTTCTGGGGCAGGTAAGCTACTGTCGAGGCACCGGCAGCCACAGGCACGGTCGAGAGGAGGTCGCGGGTGTTACGCTTGTAGTACTCGATGGCACCGCTGATGCGGTTGTTTAAGAAACCGAAGTCGATACCGGCATTCCAGGTCTCGGTGGTCTCCCACTTGAGGTCTTTGTTGTAACCGTCGGGGAAGTAGGGGGTAAGCCAGCCACCGTTACCGTTAGTGTAGTATGAACCGGGAGAAGCCACTGTGTAAGTGGGGATGTAGTTGTAGTAAGAACCTACGGCCTGCTGACCTGTCTCACCCCAGCCTGCGCGGAGCTTAAGGTCAGAGAGCCAGCCACGAGCTGATTCCATGAATGCCTCGTCGTTAAGACGCCATCCGAGAGCGACAGCGGGGAAGACGCCCCAGCGGTTGTCTTTAGAGAAGCGTGAGGTGGCATCGCCACGGACGGTAGCGGTCAGCAGGTAGCGCTCTTTGAAGGTGTAGTTAACACGACCGAAGAATGAGAGGAGCTGGAGGTGATTCTTCCAGTGGTAGTTACCGTTAGCGTCGATCTCGTCTACCTGGAAGGCTTTGTCAACCTGTGAGGCGGTTGCGGGATCCCAGTTGAGTGAGTATGTGCCGTCACCGTTGGCGGTGGCTGACATCAGACCCATAGTGGTGGCGATACCCTGGATTGAGTTCGAACCGTCGTTCCAACCGTTGGCAGCGTCGCGTGACCAGGTGTAACCGGCGGTAGCGTCGAGGATAGACTTGATTGACTCAAATTCCTTCTTATAATTGAGATAGAACTCGAGAAGGGTGTTAGAGCGGAACTCATATTTGTGACGTGAAGAACCGCCGGCGTAGTTGTTGGGCAGGTCTTTCCAGGCCATGTGTGAGTTGGCGTCGATGTTGTAGTAGTCGTTAGACTTGCTCACGTCATAACCGAGGTTAAGGTTGGCGTGGAGCTCGGGGAGGAAGTGGAAAGAGTAGTCAAACTGGATGTTACCGTTTGAACGGTAAACGTTTGAGTAGTTCTTGGTCTGGTTGATGGTAGCCACGGGGTTGTAGGTGGCGTTGTTCTCGAGGTTGACGGTGCCGCCGGCGAGTGTCCAGGGCTCGGTGTAACCATTGAAGAGGTAAGCGAAGTCACCTGCGGCAGTACCGCCGGTGATGGGCTGATAGTTGCGGACGGGCAGGGTGGGGTTGAAACTAACGGCCTGGCCGATGGCACCATCCTGACCCCAGTGGTTGCGTACATAGAAGCCCTTTACCTTGGCGTTGATCGACAGATGGTCGCCAAAGAATTTGGGGGTAAGTGAGATACCGGCGGTGACGCGGTCCATTGATGAACCCTCGAGGATACCGTTGCTGTTAGTATATGTAACGTCTACGCGATAGGGGAGCACGCCTGCCGAACCGGCAACAGCCAGAGAGTAGTCTGAGCTGACGGCGGTGCGGAAGATCTGATCCTGCCAGTCGGTGTTGGCGTCGCCGAGATAACCGGCGGCAGCTGAGTTCTGACCAAACTTGGTATAGATGAGTTCGCGGAACTGGTCGGCGTTCATCAGGTCAGCGGTCTTGCGGGCATAATCAACATAGAGGTTGGCGGTGAAGGTCACCTGGGGACGACCCGAGCGGCCCTTCTTGGTGGTGATGATGATCACACCGTTAGATGCACGCGAACCGTAGATGGCTGTAGCCGAAGCATCCTTGAGGATAGTCATTGACTCGATCGACTCGGGGTTGATCATGGCAAGGGGAGAACCCATACCCAGGGGGGTGTCACCGCTCAGGGGCACACCGTCGAGCACGATCAGGGGGTCGTTAGAGGCTGACAGAGAGGCACCACCGCGGATACGGATATCAGCGGCGCCTGAGGGACCGCCGGAGGTGGTAACAACCACACCGGGGGTCTGACCCACGAGCATGTCCTGAACAGATGTTGCAAGACCGGCCTCGATTTCGTCGGGCTTAACGATGGCTACCGAACCGGTAGCATCTTGTTTTCTCACGGTACCGTAACCGATGGCTACGACTTCGTTGAGCATGACAGCGTTTTCGCTCATCTCAACGTTCACAGTGGTGCGGCCTTCGACGGGGACACGCTTTGTGTCATAACCGACGTAAGACACAACGAGGACTGCGTTGGGAGCAACCTTGATGGTGTAGTTACCGTCGATGTCGGTAGATGCACCGTTAGTTGTTCCTTCAGCGAGAACGCTGGCACCGATAAGCGGTTCACCTGTGGGGTCGGTGACCGTACCGCTTACGGTAATCGACTGCGCGTTGACACCAACGGCCATCAGCAGTCCCACCATAAGAAATAGGAATTTCTTGGCGATTCCTGTTTGTGAATGTTTCATTTAAGGATAATTTGAAATTAATGATTTTTCAGGTCTTTCGATTCGGAGGATTCTGGTAAAGTTAAGGCACTATGCTTCTACACGTAACTCATAGAATCAAACGCAAAATTATTAAAAACCTTTAACAAACCACTATTTTTTTTGACCTAACTTACCCTTAGTAGTGTTAAAAAATATTAAACACATGATCTACAACCTTTTACCACTTTTAATATTTTTTAATATTCTTAATAATCACTCATTATATTTTGCAGATAGTTAAACTTTTGGTAAATTTGTCGGTCAAAGAGAAAATTCTCATGATCAAACGCTACCTGACAAGCCTGCTGACGGCATTGCTCATCGGGGGCGCGGTTTACGCTGCCCCGCCTGCGTGGGAAGAGGTCACCTCTCCCCGCCCCGAGGTCGTGCAGTCATTTGAGATGGACAGTCAGACCGAGGTGACGGTGCGCGACGGTTATATATACATATATACGTCAAAGCCGGTGTCTGTCAAGCTCTTCTCGATCCTGGGGCAGCAGATACACCAAGAGACAGTCAACCCCGGAATCTCTCGCCTCAAACTCAACTCAAAAGGTATCTTTATCCTTAGAGCCGGCTCACTGACCAAGCGCATCACCCTCTAATCTCACCAATAAGACCTATAAGGCCAATAAAATTAACAAGACCGATAGCCGGGTGTGGCTGTCGGTCTTGATTTTGTTAAAAGAGGGTGAGCTGGGTAGGGGGCAGCAAGCGGAATGTCATGCGGTGATGGGGTGTCGGCCCATATTCGAGAATGGCCTGACGGTGGTCGGTTGTGGGATATCCTTTGTTGCCGGCCCAGTTATAGGCGGGATATTGGTCGTGAAGGTCGCGCATGATGGCGTCGCGGTGAGTCTTGGCCAGGATCGATGCGGCGGCGATGTTACCATACCGGCTGTCGCCTTTGACAAATGTCTGCCAGGGTATGTCGCGCCAGGGGGTGAAGCGATTGCCGTCAACGATGACCGATGCGGGGGTGACGATTGCCGCGACCTTATCAAGGGCGCGGTGCATGGCTGTGATTGAGGCGCGCAGGATGTTGAGACTGTCGATTTCGTCAGGGGTGCAGATGCCGATACCCCAGGCGATGGCTTCGCGCTCGATAATGGGGCGCAACTGCTCGCGGCGCGCCTCGCTAACCTGCTTTGAGTCGTTGAGCCAGGGGTGATGAAAATCATCAGGGAGGATTACAGCAGCGGCAACAACCGGGCCGGCGAGACATCCGCGGCCGGCCTCGTCGCATCCGGCCTCTCGGCCACCGGGGGTATAGCTGTTATCCATCGCGGGGAAATTAAGTATGACGTGAGAGGTAATATCAGAGGGGACGGCGGAAGGCGCGGCGGCGTTTGTGCAAACAGGCGTCAAAGGCGTCCCACTGGCTGCGCACCTTGGCGTTGACGGCAAGCTCGGGGTTGGTCTCGGCGTGCTTGAATCCGGCTTTGCGGTAGCGGGGGATCAGGTCGGTAAAGAGCAATGCGTTGACACCCTTGTTTTGATACTCGGGTTTGACGGCGATGAGCAGCAGATCGACGATGTCTGATTTGCCGCGCAGCACTTGCAGCAGGTCCCACCATCCGAAGGGGAAGATCCGGCCGCGGCATTTCTGCAGGGCGCGTGAGAATGACTGTATAGAGATGCCCACGGCCACGAGTTTGTCGTCACTGTCTACCACGAGTGTCACAAACTCGAGGTTGAGTATCCCCAGATACATATCTATATAGTAGTCGATCTGACGGGGTGTGAGGGGCGAGTAGCCAAAGAGCTGGTCGTAGGCCTCGTTAATGAGCTCAAACAGGGCGTGGCCATACTGCTCCTTGATCTTTTTGCGTGAGTTGAATTTGAGTACTTTGAGTTTGTTGCGCGTCTTGACGATTTCGGCCACGCGGGCATATTTCTCGGGGATATGGTCGGGGACGGGTATGGCCATCTCGATCCACTCGGCCTCGGGGGTGAAACCCATGCGCGACATCTGCTCGGGGTAGTAGGGGTAGTTATAGATGGTGGCCATCGTGCCGAGCTGGTCAAATCCCTCGACGAGCATCCCCTCGTGATCCATGTCAGTAAATCCCATCGGGCCGAGCATCGAGGTCATCCCCTTCTCGCGTCCCCAGCCGGCGCAGGCGTCAAAGAGGGCGTCGACAACCTCGTCATCGTCAATAAAGTCGACAAAGCCGAAGCGCAGGGTTTTCTCGCCGGTACGCTCGTTGACGGCGTTGTTGATGATACCGGCGATGCGTCCCACGGGTTTGCCGTCGCGGTAGGCCATGAAGCATTGGGCCTCGCAGAAGTCAAAGGCGGGATTCTTGGCCGGGAGGAGGGTGTTGATGTCGTCAAAGATCAACGGGGGCACGAAGTAGGGGTTGTCTTTATACAGGTCGATGCCGAAACGCACGAATTTGCGGAGCTGGCTTCTTTTGGGGTCTATGCGATGGATTTCAACGCTCATGGAGGTATTGGGGAAGTGGGAGGTGGGAAGTGGGAGGTACGAGTTATGAGGTAGGAGGAGGGGGTTAGAGTGAGGGGGCTTTCCAGCTGAGCCAGCCCAGGATGAGGGTCATGATGGCGAGGAAGCAGATGACGATGATGTATAGCCGGCGGTTGGAGTCACCGGCGAGGGCGAGCTTGAGGTCCTGCACGTCGCGGTAACGGCGGTGCGTGTCGGGATTGGTGCAGCGGTCGGCGACTTTGTTGAGACGTGAGATGTAAGTCTTCCACTTGGGATCGCGGGCCTTGTCAGGCGAGACCTTG
The DNA here is from genome assembly GCA_947175215.1 of uncultured Porphyromonadaceae bacterium. Taxonomy (GTDB): domain Bacteria; phylum Bacteroidota; class Bacteroidia; order Bacteroidales; family Muribaculaceae; genus UBA7173. The sequence continues at coordinate 32,960 of CAMWLR010000004.1, forward strand.
AGGGCGTCGAGAGTGCGACGCAACACGCGGCCATAGTTGAGGATATCCTCTGAGGCGTCGGTGGGCGTGAGGTGGTTGCGCTGGTCAAACCCGACGTCGATCAACTTGAGGTTGCGGATATTCTCGGTGAAGATGATTGTCTCGGGGCGTATGGGATGGTGTAGAATATGATTTTTCTGTATATATCCGATAGCCTCGGGGAGCTGACAGACGATCTTGTCGAGTATCTCGGGGGTAACCTCATCCTTGTCAATGAGTTTGCTCAGGGGGTCGCCGTAGACATCATCGGTGATGATCGACAGACCGACGCCGGGAACATCCTCAAAGTCGTTGATCATGACGATGTTGGGGTGACACAGGTTATAACGGATGTCAAACTCTTTCTCTATCATCTCGCGATAGGCGGGGTCGTCGCGCAACGACTCCTTGAGTGTCTTGAGCATCACCCATTTGCCATGTTTACGGGCTGTGTAGATGTCATAGAACTCCTCATCCCACTCGGGGAGGTGTTCGATCTCGGTCCATTTGGGGCGTGAATTGTCGGCCATGTCAGATAAGAATGGGTGTCACCGGTGTGATTTGAGGAATTTCTCCTCGAGGGTATTGTCAAAGTACAGTATGTGCATCCTCGAGTGGCCGGGGAAGTTGAACTTATAGGCCTCGATCTCACCCACATGGTCTGTGCCGAGTATCGGGCCGACCACGATGATGTCATGGAGCAGACGGTCACGGTCTTTTGATGATGTGACGCAGAACGGCGAACGGGCCATCGTACCCTGACCGCTCTTGAGGATGGCGCGGGTGAGCATGCGTGTTCGATTGCTCATATTGAGGGCCTTGGCACCCGACATCGGTATCTCGCCCGACTCGTATGCGGCTCTGGCCATCAGCGACAGGTCAAGCGACACGGGGTTGAGTTCGAGAGCCTCGCCGACCAGACGGCCCACCTCGACGAAGTCTTTACGCTTATACGCCTCGCGGATGGCTGGGAATGTGTCGCGTGGCTCGTATGAGGGGGTGAAGGCAAATCCGTAATAAACCTTCTGCACCTCGGGGATGGTGAGTGTAGTGTCGCCGGCCACAAAGCGGTCGAGCAACCCTTTATATTCAGAGGGATTCATGGTGACATCTACCTCGAGTTGGGCGAAGTCAATAGCCGCAAGCGAGGGGAGCATCGCCCCAAGCACGGTAAGTATCAGCAGTATTCTTTTCATTATCGTTAAATATGGTTATTAGCGTTATTAGTCATTGGCAACATCAGAGATTGGCGATCGAGAGGATCTTGCGGGGCAGGTCGGTGTTGTCATTGATGCCGTTGAATCTCTCTGCACCGACACCTATTGCAAAGACGGGGACGGGCGCGCCGGTGTGCTTGACGGTGGTAAACCCGAGACCGGCCTTGTCATTGAGCAACCCGAAGACGCGGGCGGTGAATCCGTCGAATGTCGCGTAGAGGGTCTCCTGGTCGGGGGTATTGCGCCCGGCCATCATATCTTCAAACATCCGGGAGAGCTCTGCGGTTTCCTCATCGGTCAGTTTTACTGCGGTGCCAAAGCCGAGATTCTCGGCCAGATACTCCTCCATGTCAGACCAGTGATAGACGCGGCGGTTGCGGGCGATGCTCTTGATATACTCTGTGAACTGCTCTTTAGAGACCTTCTGCAAAGCCGCTACCTCGGGGTTGACGGCATAGCCGCTTGTGGTCGTGCCCACCGACATGCCGCCGGTCTCATGGTCGGCGGTGACCAGTATCAGTGTCTCGTCGGGATGCTTGAGGTAGAAATCGTAAGCCAGGGCAATCGACTGATCGAAATTGATCACCTCACGCATGATCGTACCGCCGTCGTTGGCGTGGCCGGCATGATCGATGTTACCCCCCTCGACCATCAGGAAGAAACGGTCGGGGGTGACGCGCGTAAGCTGACGTATGGCCGCCGCCGTCATATCGGGGAGGGTGAGCGCGCCGGGTATCGAGTCGATAGTGTACCCGACATTCCAGGTCCTCACAGTGTCCTGACTCAGCACGAGCACCCTGTCGGCGACCGTCTCGAGGCCGTCACGACCCGTGGCGACCGTCACACCCTGCTCAGCGAAATAATCGAGCAGCGGGGTCTTGACACCATCTTTGTCTCGGGCCGCACGCAGACCGGCGCCGCCGGCAAACTGATAGCCTGACTCGGCCAGCTGTCGGCCGATGGTCATATACTCAGAGCGTGAGGGGACGTGGGCATAGAACGCCCCCGGGGTGGCGTCGTCGATAGCGACCGTGGTCACCAGCCCCACACCCCAGCCCTTGTCAAACAGTGTGCGGGCCACCGATGTCACGGCCACGCTGTCGGGGGTCACGCCGAGCATACCGTTACGGGTCTTATGTCCGGTAGCCAGGGCCGTGCCGGCTGCCGATGAGTCGGTGACATCAGACGATGCCGAGCGGGTCAGCGCAAACGATGACACGGGGAAACCGAGCATCGTCAGCGAGGTAGTGTCACCCAACACCTCGTTGCTGAAGATGCGGGCATTGAGCACGTGGTTCATGCCCATGCCGTCACCGATGAAATAGAATATATATCGCGGAGTGGCTTGCTGCGGTGTATCAACCCCAGGGCCTGCAGCCGATGCTGAGAGAGCTCCGGCAAAGGTGAGAGAGAGAAGTATTTTCTTGGTAATATTCATGATTCAATGATTTTCGTTTAGTTTCAGCAGATTGTCGATAATCTTGCGGTCATTAGAGAGGCGCGGCATCTTACGTTGACCCCCTAATTTACCGGTCTCGCCGAGCCAGCGGTTAAACAGGCCGGGTGAGGCAACGATTATCTCGGGGGGATCAAGAAACAATCCGCCGGCGCGTTTGGCCTGATAGTCAGAGTTCTCGCGTTGTAACTCGCGGTCGAGTATTTCGGCAAAGGTATCACCCCCCCCTTGCGGAGGCCGGGTGAACTCTATCACCCACTGGTGACGCCCGCGGCGATTACCCTCGGCATAGACCGGGGCGGCGGTATAATCTGCGACCTCGGCGCCGGTCTGCAATGCGGCACGCGTCATGGCAGCATCGGCGTTATAGACCATCAGCTCCTCGCCGAAAGCGTTTATAAAACTCTTGGTGCGACCGGCGATAGTGACCGTCAGCGGGGCGGCATCGGGGTCACCGCCTGTTTTACCCGCTCTCTCGATCATGACGGTGTCACCCAGGCGGTAACGCATCAGGCCGTTTGACGACGATATGACCATCTCATAGACCTCGCCGGGTGTTACCTCCCAGGCCGGGAGTATCCGCGAGGGGTCTGACAGGGGAATAAACTCATAGAACACATCGGCATCGAGCAGCAGCCCCAGCTCAGGCGACCCGGGACGATCCTGCACGGCAAAAAATCCCTCAGAGGCGTTGTAATTTTCCCAATACCTCATCTTAGAGGGATCGGTAAGTTCATCATATTGCGACTTGTAGGGGGGGAAGGCGATCCCTCCGTGAAAGAATACCTCAAGCCCCGGCCAGACCTCATGGATGTCAGAAGCCCCGGTGATGCGCAACACCTCTTTTAACACGCCGGCAAACCATGACGGCACACCCGAGAGTGACCGCACATCGACGCGGGCGGCTGCGCGGGCAAGCGCGGGGAGCTTGACCTCCCAGTCGGCCATCAGCGCGGTCTTTTTGTCGGGGACGCGAAACAGATTGACCACGGGGTTAATGCGGTCGATCAGCGACGCCGACAGGTCGCCGACCTTGACCCCGGCGGGGAGATCGGCAATCTCGTTGGCAAAACTGCCGCCGAGTATGAAGTTCTTGCCGCCGAAGATACGGCTGTCGGGGTAATACCCCAAGTATGAGGCCACCGACCAGGCCGCTCCGGCGTAATGGCAACCGTTGAGCGATGCCCGTGTCAGCGGGATATATTTGCTCTTACCCCCCGATGTGCCCGACGACTGGGCGTAGCGGCGGCATACCCCCGGCCACAGTACATCGCGCTCACCGCGCAGCATACGGTTGACCGCCGGACGGATATCCTCATACTCCACACAGGGGAGTTTCGAGGCGAAAACCGCGTAGCTGTCGGCGGGTGACAACTGATGCTCTCGCCCGTTGTCTGTCTTTGAGACAGCGCGCAGCAGACGGCTGAGCGTAGCCCTCTGGCTGCGCTCGACATCGAGCCTCTCGCGCCGCTCGTTACGGCGTACCTGCGCGAAAAACGGTCTGCTGACGGGGGTGAAATCTATCATCCTTATTTCTTGCGGCGCGCCGGGCGGCGGGGCTTGGCATCCTGGTCGGCGATGATGGCGCGGCACTCCTCGAGGGTGAGGGCGGCCGGGTCGCTGACCGTCTTGGGGATCTTATAGTTGTTTTTGCCGCCGGCGATATACACACCATAGCGACCATTGAGTATCTGTATGGTCTCATCCTCGTCAAATGTCTTGACGATGCGGTTGGCCTCCTCGCGGCGTTTCTCCTCGATCAGCGAGACAGCCTCGTCGAGAGTCAGGTGGGCCGGAGAGTATTCCTTGGGGATCGAGACAAACTTACCGTCAAACTTGATGTAAGGCCCGTAACGCCCGATGGCGACCGTGAGATCCTTATCTTCATACGTACCGATGTGGCGGGGGAACTCAAAGAGCTTGAGCGCCTCATCGAGGGTGATGGTGCTGACGCTCTGATCCTTTAGCAGCGAGGCAAACTGTGGTTTCTCATCGCCCTCACCGTCGCCGAGCTGTATCATCGGGCCGTAACGGCCGATCTTGACAGAGACAGGTTTGCCCGACACGGGGTCTGTGCCCAGCACCCTCTCGCCTACTTTATGCTCGAGACGCATATTCATCGCCGAGTCGACATTGGGGTGAAAGTCTGAGTAGAAACTCTTTATCTCGTTATGCCATGGCAGTTTACCCTCGGCGATCTTATCAAATTTCTCCTCGACCTGAGCGGTAAAGTTATAGTCGAGGATATCAGGGAAGTATTCGGTGAGGAACTCATTGACCACCTGGCCGACATCGGTCGGCACGAGCTTACCCTTCTGAGAGCCGACAATCTCGGTGCGGGTCACCTCGTTGAGTTTCCCGTCGACAAGTGTCAGCACTTTGTAGGGACGCTCGACACCCTCCTTCTCACCCTTCTCGACATAACCGCGCTGCTGTATTGTCGAGATGGTCGGGGCGTAGGTCGAGGGGCGTCCGATACCAAGCTCCTCCATCTTCTTGACCAGAGAAGCCTCGGTGTAGCGGGGTGGCTGCTGGGTGTACCTCTCGGTGGCGGTCATCTCGTCGAGGGTGAGGATCATACCCTTGTGGAAGTGGGGCAACAACCCCTCGCCGCTGTCGGCATCCTCAGCGTTGTCATCGTCGTGATCCTCCATATACACCTTGAGGAAACCGTCAAAGCGCACTACCTCACCGCTGACCGAGAATTTCGCGCCGCTGTTTTTGGCGAGAATCTCGACGGTGGTCTTCTCAAGTTCGGCATCGGCCATCTGAGAGGCCACAGCACGTTTCCAGATAAGCGAGTAGAGACGTTTCTCCTGGGGGGTGGCGTCGATGGTTTTCTGCTCGACGTATGTGGGACGGATAGCCTCGTGGGCCTCCTGGGCACCCCGTGACGAGGTGTGATAGCGGCGCAGATGCAGGTATCTGTCACCCATTGTCGAGGTGATCTCATCCTTGATCGCCCCTAAGGCGAGTTCGCTCAGGTTGAGCGAGTCGGTACGCATATAGGTTATATGCCCGGCCTCATAGAGTTTCTGGGCGATCATCATCGTCTGTGAGACGGTGAAGCCGAGCTTACGGGCAGCCTCTTGTTGCAGCGTCGAGGTTGTGAATGGGGGCGCGGGAGCTTTCTTGAGAGGGTGGACATGCACGCTGCCTACCTCATAGGTGTCGGCGGCAGCCTCCTGCAGCAGTGTCTCGGCCTCGTCGACCGACCCGATGCGGTTGGTGAGCACACCGGTGACACTCTCGCCGCCGGGGAGGGTAAACTGCCCGGAGACGCGGAAGTATTGCTCGGGGATAAAATTTTTTATCTCATTCTCACGCTCCATTATCAGCCTGACGGCCACCGACTGCACGCGGCCGGCCGAGAGAGCCGGCTTGATCTTCTTCCAGAGCACGGGCGATAGCTCAAAGCCGACTATGCGGTCGAGCACGCGGCGTGCCTGCTGTGCATCGACCAGGTTTATGTCGATGTCGCGCGGATTCTCTATGGCGTGAAGGATAGCGTTCTTGGTGATCTCATGGAAGACGATGCGCCGCGTATGGGCCGGGTCGAGCCCAAGCACCTCAAAGAGATGCCAGGCGATAGCCTCACCCTCGCGGTCCTCATCAGATGCGAGCCACACGGTGTCGGCCTCGCGGGCGCTCTTCTTAAGCTCGGCTACCAGCACCTTTTTGTCATCAGGGATCTCATATACGGGCTCGAAACCGTTGTCGACATCGATGCTGAAATTCTTCTTCTTCAGGTCACGGATATGGCCGTAGCTCGACATCACCTTGAAATCAGGCCCGAGGAATTTACCTATGGTCTTGGCCTTGGCGGGTGACTCGACTATTACAAGATTTTTGGACATATATGAGCGGACTAATATTGTATTGTTGCTGTTAACTGCGGATTAATTTACTGACAGTGACGGCAATAGTGCCATCACTGCGGTGACGGTACACACCTCTTGGGGTCTGTGTCCGTTATTAATTATTGTGACACAGCCCCAATCCGGGGGCAAAATTACAAAAACAATGTAAATAAATCCCCCGGCCGGGGTGAAAAATCTTATTATACCAACAATTTTATCCCCTGTGAATGTTCGCCTTGCCGAAAATTTACGTAAATTTGTGTCTGTAAGCGATAAAATAATCGCTCTTACTTATGGAAAATCTCTGGCAATATCTCTATCATCAGATAAATACCCCCGAGGTAAATCTCGCGGGGGCGGTGTTCAAACTGATGCTGTCGATGCTTCTGGGCGTGCTCGTGGGGCTCGAACGCAAGCGCAAGGGACAGATAGCCGGCGTGCGCACGTTTGCCCTGATCTCGATGGGGTCATGTATGGCGATGCTGTTGTCGGTATATGTGCCGCAGGTCTACCTCGGCCTCAAGAACGGCGACCCGGGCCGTATCGCCGCCCAGGTCATCACCGGCATCGGTTTTCTCGGCGCGGGCGCGATGATACACATGAAGGGGTCTGTGCGCGGTCTGACCACAGCTGCCGGCATCTGGATGACGGCCACCATAGGCATGGCCGTCGGCGTGGGGATGTATCTTTGCTCGATCATCGCCACGGCGATGATATTGCTGACTCTGGTGGCATTTCAGGTATACGAAAACCGCGCTCGTCTGGGCCAGGAGAACCGTGTGCTACGGCTTGTCATCCACGGCATCGTGCATGACATCGCCCCCTATAAGGAGGTGATGGCGCGACACTCGGTGCATGTGTCGACATTCTATATCAATTATAACTACGACGAGAATCTGACCGAACTCAACTTTGTGGTGCTGGCGCCTGTGCAGCGCAATTATCTCCCTATGTTTCAGGATCTGCGGCAGCTTGCCGACACCCGTTCGCTGACCCTCTCATCGGGCACCTGAGACCGGCGTGACACTGATTGTCAGCCGCGGCGGGTCTGCCAGCGGGTGACCAGATAGGCCGTCAGGGTATAGAAGACGGTCAGCCCCCATAGCCACGCAAAGGGGTGTGACTGCTGCCCCATCACGGCATCGTTTGAGTTGATGTGTACAAACCCTTGCAGCCCCCATGTGCAAGGTATCATGTCGCTGATCCACCCTAAGAATCGGTTCATGGCGTAGACCGGCCATGTCAGACCTGACAGGAAGAGGAATGCGACCGATGTAAACACCACGATGATAAAGGCCGACTCGCGCTCGGTAGCCATGATGTTGAGTGTCTGGCCCAACATCGCGCTCGCCAACAGCATCGGGAAGATAAACAACACATACTCAATCACTTTACCCTCATGCGGATAGTGAAAGAACAGGGGGATGTAGTGCAGGATGTAGATGGCCAGAGGTATGTAGATGATGGTATAACAGAGCGCACGCCCGAGGATCTGGGCCGACGGTGAGGCGTCGTCGCCAAAAACCGTCACCCCTCCCCCTCTGAGACGGCGGCGCTGCTCGGCGCGCGTGCCGCCCAACAGCACGATACCTAACAGCATACTCTGCTGCAATATCAGCACCACGATGCCGGGGATAATGAACGAGGCGAATCCCTGCTGGGTGTCACCCAACGCAAAGCCGTAACTCTCGATATTAGACGGAGCGCCGTTTGAGGGCATACCAAGGTCGTCAAGGGCGCGCTCGCGCAGATCTGCACCGGTAGCGATCTGCAGGTCGGCCAGCGAACTTGAGAATGTGCGGTAGCGCAGCAGCAGGCTCATCTCGCAGTAAAACTGCACCTGGGGTTGCTCGGCGCGGCCTAATTTACGGCTGTAATCCTCGGGAATCTCAATGATGGCGAAACATTTCTTGGCGGCCATCCAGTCGCGGGCCTCGTTGAGGTCGGCGGCATAACCGCAGATCTTCATCGCCTCGGTAGCATCGGCGTGGCGCACAAATTCGCGGCTGAGGGCGGTGCGGGCATGGTCGACCACCGCTACGGGCATATCGCGGGTGACCTCGGTGTTATATATCAGCGAGTAAACGATCGGGTAGGCTATCGGCAGGAAGAAAAAGAACAGCATCACGCCGATGTCTGAGAAGACCAGCGTCATCTCGTGCCTGAAGATCCTCGCGGTCTCAAGCAGCCATTCCTTTATGTCTATGACAAATCGATTCATGAGTTACTGTCCGGTAATTTGTGCGTTGGATTATATCTGTGAGCGGTCGCCGCAGCCATCAGGGCACATAGACGGGGTGACGGAGCGAGCGTTTGATCATCGGGGCAAACAGGGTCGCAACGATCGGGAAGATCAGCAGGGCCACGAAATACCACCGGGCGTAATACACGGCCCAACCGTCGAGGGCTATATCGCCGTAGATCAGGAAGTACCACCTCACAGGCAGGATATATGAGAATATCGCCACACCGCCATACATCGCCTCGACAGGAAATGAGAAGGCGGCCAGAGAGAAAGCCAGGATGCCCGTGAGCGAGCATACCGAGAGTGACAGGCGCGGATTGGGGAGTATCGAGCAGATGGTGACCGCAAAGCTCTGCGAGGCGATCACAAACAGCGGCATGCCGATGATCATCCACACCTCATTGCCGTTCATCGGGAAGTGATTCCAGTGATAGAGCAGCGAGTTCATACCCCAGCCGATGATGGTGAAGATGATGGTCTGAGGCAGCAGTTTTCCGATCAGGGCGGTGCCGATGCGGTTTCCGGCGGCATCGAGCCAGCGGGGCGAACTGCCGGTCTTGATCTCCTGTGTGATGGCAAAGACGGTCATCAGGAAGACCATCAGCTCGAGCACGCCATATAGAAATGACGGGCAGAGGTAATATGAATAGTTGATCCAGGGGTTACCGATCGGGTGGGTGTAGACAGTGATTGGCTGCAACAGCACCCCGGCGAGCTCCTCGGGGGCACCATTGTCGACGAGATTGGTCTGCACGACCGCTCCGGCCGAGGTGACACCCATTGTCTTGAACCCCTTGAACATCAGCGAGCCGGGCACGTAGATGGCCAGATTGTAATAATAGGTCAGCTGCGGGCCGGTGCCGGCGACGGCATCGCGCTCAAAGTTTTCGGGGATCATAAAGAAGCCCATGATCTTGCCGCTGCGCACATCCTCCATCGCCGTGTGGTAATCCTCGGGCTGCTCGACAACATCGATCAGCTCCATGGCGTTGAGCGACCGTGTCACCTGTCGTGACATCTGCGAGTGGTCGAGGTCGACCACTGCCGCAGGCACTTTGAGGGGTAACCCCTCGTCGAGGATCGACACAAAGAAGAGCGCCATGGCCACCGGCACCAGCACCATCCCCACGAGATAGATCGGGCGGGAACAGAGGCGACGGATTTCGCGCCGTATGACAGTCATTAAGCCGGTTGACATATTGTGATATTCGTTTTACTCTTTAGTCGTGATAGCGGGGTGTTTATTTGAGGATAACGGTCATGCCGGGACGCAGGTCGGGGAGATCTTCGGTGGGTCGGGCTTTTACCTCAAATGTCTTCGAGTCCCAGTCGCCGGTGGTCTTTGTGGCGTGCCACGTGGCGTATGAACCCATGTCGCGGATATAGTATATCTTGACCTTGGCGTCCTTATCAAGAGCGGGGATATTGACGGTGAGCTCCTTATCCATGGTGAAGTCCTTGAGGTTGTCTTCGCGGACGTTGAATGTCACCCACTTGTCATCGATGCGCAGCACATTCATTATCGGAGCACCCAGAGCCACCAGTTCACCCACGTTGGGGAATATCACGTCTATCTGGCCGTCACAGGGGGCGGTGAGATACTGGTCGTCGAGGATCGACTCTACCTCGGCGACACCACCCTGAGCGACAGTCACCATAGCCGATGCCTGGGTCTTGTCTTCGCTCTGGGGACCCTGCTTGGCCAGTTCATACTGACTCTTGGCGGCGGCGGCGCCGGCCGTTGCAGCGTCGTATGCAGCCTTGGCCTCGTCACGTTTCTGCTCAGAGACCACGCCCTCGGCATAGAGATTTTGCAGACGGTCATAAGTCTTCTTGGCGATGCCGACAGCGGCCTCGGCCTGCTGCCATACCTGATATGCGCTCTGGATGATCTGTGAGCGTGTGCCGCTGTCTACCTTCTTGTCGACGGCCTGGGCGGCGGTCTCCATGGCGCGTGCCTGCTGCAGGCGTGCCTCGACCAGCGATGAGTGGATGTGCACCAGGGTATCACCCTTCTTGACCATATCTCCCTCGCTGACATAGAACTCGACAACGCGGCCGGGGAGTTTGCCCGACACTCTAACCGAGGTAGCCTCGGCCTGGCCCTCAAGTATTTCGGCCGGCTTATTGATAAACAGGAATCCGATGATTGACAATGCTGCCACGACAAACACCACGCCGCCTAAGGCGACCAACAGTTTGCGGTTCTCTTTTTTCTCTTCGTTAGACTGCTGCATGACGACTCGATATATTATTTCGTTTGACTGTTTTTAGATTGATAAGTTATTTATGTCAGGGGCTCAATAGGCCAGTCGGCCGAGCACCTTAGAGAGATAGACGTCACAGAGCTGCACGTCGACCTTGGCGTCGATCTTCTCAGAGTTGGCTTTGAGCCACGCGGTCTGGGCGGCCATGACATCGGTGGTGGTCATTACCCCCTCGCGAAATCCGAGATTGGCGGTGCGCAGGTTCTCCTCGGCTTTCTCGAGATTGGTGCAGGTCATGGCGTAGGTCTTGAGCGATTCCTGGGCCTTGAATGAGGCCTGGCTGACCTGCAGGTCGACCATCTCGCGGGCATTCTGCAACTCGAGGTTTGAGATAACGGCGTTGCTGCGCTGGGCCTTATAGGCATAATAGTTGCCACCCCAGTGCCAGATAGGGATAGTGACCATAACGCCCACCGAGAACGCCCCGTCAAATCGCTTCTTGAATCCGTCAAACATATTAGGATTTGAGAATGAGTAAGACCCGATCAGGGCGACATTGGGGAGCATGGCGGCGCGCGCCACATTAGCCTCTTGCTCGGCCACCTTACCGGCAAGCGAGAGAGCGGTCAGATCGGGGCGCGCGGCATAGACGGCCTCCATATCATAGCTTGTGGCCACCTCAGCCGAGGTGTTTATCTCGAGGCAACCCTCATCCTCGACACTCATCTGTGAGTTGACGGGGAGACCGCAGACCTGGGCGAGCGCCATACGGCTCAGGCTGAGACCGTTCTCGACCTTTGTCAGGTCTACGTTGGCCTGGTTGAGTTTCACCTCGACGCTGAGCAGATCGCTGCGTGTGGCTACCCCCTGCTCGACCATCTTCTGCACATCATAGCGCAGGGTATCGAGCAGGTTGACATAGCTTTGGGCGAGTTCCTGCTTGGCCTTGAGAGCGACAACCGTCCAGTAAGCGCCGTCGACGGCAAAGACTACGTTCTGGGCCTCGTTAGTATAGAGTTGATCAGAGATGTCTGAGGCCAGGCGTGCGATCTTGTTCATGGCCACGATCTTGCCGCCCATATAGACAGGCTGGGTGAGGGTGACCGCCCCGAAGAATACGTTGTGGATGTCAAACTCCATCGCATCCTTGGGAATCAGGGCGACCTGCTCGGGCACATACTGGCCGTCGGGCCCCTTGATCGGCTCGCCGGTATAAGGATTCTTGACGAGGCTGAACTGATAGCTCTGGCTCTCGAGATCAAACGACTTGACCGGCAACAGCTGGTCAGAGTCAAAGATCGAGATCTCTTTCTGATTATAGGTGTAGCCGCCGGCAAAGTCGATGCCGGGGAGATAAGCGGCAAAAGCCTGCTTTTTCTGATAGCCCGACTTGCGCTGCTGCTCACGTTTGACCATCAGCTCCTTATTGTTATGCAAAGCTAACTGCCGGCAACTGTCGAGCGAATAAGTGTCGGCGCGCGACTCGAGTGAGCCGACCGCGGCAATGGCCGCCGATACAGCCAAGACCGACAGACATCGGGTCAGGCCCGAATATTTCACATTAGAAAGTCTCATGATAACCATGCTGCAAATATACATATTTCATGATGCGTCACGCGATGGCCCGGTTGACGAATGGAGAAGTTGACCAATATTCTGCCCCAAATGACAGAAATGTTAACTTTAGGCATCGTGACATCCCTTAGCTTATTAACAATCCTTAATCAAAAAGAGTTTTACGTACTCTGCTCAAATGTTATGTCAATCATGCAACTTTATCCATAAACCACTGATAATGCTTAATTAAACAAAGCAATACCAATCTATGGCAACAAACACACCCGTCATAAAAATTTCAAAAAGATTTGCAGTGAGAAAAAAAAGTAGTAACTTTGCAGCGGGTAAGTCCTACACGACCAGCTCCCCCCGAACTCCGTCAGGTCTTGATCGAAGCAGCGGTAGGGGGTCGTAGCGGTGCGATGTAGTCAGCTTACCCTTTTTTTGTGCCCTCACCCATCTATTTTACTGGCCTCTGTCTCATCTAATCTTCCTCATTTACACCGATCTCATATTGGATGCCTATATTTAATCTTCAGAGCACACATCAATATTAAATCATCAGAGCGATTTATTCAGCGCCACACCAACGATTCTGAAAGAATATTTTATAAATCACTTATTATCAATAAATTAACCCCGAAACAGAAATTGAGATCAAGCATCTGTATCGGGGTTTATTTATTGGCTGTCAAGGAGATACTACGAATTTTTTCCTCCGTGAAGTGGCGCGGGTTACTCCTCGGTGAAGTGGTCGAGGGGGTAACCCAGACGGGCGGCCAGTTTGGCGAAGAACTCGGGGGTGTTGAGGAGCATCGGGTAGCAGACGCCGTCGGCGCAGTTCTCTCCGAGGTGCTTGAGGCTCTCGGCGTAGGCATCGAAATCTTCGATCGGTTTGCGGGCAACGCCCGACTCCATTGCGGCCTTGACGATGGCGGGCGGAACGACCTGCAGCAGCCGGGGATCCATCGGTTTGGGGAGGATGTAGTCACGGCCAAAAGAGAGATGTTCGAGCGAATATGCCTTGACGATATCCTCGGGCACGGGCTCATGGGCAAGCGAGGCTATGGCCTTGGCTGCGGCCAGTTTCATCTCCTCGTTGATGGTGGTGGCGCGGCAGTCGAGAGCCCCGCGGAAGATGTAGGGGAAGCCCAATACGTTGTTGATCTGGTTGGGGTAATCAGAGCGTCCGGTGGCAAAGATCAGGTCGTCACGCGACGCCATCGCCAGGTCACGGTCAATCTCAGGGTCGGGATTGGCAAGCGCGAAGACGATAGGTCTGTCGGCCATCGACTTTATCATCTCGGGGGTCAATACATCCTTGACCGAAAGACCCAGGAAGAGATCTGCGCCAACCATTGCTTCCTCAAGGGTATTTATGCCGGGGCGGTCAGTGGCGAACTCTTTTTTCTGTGCATTGAGACCCGGGCGTTCCTTGCGGATCACACCCTTTGAGTCCACCATGATGATATTCTCGCGGCGCACACCCAATGCGTTATAGAGACGGGTGCAAGAGATGGCTGCGGCGCCCGCACCGTTTACGACCATCGTGATGTCTCGGATATCTTTTTTCTGTATCTCGAGAGCATTGAGCAGCGCGGCAGCAGAGATGATGGCTGTGCCGTGCTGGTCATCGTGCATGACCGGAATGTCAAGTTCCTCTTTGAGACGTGTCTCGATCTCGAAGCACTCGGGGGCTTTGATATCCTCGAGGTTTATACCGCCGAAAGTCGGGGCGAGAGCCTTGACGATCTCGACGAACTTTGCAGGATCTTTCTCATTAATCTCGATGTCATAGCAGTCGAGGCCCGAGAAGATTTTGAAGAGCAGGGCCTTCCCCTCCATCACCGGTTTGCCGGCCTCGGCGCCTATGTCACCAAGACCAAGTACAGCCGTACCGTTAGAAATCACCGCAACGAGATTACCGCGGTTGGTGTACTCATAGGCCTTGGTCTGATCCTTCTCGATCTCGAGACAGGGATACGCTACACCCGGCGAGTAAGCCAGCGAGAGGTCTCCGGGTGAATTGTAGGGTTTGGTGGGGACAATCTCGAGTTTGCCCGGACGGGGGGCTCGATGATACTCGAGAGCCATTTTTCTTAAAATCTTATCCATTTTATTTATTGAGTTTTTTTCCTGAGAACAGAGTGACACCACTCCTGACTAAATAACAAACTCCGGCCCGCAATGTTGAATACAACTCAAGACCCGGAGTTTGTTATTTTATCAGTCGCATAACGACAGCCGATGTCATCAGATAGACAACCGTTGCTATCAAGCCGCCGATGCAATAAATGATCAATAGGTAATCAGCGAACTTACCTCGGCATCAGCCGGCAGGTTGCTGCGGCCATTGAGAGCCGACAGCTCGATGATGAAATTGATGTAGATTTTTTTAGGATTCATCGACTTGACCAACTCATATGCGGCAGCCATTGTGCCACCGGTGGCGAGTACGTCATCGTGCAGTACCACAACGTCATCTTCGGTGATCGCGTCACGGTGAATCTCGATAGTGTCAGTGCCGTACTCTTTTTGATAGCTCATCTTGAGGGTATCGGCGGGGAGTTTGCCGGGCTTGCGGACAGGCACGAATCCGGCACCTAACTCAAAGGCCAGAATCGAGCCGCCGATAAATCCGCGCGACTCGATGCCGACCACCTTGGTCACACCCTTGTCGCGGTAAAGCTGTGAGAGATCCCACCCGATGATATGCAGGGCACGGGGATCTTTGAAAACTGTTGTAAGGTCTTTGAAGACGATCCCCTTTGAGGGGAAATCATAGACGTCGCGAATGCGTTTTTTGATATATTCCATCCTGTGAAAAGATATTGAGATTTTTCTGAATAATCGTTGTAACGATTTGATAGCGGAGAGATTGTGTATGTTCCACGTGGAACACTTGTTTTATTTCACCTGCCCGAGAGGAGCAGCAGAATATTGATATCGGCAGGTGAAACTCCGGGGATGCGCGAGGCCTGACCGACATTGACAGGCTTGATGCGCGAGAGCTTCTGACGGGCCTCGATCGAGAGTGAATTGATCGACTCATAGTCAAACCGGTCGCCCAACGGCACGGTATCGAGACGCTTGAGTTTGTCGGCGAGCTGTGCCTCGCGACGGATATATCCGCCATATTTTATCAGCACCTCGACAGCCTCAATTATCTCATCGCGTCGATCATCAGGAAGCTTACGCAACCGCTCGTCAAGAGGCTTGATCACTGCCGCAAGGAGGCGCATGCTGATGGCCGGGCGCAACAGCAGGTTGACCAGTTTGCATCCCTCTTTGAGCGGAGCGAGCGGGAATCCGTTAGGGTGCGGAAACTCTACGTTCTCAACCGGACACCCCAGATCTGCCAATTGTTCGGGAGTGAGCGCATCGACAGCCGCATTTATCACAGCAGGTTTGACCGAGAAGGTATTTATAAACTCGATGAGATCATCTCTCATACGGCGCTTCTCTATTGCGAGGCGGTAACGGTTGTCATCGGCCAGACCGATCTCATGGCTGCGCTCGGTCAGGCGCATATCGGCATCATCCTGGCGCAGGAGTATACGGTACTCGGCACGCGAGGTAAACATTCTATACGGTTCATCGACACCCTTTGTGACAAGGTCGTCGACCAGCACCCCTATATACGCCTCGTCACGACCGAGCGTAAACTCATCACGGCACTGAGTCTTGAGGGCAGCGTTGATTCCTGCCAACAAGCCCTGGCCGGCAGCCTCTTCATAACCGGTAGTACCATTGATCTGTCCGGCGAAAAAGAGACCGCTCACGAGCTTTGTCTCGAGGGTGTGGCGTAGTTGCGTAGGGTCAAAAAAGTCATATTCGATCGCATAGCCGGGGCGCAAAATAACCACGTCACGAAACGCCGGTATGGTCTGCAAAGCCTCAAGCTGTATATCAATCGGGAGCGATGAGGAGAAGCCGTTAAGGTAATACTCGGTTGTGGTTTCACCCTCCGGCTCGAGGAAGAGCTGATGCTCTGTCTTGTCAGGGAAAGTGACGATCTTTGTCTCGATCGAGGGGCAATAACGCGGACCGATACTCTGTATCTGTCCGTTATAGAGCGGCGAGTCGGGTAGTCCGCGCCGCAATACCTCATGGGTGTGCTCGTTGGTGTAGACCATCATGCACTCACGACGCTTGAGGTCTCGGTTTACTTCGGGGAGATATGAGAAATGATGGAAATCATCCTCGAGAGGTTGTGCCACTGTCTCCTCCCATCTGACCGAACGGCCATCGATCCTGACAGGCGTACCGGTCTTCATCCTCTCGACCTTGAAACCAAGGGTACGCAGCTGCTCAGACAGTCCCGTACTGGCCGGTTCGGCCACTCGACCGCCGGGTATCTGAGTACGTCCGATGTGCATAAGACCGTTGAGAAACGTACCGTTGGCCAGCACCACGGCCTTGGCGCGGAACGTCACGCCCATAGCCGTCATCACTCCGCCCACACGGTGATGACCATCCTTATCCCTATCAATAATAAGGCTCTTAACATCATCCTGCCACATGGTCAGATTGTCGGTCTGCTCAAGTATCTCGCGCCACTTACCCGAGAATTTCATGCGGTCGCATTGTGCCCGCGGACTCCACATGGCCGGACCTTTAGAGCGGTTGAGCATCCTGAACTGTATCGAGGCGCAGTCTGTCACCACCCCCATCTTGCCGCCGAGCGCGTCAATCTCCCTGACGATCTGCCCCTTGGCAATACCGCCGACGGCGGGATTACAGCTCATCTGTGCGATCTTGTTAAGGTCAATAGTGATCAGCAGCGTCTTGACTCCAATGCCGGCGGCAGCGGCAGCAGCCTCACATCCGGCATGACCGGCGCCCACCACTATCACATCGTAATCAAAAGTCATAGGGTCACCTCCTTTCGGTCACAATTGGTGTCGGCAATCATGTTGTCAAGCAGAGCGAGAGCGGCGTCTTCGTGCGCCTCCATGATCTCCCGTTCGCCCGGCCCTTTGTCGTTGATACCACAGAGGTGCAACACACCGTGGACGATCACACGCAGCAATTCGCGCTCATATGTCGTGCCGACAGCCTCGGCATTACTCGCGACAGTATCGAGCGAAATCACCATGTCACCCCTGAGCAGTTTGCCGCGGCAATAGTCAAAGGTAATGATGTCGGTATAATAGTCATGATTGAGAAACTCGCGGTTAACGCTCAGTATCTTCTCGTCATCGCAAAAGAGATAACTCATTTCGCCGAGCATCCGGCCATGGCTCTCCCCCACCCTACCGAGCCAGCTCTCGAGAAAATCGAAAGTGTCGCCGGCGGGTAAAGTAGTGAATGCAGGGAGCGCGGTCGCACCGTCTGTGAGCCATTGAATTTTCTTTGCCATAAAAAACACAAAATACCTGCAAATATAGCAAATTTTCGTGCATAAGTCAATAGCAGACTAAAATGTCACCAAAAGTGTGACTTCGGCATTTTTTAGACACATCGGATCGGCAACACACGCAATTATATTAAAACATTGATTCTCAGCACATTATAGTGATTTACATTCACATTTAACGCTCTGAGAATCAAATATTTTGAGTCATTCGACCCGTTGTCCGTAATTTTTGCAGCTATTTCGGGTCAAAATAAGGTGAGTCTGTGATCACTTACAAAATCGACAGAGATCTTACCATCTCATTGAGTCATCACTTGACCATCGACTGGAAAGAGGCCGGTATCGGCGTAGAGAAATCCATCAGCTTGCGGGTGATCGGATGCACGAAGCGCAACGTCATCGCATGCAGGGCAAGTCGATTGATCGGCGATGACTTCGCACCATAACGGCGGTCGCCGGCTATGGGGTGACCGATCTCCTTCATGTGGACACGTATCTGATTTTTGCGCCCCGTCTCAAGTTCGACATTTAGCATCGTGTAACCGTTGGCCGAGCGCAAGGTCGAGTAGCGTGTCAGGGCCGGTTTACCCACCTTAGGGTCATCGGTGACAAAGACTATATGCTGTGAGTTCTCGGCAAGCAGTCCGCGCACCTCCCCTTCTGCCGGGTCGACCTTCCCCTCGACGACACACACATACTGACGGCGGAGCACCATGTTGTTCCAATTATGCTGCAAATTTTCCTTAGCCTCCATCGACTTGGCAAACACCATCAGGCCCGACGTATGCTGGTCGAGACGATGCACGATAAAGAGCTTGTTGCGCGGGTCTTTGGTCTTGATATAGTCACGCAGGATCGAGTAGGCCGTACCCTCCTTGATCTTGTCGTTACCCATCGACAGCAGGCCATAACCTTTATTGATGACAATGATGTCGTCATCCTCATAGACGAGCTTGACGCGACGGTTATAGAACACCACAAAGGGACGGGTGAAGTTGACGCTGACAATCATCCCCGGCTCGAGCGGTTGGTCAAACTGAGTGGTCACCTCGCCGTCGACCATCACCTGGCCGTATTTGAGGAGGTTCTTGACGGCGCTTTTCTTGCGGTCGGTTATCGTAGCGTAGAGAAATTCGAGCAGCGGAGCAGCGGCGGTCACACTATACTCCCTGATATAATCTTCACGAAAAGTCGCACCCCGTGACTGTTGCCGGGAGCGGTTATTGACGGGTCGTTTCATACTGCGGTATTTGGGTGAATCCCGCCGGCGGATTGGCGGGGTTTATGACATTGAGGTCGACATCTGACGGAACACCCGGCACCGAGCCGCGGTGTGAATATTGCCATATCGACCAGCGTATGTTGGCGGGGTCGATATCGAGCGGCGGGTCAGAGAAAGATGAGATCCACAGCGGCAGGTTGTCAAAGTTGCCGCGTATCAGGCGGTGATAGCCGTCGAGGTTTGTATAGATGATCGGATCATAACCCTCACCCCTGAGATACTCGGTGAGGGTCCTGAGACGCTCTACAATCAACGCTGCGGTGTGTCCGTCAGGATTCCCCCAATCCTCGACATCAATGGCCGGAGGTAGGCTCAGACGGCGTCGCTTGATGGCATGGAGAAAATTGAGTGCCTGCAGCTCGCCGTCGGTATCGTAGCGGAAGAAATGGTATGCGCCCACCGGTATACCGGCCTCGGCCGCCCGACGCACGTTGTCATAAAATTGGGGGTCGATATAATCTGTCCCCTCGGTGGCCTTGACATAGAGAAAATCCACATCGGTGTCAGCCTTTGAGAGGCGTTCAAAATCTATGTCGCCGTTATGATGTGACACATCAATCCCTCTGACGGTATATATGTCGCGGTCGGGGACAGCCCCCTCGGCAAACCAACGGTCATAGGCAAGACGCGTCAGCAGCGCGGCCAGGAGCAGCGCTATCGCAACGATCGATATTTTTAGCAGACGGTGTGACAATGCAGTCAGGGCGGGGTTTATTTAATCGGAGAGATGGCGGTTTTAATCTTTATGGTTAACGGAGAGTGAAATATCTTATTATGCGGGCAATGGCAAAAGCGGTCACCATCACCATCACGATCAGTGCCGAGCACGGCACATCGATGACGGTGGCGAGAAAGAGCCCGGCAACGCAGCAAAGCACCGAGACGATCACCGACAGCCCCATCATGGTGGAGAACCGGCGGGCGAAAACCTCTGCCGTGAGCTGGGGCAGCGAGATCATCGACATCAGCAGCATGATACCTACCAGGCGTATCGTCAGGACAATGCAGAGAGCGACGGCAACGGTCATGGCAGTGTTGACAGCTCGCACAGGCAGGTGGCATACACGGGCGAAATCGGGATCAAACGCACAGGCCACGATCTGCCTGTATTTCCATGCAAAGAAGCCGGCGAGCAGCAGCAGATACCCCGAGAATATCCAAAGATCAGTCGGCGATATGGTGAGAATATTACCAAAGAGGAAACTGTTTAACTCCGGTACAAATCCCGGCGTGAGAAAGACAAACACCACGCCTATGGCCATGCCTACGGCCCACACGACAGCCACGGCTGAGTCTTCGCGGACACGATGGCGTGTCGACAGCCATTCGACACCGAGGGCCGACCCGATGGCGAACGCTCCGGCGGGGATCATCGGATTTATACCGAGAAAACAACCTAACCCCAAGCCGCCGAAGCAGGCATGGGTGATACCCCCCGAAATCGCCACAAGGCGGCGAGTAACGATATAAGTGCCGATCATTGCGGCGGCCGCCGAGATAAGCAGCACACCGATCAGGGCGTTGACAAAGAACTGGTATTCTAACACGGTTATCAGGGTTTATCAGAGGGTTTATCGGGGGGCTATCAGAGGGTTTATCGGGGGGATTGTCAGGGAGAGAGTCGGATTTTTGAGTCGGATATTGTCTGTGTCAGCCGCGGGCGGCACGCGCCTCAGCCACTATCATCATTAATTCGTCTCTCACATCGGAGGGGAGTGTGATGCCTCGCAGCTGTATCGACCGTGCCCACGGGGCGATGTCAGCGGGTAGCAGCGTCAGCAACACGTCGCGAAACTCCTCGATCTCGTCAGGGGTATAACTGTCGGCAGATCGACCGGCAAAACGGTCGAGCTCCTCGTCATCAAAGTACTCTATCGTCTCGCTGACCGCCGCCAACAGTGAGTCTTTGTCACAGGTAAGGTGCATACCACAACATACCTCATCGTCGATAAGGCCGGTGGGGTCCTTAGAGTCTTTAGAGTCTTTAGAGACTTTAGAGACTTTAGAGACCTTAAGGTCCTTAGGGGCATGGCGCTCATCATAACGATGTAACAGATAGAGCGGCAGACCGACAGCGACAAGCGCACCCAATATAATAAAAAAGACAGTCACAAGTTTAAGTCAGAGGTATGAGTGATGAGGTCAAGGTATGAGTGATGAGGTTGGAGGTGGGGTCAGTCGGCATCATCGACGGTTGGGGTGTCGATGGGGAGAGAGGGGTCGACGGTGCGGAATCCTAATGACCTCAGAGCGTCCCAAAATCCGGGATAGGATTTTGCAACGCAGTCGGCCTCCTTGACAACAATACCGGGAATATAGGCCGCCACGGGGGCAAAGGCCATCGCCATGCGGTGATCGGCATGGGTGTCAAACTCGGGGAGGGAGACAATGGGGTGTCGTTTCCCCTCCCATTCTATGCCGTAATCGCGGATTTTGTCGAGGCGGCAACCTACCTTGTCCATCTCGTCGACCAATGTCTGCAAGCGGTCACACTCCTTGATTGAGAGTGATCCAAGACCGGTGAACTTAAAGGGTACACCGAGCATGCAGCAGGTGACGGTCAGAGCCGGGGCGAGATCGGGATTTTCATACAGGTCGAGGTCGAGACGTCCGTACACCTCGGGTGACGGGGATAGGGAGAGTGCGCCGACGGTATCTTCTGACGGTTGGGTCAGCACTCCGAGAGATTCAAAATAACGGGCAGTAACGGCATCGCCCTGGATCGACTCTTCGGGTAAGAGCAACGGTATATCCCCCTCGCCGCGCAGGGTTACCCATCCGGCAGTTAGCGCCACGACCTCATACCAGAAGGATGCGGCCGACCAGTCAGCCTCGGGTGAGGGTGTCGCGGGATGATATGTCCCCGGCTTGACAGTGGCAGAGAGGGGTAATAACTCGACCTCAGCACCGTACCGCTGCATCATCGCAGCCGTCATCTTTATATAAGGGAGCGAGGCGGGTTCGCCGTCAAAGCGGATTTTAAGCCCGAGATTCATGCGCGGTGCCACCAGCATAAGGGCCGAAATAAACTGAGAGGAAACGGTGGCATTGATCAGCACTTCGCCACCGACCAGTTCACCCCCCGATATGCGCAGCGGGGCATACCCCTCGCGGTCGACATAATCGATGGTCGCCCCACATTTTTTGAGCGCCTCGACAAGGTCACCGACCGGACGGCAGAGCACACCGGGGAGGCCCGTGAGTATCGCCTGACAACCGGGCTGCGAGGCGATGACAGCCGTTAGAAAACGCAGGGCGGTGGCTGACTCACCAACATTTATCTCGATGCGTCCCCCCCCGGATGTGCTGATGGCACCGAGGGCCTGACGCATCACCCTGATATCGTCACACTCGTCAGCCTCATCGGGTGCGGCAAGGGGTGTGACACCGGGGGTGAGCATATCAAGCACCAGGCGTCGGTTAAGTATCGACTTTGAGGCGGGGAGGGTCACCACCCCATCCTCTATCAGTTCTTCGGGGGGATATATTCTGTAATCCACTTGAGGGGAAATTATGCAGGTTATTAGTTGACATTAACGGCGACCTCGATCTGATTGACAGCCTCCTCGAGACGCCGGAGAGCAGCGAGCAGGCATGTGCGGGGGGTAGCCACATTGACACGCATGAATCCGTGACCTTCGCTGCCAAACATCTCGCCGTCGTTGAGTGCGAGATGTGCCCGGTTGACCACCAGATCGACAAGCTGGTCATGCGATAGAGAAAGCTTGCGGAAATCCATCCACACCAGGAAAGAAGCCTGCGGCTTGATCATCCCCACCGACGGCACACGTTCGGCAAGAAAGTCGCTGACCATGCGTATATTCTCCTCGATATATGCCATCGCCTCTGTGAGCCAACGACCGCCGTTGCGATATGCGGCCTCAGTGCCGATTGTCGAGACAAAAGTAGGTGTAGAGAACTCATTGACCTCGAGCCATTCATAGAAATCGTGGCGCAGTTCGGGGTTCTTGATCACACACCACGATGAGACCAGGCCGGGGATATTGAATGTCTTTGAGGGTGCCCCGAAGGTCACAGCCACAGCAGCGCAGTCATCGCTGCAGGCGGCAAACGGATAGTGAGGCTTGCCGTGCAACACCAGGTCACCGTGTATCTCGTCAGAGACGCATACCACCCCACCCTCGCGGCAGATGCGGCCGACCTCGGCAAGGGTCTCGCGCGACCATTGTATACCCACGGGGTTGTGAGGGTTACAGAGTATCATCATGGCGGGATGATGCTCTTTGACAAGTCTCTCGAGTCCGGCGAGATCCATCTCGTAGTTACCCTCGTGGGTGAGCACCAACGGGTTGGCGAGCACCTCGCGGCCGTTACCCTCGATGACTCGCTTGAACGGGTGATAGACCGGCGGCTGTATTATAATCTTGTCACCCTTGCGCGAGAAGTGGTTGACGGCATAACCGATACCCTTGACAACGCCCGGTACAAAGGTGAGTTCTTCGCGCTTTACCTCAAAATCGTGTCGGTCGTCAAGCCAGTTGATTATTGACTCCCAATAGCTGTCGGGCGCGACGGCATAGCCGTAGATCGGATGCTCGATGCGCTCATGCAGCGCACGGGTTATCTCGGGGCAGACGGCGAAATCCATGTCGGCGATCCACAGCGGGGTGAGATCAGATGTGCCGAAGAGTTGCTGCAGTTCGGCGAGCTTTGCACAGCCCGTGCCGTGGCGGTCTATGACCTTGTCAAAATCATACATAGGTGTGGATAATTGATGATAATGATGGTGTTGATTCGGTATTTATTTTAAGGTGTGGCAAGTAATATCAATATCTGAATGATGACCCGCCCAGGAACTCTCTCAGAAGCGATGTCGGGGGGATAGACTTCTCACCTATCGGCAGGAAATACCCCAGGAAACGTCTCAAACGGTATGCCTCGGCATATTCGGGACAATCATTGGGGACTTCGCGCAATATCGCCTCGGCGTAATCTTTCATCACGCCGAGCTCAAAGATGAGCGATGAGTTGAAAGTCGAGTCTGCGTTCTCCTGATAAGGGAATATCCACCGTTCCTCGCCTCGCCGCACGCTCGCCCACCGGCGCAGGGTCTCGACAGCCGATGCTCCGCGATATTTATGGTCGCGGATGATACGGCGCAGCAGACGGTTGTCAGTGGTGGGTATCCAGTTATGGTCATCGATCGAGAGTGTGGTCAGGGCCGAGACATATACGCGATATTTCATCTTCTCATCAATCGAGGCTGTCAGCTCGGGGTTGAGACCGTGGATACCCTCGAGCAGCAGTATGGTGTTAGGGCCGAGCCGCAGGCGGTCACCCTTATACTGCCTCTGTCCGCTCTCAAAGTTATATGTGGGTAACTCTACCTCCTCACCTCTCAGCAGAGCCGCCAGATCGGCATTGAATTGCGCCAGGTCGAGGGCGTAAAGTGACTCATAGTCATAATCGCCCGTGTGGTCGCGGGGTGTCTGATCACGGTTGACAAAGTAGTTGTCGAGCGAGATCATGCGCGGTTCGAGCAGGTTTGTCAGCAAATAGATAGCCAGGCGTTTGGTAAATGTTGTCTTGCCCGAAGATGACGGCCCGGCCACGAGCACTACCCTCGCGCCTCCCTCATGATAGCGGCTGCTGATCTCGTCGGCGATAGAGGCGATCTTCTTGTCATGTAGCGCCTCGGCGACATTTATAAGACGGGCAGTCGAGTTGCTGATGACCGCCTTGTTGAGCTCGCCGACATTGCTGACGCCGATGATGCGGTTAAAACGCAGGTTTTCGTTAAAGGCCTCATACATCTTCTCCATCGCCACCGGTTCGGCCTGACGGGCCGGGTCGGTGCGGTCGATGCCAAGCAACAGGAATCCCTTTTTATACAGTGCCAGCGAGAATATATTTATAACGCCGGTCGAGGGGGCCAACGCGCCGTAATAGCTGTCGAGGGTGTCGCCCAGACGGTAGACGGTGGTGTAGAGGTCATGCAGGGTAGAGAGCAACTCTACCTTGTCAAACAACCCCTCCTGACGGAATTTCACCGAGATGTCGCGGGTGAGCCGCTCTTTGCGGATAAACGGCATATCGGCGTCACGCAGCCTGCGCATGACCTGCTCAAGCGAGGCAAGTAACCCGGGGGTTATCTCCACCGGCGTCTCCTGACCACCGTCAGTGCCGGGTGAGAACAGGCGGCAATACCATCCCCCCGAGATCGAGTGGACGATGCGCAACCTCGCGGCGGGGAGCACCTCTCGCACGGCGCAATAGAGCATCATACAGAGCGAACGGGTGTAGACCCTGAATCCCGAGGCCGAACTGCGGTCGAGAAACTTCACCATCTTGGGGGCGAACACCTGATATTGCAGCGGCTCATTCTTGTTGTTGACCATCGCGCAGATCTCGGGAAATTTCAGACCCAAGGTGTCATGCCCGATCTTGCGGGCGAGCTGACCGAGGGTCTCCCCTCCGTCAATGTCGATATATGTGCCGGTGTTCTCGCAAAAAATCTTCAGTCTGTCGCTCATATATTATATATCTATTGATGCTTTGCTGACAAAGTTACAAATTTTTTTGGAGAAACGATACCCATGTCGCATCAGAATGTAATCATACATGAGAGGCCCGCCGAGGTGGTGGAGGCGTAGGGGAGTGCGAAGTATGTTACGCCGCTTTTAGCACTGCCGTCAGTGAGCGGCAGGTCGGGGTCAACCGTTGGAGAGAGGGGGGTGAGCAGACGGTCGCGGTGCATTGCGGCCCGTTTACGGAAGATTTTGGGGTAGAGCCAGTAGGCAAACGCCGTCGACATATAGCCGAGCGCGGCACCGGCCACCACGTCATTGATCCAGTGACGGTTGTTATAGATGCGCATATACCCCACGGCGATGGCACAGGCATAACCTGCCACACCGATCCATTTGTTGGTGTGCCAATATTCGCGGCGCAGACACTCCGCGCCGACAAAGGCCGTACCGGTGTGTCCCGAGGGGAACGAATTGAGCGCCTCCGTATTGGGGCGTTGCTCATTAAATGCCATCTTCATCACATTGTTGACCACCGCAAATGTGGCATAGCTCATCGCCAGCAATATCGTGCGGTCGAGCAGATTATGCTCACCCTTGACGCCGCAGAAATAGATGCCGTAAGAGGCCGCGATCGGCAGATATTGCAGATAATTGTCTACCTCGGTGCGCGGCTGCCCCGTCTTGTTGGCCATCTGAGACTGCACCCAGTGACGCGCCTGCACAAGTTTGGGCGTACCCACAAACAGCGCCGAAGCCGTGAACACCCCCGCCGGTATTGCAAACTGCTGCCAATGGAAGTCATGCGTATCATCAATGCGCACGCCGACTGTACTCTCCCTCAAATCAGACACCGCTACTATCGTATCATTATAATTCTCATCTGGGGTCAGTGTCGGGTCAACAATCACCACCACCGTGTCACTCACCTCAACGTCAGGCGATATATTTACGTCACGTTCAGTGGCCATAACAGTAACCACAGCCATAACAGCCAACAGAGTTAACAATAAATGTCTCACGATAACTTATATATTTCTGCACTAATTTTGGATGAATGCAAATTTCGTCAGAATACTCGGATTGTGCAAGAAATAACGGTTAAATCATGCTATGTGGCTTATCACAGACAATGACGGAGGTTGGTGGTTAGACAAATTATTAGTAAGTTTGCAGTATGGCTTTGAATTATATCTGGATAGCATTCTTTCTGGTGGCTTTTGTGGTCGCCGTGTACCGGTCGGTGTTTTGCGGCGAACCGGGGATCTGGAGCGAGATCATGGGGTCATCGTTCTCGTCGGCGGCCACGGCTTTTGAGATTTCGCTGGGTCTGACCGGCATTCTGTCACTGTGGCTCGGGCTGATGAAGATTGGCGAGCGCGCCGGGGTGATCGGTTTTTTCGGTCGGCTGATCTCGCCGCTGTTCTGTCGCCTGTTTCCGGGCGTGCCCAAGGGTCACCCCGCCATGGGATCGATATTCATGAATGTCTCGGCCAATATGCTCGGCCTCGACAATGCGGCCACTCCGTTGGGCCTTAAGGCGATGCAAGAGTTGCAGACCCTTAACCGCGAGAAAGACACGGCCACAGATGCGATGATCATGTTCCTGGTGCTCAATGCCTCGGGGCTATGTTTCATCCCTATCTCGATAATGATGTACCGCGCCCAGGCGGGGGCAGCAAACCCCACTGATGTCTTTCTGCCGATATTGACGGCGACGTTTGTCTCGACGTTGGTGGGTATCGTGGCGCTCTGTATCAGACAGCGCATACGATTGCTCGACCCGGTGCTTTTGGCGTGGCTCGGGGGGATGCTGGCCCTGGTGGGGGCGATAATATGGGTCTTCTCGGGGATGGATGGCGAGCGCGTTGAGCTTTACTCGTCATTGGTGGCCAATGCGCTGCTGTTCGGGGTGATAGTGCTGTTTCTCTGCGCGGGACTGTGGCGGCGCATAAACGTCTACGACACCTTTATCGAGGGAGCGAAAGAGGGGTTTAAAACCGCCGTGACGATCATCCCCTATCTTGTGGCCATTCTGGTGGCGATAGGTGTATTCAGGGCCTCGGGAGCGATGGGCCTGCTGACCGAGTGGATGGAGATGGCAGTGGGGGCGTGCGGGCTTGACACCGAATGGGTCGAGGCGTTGCCCACGGCATTGATGAAGCCGCTGAGCGGCAGCGGGTCGCGCGGACTGATGGTTGACCTGATGAGTACTCACGGGGCCGATGCCTTTGTGTCGCGCGTATCGGCGGCGATACAGGGGTCGACCGATACGATGTTTTATGTGCTGGCGGTTTATTTCGGATCGGTGGGGATACGCAAGACACGCTACGCCGTGCCGTATGCCCTGCTGGCAGATGTCAGCGGATCAGTCGCGGGGATTTTCGCGGCCTACATCTTCTTTGGATAAGGGGCAATGGCTTTTTTGTTAAGGGTCAACCTTAGGGTAACCCGAGGAGGTCGCGGTAGATATCGAGAGCGTTTTTAATCTCGTCATCGGTGAGGGGTACATTGACCAGCACGTCACCGGGTGCTTTGAGGAGGGTGAAGTTGACCGCGTCTGGGGTGTCGTTTTTCTTGTCGCGGTGCATAAATGACAGCAACCGCTGATAATCGTCACAAGTAAACTCAAACGCCCCGTAATGCTTACGCACGTATGTGACGTATGCGTTGAGGATCTCTGAGGGGAAGTTGTACTTGATCTTTGACATAACCAGCGCCACCACCATACCGAAGGCTACGGCATAGCCGTGTGACAGAGGCGATTTGCGCTCAAGGGCGAGCGACTCAAACGTATGCCCGACAGTGTGGCCCAGGTTGAGGGCGCGGCGTACACCCTGATCGTTATGGTCAGCCTCGACATATTTCTGTTTGACGGCCACCGATTCCTCAAGGAGTTTGAGCAGAGTGTCGGGGGTATAGTTTGTCACGTCATAGGCGAGCATCTTGCGGGTCAACTCGGGCGAACTTACCAGGCCGTGCTTGAGCATCTCGGCGTAACCCGAGAGGAGTTCCTGAGAGGTCAGGGTGTTGAAATAGAGGGTGGAGATGATGGCCAGATCGGCATCGCGAAACATCCCTATCTCATTCTTGAGGCCGTTGAAGTTTATGCCGTTCTTACCGCCGACCGACGCGTCGACCGCGCAGAGCAGAGTCGTGGGTACGTTTATAAATGCGATGCCGCGCTTAAATGTCGCCGCGGCGAAAGCACCCATATCGGTCACCACCCCTCCGCCGAGATTAATGAGCAACGATTTACGGTTGGCCGAGCTGTCGCCAAGCTGCTTCCATACCGAGGTGAGGGTGTCGAGATTCTTGTTAGCCTCACCGGCCTTGATGCGGATAATCCCCGCCTTGGCCACAGCCTCAGACTCGGCCTGAAGCAACGGCAGGACAAATGCCTCGGTGTTGACATCGACCAGCACATGTATTGATGAGGGAGAAAGATTCTTGACCGCCTCGTCGAGTGTTGACGCGACATGGTTAGTGAACACCAGATTAATCTGTGGGTTTGTGGCGTTGTCGTTACTCATAGCAATCGTTTTTATCGTGAAGAGAATATTTTTAATATTTTAATAGTTGACATTAACAGCGACCGTCGAGCAGAGCGGGCAGGGCGTCGGCGAGTTGCTCCATCGTGTCAAACACCAGGTCTGCCCCGGCATCGAGGAGAGCCTCACGCGGGATCGGTCCGGTAGTGACGGCCAGCACAAATGCCCCCGAGTCGTGACCCGCTTTTACACCTAACGGAGCATTCTCGATCACGATAGCCTGCTCGGGTGAGAGACCGCCGGCCAGCTCCATACCCTTGAGATAAGGCTCCGGGTCAGGTTTACCCTTGGTGACATCTGCCGCCGTGATGCGCAGGTCGTGGAGGAAAGCCCCCGGGAAATCGGTGTCGAGGCGGTCGAGGTTAGACAATTGCCGCGACCCCGTCACCAACACCCGTGTGATGCCACGCTGGGTCAGTCGGGTGAGCATCTCTGAGGCACCCGGTATCACAGATACCCTCGGCATCTCATTAAAATAACTTGCCTTACGGACATAAAGTTCATCACACACCTCATCAACAGGCTCATAACCCTTAGCCCGCTTATAGAGCAAGCGGATGGTGGCGCGGCCCGTCATCCCCTCATAGAGGTAAAACTCGTCACGGTCGGCGTCGAGGCCCAATTCATCAGCAAGCCTCTTCCAGGCAGCCGTATGATTGCGCATCGAGTCGATCAGTGTGCCGTCCATATCGATCAGAGCCGCGCGCGGCGACCACCCGGCCGGGGCGATGCCCCTGCGCCGGCAATAAGCCTCAACGGCCTCCCTTATCATCTGACAGTCATTCATAACACTTATCTGCATAATTTTTTAGTGCCACAAAGTTACAGACCGAGGATAGCGGCCGGGGCGATGCCGAGGATCAGACAAAGGGCGCGGGCGACCCGCAGGGTCGGTTCGGCTCGGCCCGAGATATAGTCACTGACTCGCGAGGGACTTATGCCAAGTTCTTTGGCAAGCTCGCGTTGGGTCATCCCTTTTTCTGCGATCGACAGACTTATCAGTTGGCCTATGGTAGGTTTAGCGATGGGGTAATGTGTTTTTTCATAAGCCTCAACCATGTCCGAAACAATAGTAAGCTCAACAACATTCTTATCGTTTGACGGGGTTTGGTCTGTCACCAGCGGCAATAACTCCTCGATCCGGTTGAGTGCAAACTCATATTGTTGTTTGGTAATTTCCATATATTTGTCATTAGATGGTTGAACAGTCAATTTTATCATACTCGGCATGAGTGCCTACAAAGCATATATAGATTCTCCCTATCGTGAATTTAATCACGACAACCAGGCGGTAATTGTTACCTCTGATATTGAAAACATAGTGTTGGCCACCGACGTAATCGGTGGCAGGGAAATCCTCGCGTATATCTGACAGTGTATGCCACTGAGCCTGTTGGGCAACATCATACCACCGTTGCAGAGCAATCTGAGAGTCCTTATGGTCGGGCGACTCATAAAACTCCCTTATTTTTCTGTGTGAGATTATATGCATAAATGGCAGTCTTTGACCGCAAAGTTAATACTTAATTTTGAAATCCAAAACTTTATCGTGTAAAAATTTTGTTTTTCAAAATTTAATAGAGTAAAAGAATCTTTTATAGATATTTCTGTGAACTCCGTGGGGAATATTATGTAACGTGGCCGTCGTAAATGCGACAGGGTGACGCATGTGAGGTCGCCCGCGAATGTGGAGTGCGGGAGGGAG
>CAMWLR010000005.1 GCA_947175215.1 uncultured Porphyromonadaceae bacterium
CGCTGCTGCGGGGCGATACTGCTGCTGCTGTGCAGCCTGATTTGACACCTCGTGGGCAGCGGTGGCAGCCCCGGCGACAATCGGATTGACCTCCGACTCAGCTCCGTTAACCAGATTGTTGGCGGCAGCATGGCCGGCGACCCCGGCACCTACACCAACGGCTGCCCCTGCGACAACCTTTGCGGCGGTATTATCAGACTTCTCCTCCTTTTTCTTAGGGGTATTACCGGGAGCGGCGCAATTATTTTTTACGGGGTTGGGGTTGGCGGGAGCGCAACCGGGCATGTTGGTCTTTTCCATATCGTTTTAGTGTTTAGTTGTTTCGATGGTTGTTATTAGTTATCGGCCTCAGTCTGTGTATGTCGGCCGATATTCGATATTGCAAAGTTAAACAACTTACCGAGCAATGTCAAGACTTTTTGAGTTTCCTGTCTGAAAAGTATGTTTATTTTGATGAATTTACCCGGTTTCACCATCTTCAGATTATGCACCGTCAATCGTCATCGCGTCATTCAAATACTTAACAACCCGTCACTATCAAAGCAATAGGCCGCATCAAGAGAGTTTTCTTGACACGGCCTATTGATAAGGTCTTTATTCCTGTCGGTTTCGGTGGGTGAAACCGTGTGGATGTATATTATTTAAGGATGCTCTGTACTGCATCGTTGGGTACCATCTGCTCCTGGAAGGTGTATGCGCCGGTCTTGGGCGATTTCACCATCTTGATGACCTTAGAGTAGGTACGTCCTTCACCTTTCTGCAGTGATGCAACGGTTTTCTTTGCCATATCTGGGTGGAATTGAGGTGGTTAGTTATTATTTGATTTCCTTGTGAACAGTTACGCGCTTGAGGATGGGATTGTATTTCTTGAGTTCAAGACGCTCGGTGGTGTTCTTACGGTTCTTTGTGGTGATGTAGCGGGAGGTGCCGGGCATTCCGCTGGCTTTATGTTCGGTGCACTCGAGGATTACCTGCACGCGATTGCCTTTAGCTTTCTTTGCCATTGTTGTTTAGAAGTCTAATGTTTTGATTTCAGTTAAATAACCCTTTTCATTTGCCTGCTTGAGAGCTGCGTCGAGACCCATCTTGTTGATGGTGCGGAGGCCGGCGGCAGATACGGTCAGGAGAATCCAAGTG
This sequence comes from uncultured Porphyromonadaceae bacterium, assembly GCA_947175215.1. Classification (GTDB taxonomy): domain Bacteria; phylum Bacteroidota; class Bacteroidia; order Bacteroidales; family Muribaculaceae; genus UBA7173. The sequence continues at coordinate 1,138 of CAMWLR010000005.1, forward strand.
TCCTGCTCTACCCAATAGAATTTGCGGTTGAAGAGGTTCACATTGAAGCGACGTTTGGTGTGGCGCTTCGAGTGCGATACGTTATTACCTGTAATCGCTTTTTTGCCTGTAATCTGACAAATCTTTGACATGGCTGTTATTGTGATTTCTTTGATTAATACGTAGTTGCGTGGCCGCCATCTCAATTCTCATATCACCCCGGGCTGCATCTTTCCCGTGGCTTTCAAGGAGGAGCCACAAAACAGAGTGCAAAGTAAGCAATTTTTTTCGTCATGGACAAATTTTTCAATAAAAAGTTTCATTAGTCCGCTCGGAACTTATTCGCGTTGACCCGTTTGTGACTTTTCTCAGCAGTTGGTCGTAACCTGAGGGATAACCCCTGCTCACCTTAGAGTATGACCCTGATCTCCGTTGACGGCGGGAATCAGGGCCATGCCTCTATAAGTGGATTAAACGAGCTTTATATGCTTTTGTCACTGTTATTTATATCGCGCCCAGCGGATGAGGTCACGCATCGAGGGCTTCTTGCCATACATAAAGATACCGATGCGGTATATTTTGGCAGCCAGCCATACCATCGCAATAAATGACGCATACAGCACGACGACCGATAACCAGATCTCCCATGACGGGATGCCGAACGGCACTCTCATCAGCATCACCATAGGGGAGGTGAACGGGATCAGCGATGCCCAGAACGCGAGTGTCGAGTTGGGGTCATTGCCTACGGTCATACCTACCACCAGGCCTATGATAATTGGGATAACGGCAAACGAAGTCAGCTGTGATGCATCCTGAATGTTATCGACGGCCGACCCGATAGCGGCAAAAATCGATGCGTAGAACAGGAAACCGCCGATTAGGAAGATGAGTATAAAAGCAAACAGCTTGGCGATGTAGCCGACCGAACTGAATATCGACAGCGCATTGAGCAGGCTCGGATCAAGTGCTTCGGCCCCGGTTGCCATCTCTCCGGCATTAAACATCGCTACCTGCTGGGTAACCTCGGCAGGCATCAGGGCCGGCAGAAGGAAGGCTGACATCGCACAGAGCAGCACACCCCAGATGACGATCTGCACGATGGCCACCAGACCGACGCCAAAGATTTTGCCGAGCATGAGATAGACAGGTTTTACAGATGAGACCACAAGTTCGAGTACGCGGTTGTTTTTCTCCTCAATAATCGATGTCATCACCAGTTGGCCGTACATCAGCAGGAACATATACAGCAGGAAGGTCATGAACATACCTATGCCGAATGACACCGCTGACGAGGTGTTCTCTGTCTCGCCCGACTCATCGATGCGGACAGTCTGCAGGTTTACATCGACGTTGGTCTCCTCGAGTATCTGATTGAGATTCTCGATGTCATAAGCCCTCATACGTTGGTCGCGCACAGCCTGACGGATCAGTTCTGATATGGTGCTTTCGGTCTCGACAGACCCGCTTTCGTGCAGAAACAGAGTGGCCGATGAGGGATGTTCGACTATATCAGCCGGGATTGACAGCACTCCGTAATAATCCGTATTGCTAAGTGCTGAGTCGGCAGACTCATCGACCGACACGAATGTCAGATGGCTGATGTCGGCATTTTTAAGCACCTGCATCACATACCCGCTCAGATCATTTACGGCAACAGTTTTGTCTGATGGTGTCGAAAAGATCGCGATCAGAGCCGGCATCGCCATTAACAGCAGCATCAGCACCGGCATCAGCAGGGTGGTGAAGATAAAACTTTTTTTGCCCACACGCTCCATAAACTCGCGGCGGACGATTATTCCGAGATTATTGTTCATTGTTCTTGACTGTCTGTATAAAGATTTCGTTCATTGAGGGTAGGGCGCGGTCAAAGCTGACGATATCGACCGCGTCGTTGGCCAGTGCCAGCGTCTGCCTGATGGTTGCATCGGGCTTGAGCAGCAGCTTGGCGTTGGTGACCGGCGAATTAACCTCTGAGGTGAAAGTGTGATCGATCACACGGTCTCCGAGCGCATTAAGAAGATTTTGCGGATCACCCTCAAATGAGAGGCTGTAACGCCCCTTTCCCATCTCCTGTCTGATCTCATTGACATTGCCCGAGAGGATGTTGTGTGAGCGGTTGATGAGCGTGATGTTATCACACAGAGCCTCGACACTCTCCATATTGTGGGTCGAGAATATCACGGTCGCACCCTCGTCGCGCAGCCTCAGTATTTCATTTTTAAGAAGATCGGCATTGATGGGGTCAAATCCCGAGAACGGTTCGTCAAATATCAGCAACTTGGGCCGATGCAGCACGGTCACGATAAACTGCACTTTCTGAGCCATACCCTTAGACAGCTCTTCGACCTTGCGGTTCCACCAGTCAGAGATACCAAACCGGTCAAACCATTTGCGTAACTCGGCCGTTGCCTCTTTAGTCTTGAGGCCCTTGAGTTTGGCGAAGAAAAGAGCCTGCTCACCTACACGCATTTTTTTGTAGAGGCCGCGTTCCTCGGGGAGATAACCGATATTGACCACATCGTTGGCTGTGAGCGGGTGACCCATAAACTCGACCGACCCGGTATCAGGGGCCGTGATATGGTTGATGATACGTATGAGTGTAGTCTTGCCTGCCCCGTTTGGTCCGAGTAACCCGTATATCGTGCCCTCGGGGATCGTCAATGAGACATTGTCGAGGGCCAGATGACCGGTGTATTTTTTACTGACATTATTTACCTTTAATATATCCATTATGCTGTGATAAATGTGGTTTAATAAATAACTACACACATAAGAGTGCAAAGGTGCGAAAAAAGTTGCATAAACAGTTAAAAAAACTCGGCAAGTTTTGACGGTAAGCGTAAAGTACCTAAATTTGTAGAGATAAACTCAACGGTGTCACTCGCAGTAAACAATGTCGTCACACGCAGTAAAAAGGTTATATCTGTCGCTCCTTCTCGTCGGGGCTCTCATCCTGTCATCTTTGACAGGGTGTAAATCATCGCGTGGCACTGTAAAGCGAGGTGGCTCGGGGGTGTCGACCACTGTCTATGTCCCGCCGTTTGATGTCGATAAATACTCGGCAACATTATCAGACCCGGTTGCCCGCGCCCTGGTCAAGGAGGCCGGGGGGTGGTTAGGTACACGGTATGTCTATGGCGGAGAGAGCAAGACCGGCACAGATTGTTCGGGGCTCGTGATGAAAGTTTACGGTAAGGTCTGCGGCGTAAAGCTGCCGCGTACCACCCGCGAGCAAGTCAAATATTGTACTAAAGTGGCGCGTAACAAGATCTTGCCCGGCGATCTCGTTTTTTTTGCGCGTAATGGCAGCGACGATGACAGCGAGGTGTCGCATGTCGGGCTTTATATCGGTGACGGACGCATGATACATGCCTCATCGAGTCGCGGAGTGATGGTTAGCGGGTTTGATACCGGATATTGGGGTGACAGATATTACACTGCCGCCCGCGTGACCCCGGCGATCGGTAAAAGTGTCAAGCCTCTCAAGTCAGCACCGGACAATCCTCTGCCGGTTGAGCCGCTCCCCGGCGATATCGCTCCCCCCGTCTCACCCGATTTACCCCCGGTACCCGTTATGCCTGAGATTATCCCCGAGGTAACCCTTTCGGCTAATGCCGCAACATTTGGGCGCGACACAGTCACCTCGACTATTGATCTGCTCGACCTGATAATCAATCAGAAAGTCGACTCGATATTTACAAGTCAATTTACAGACTGACATGCCCTTAATTATTAGGCACGCTCTTAGCATATGTGACAGCCTCTTATTGGGGAGCACGGTATTTACCCTCGTCGGCATCGTTGAGGATAGATAGATATGAGTTATATCGCGACTGAGATATACGGTTCTCGTCAAGTGCTTTAAGTACGGCGCAACCCGGCTCATGTGTGTGGGTGCAGTCACCAAAACGACACTCGGCCGACTCCTTGAATATTTCGGGGAAATAGTGTGACACTTCATTGGCATTCATCTCGATAGTACCGAACCCTCTCACCCCGGGGGTATCGATTATCCAGCCGCCAAAGGGGAGGGGGAACATCTCTGAGAACGTGGTGGTGTGAGTGCCTTGATCATGCACGTCAGATATGGCTGCGGTCTTGAGGTCGAGGCCGGGGACAAGGGCGTTGATCATCGTAGACTTGCCAACGCCTGAGTTGCCTGACAGCAGCGTGATGCGGTCGCGCAGCACGTCTCTGACTTCATCAAGCCCCTCGCTGTGTAATGCCGATACCTCGATGACCCTATAACCGATCGAGCGGTATAGATAGCAAACGGCCTCAAGCAGCTCTTTATCCTCAGGCTCGTCGAGCAGGTCGGTTTTGTTGATGACAAGTGTCGCCTCGACACGGTATGCCTCGGCCGTAGCGAGAAAACGGTCAATAAAATTTGTCGAGGTGACAGGGTGTTTGAGCGATGCCACGAGCATTGCTCCGTCGAGATTTGCCGCGAGGATACTCGCCTCTTTAGACAGATTGCTGGCGCGGCGTATGATATAGTTACGACGCGGAGTAATGGCTGTAATATATGCCGACCCGTCATCGTTGACAAGTATGCTCACACGGTCGCCGACGGCTACCGGATTTGTGGTGCGTATCCCTTTGAGGCGGAAGTTGCCTTTGACTTTGCACGCTACCGTGCGGGATGTGTCGTCAGTGCCCTTGCCGTCTAAAAGCACGTCATATCGCGAGCCGGTGTTCTTTATCACCAGCCCCTCGCTCAACGCTCCTGCAGCATGGGCCGCCTTGTTGTTTTTAGTTTTGGCCATCTGTCAATTATTTTGAGGCAAAATCAGTGTTTATGTCATCAAAACACTCGATCTGACTGCAAAGTTAGTAAAAAATCTGTTAAAACCATCTATTTATAAAGTGTTGAACATTAGTCGGTTGCAAAACGTTATATTTACAAAGGATAAATAATGCGTGGCTTAATTAGGTTATTTTCAAAAAATTACGTAATTTTGCAGCGCAATGTTATCCAAATGATTTATTTGTGAATTAACTGATTTGGCGGTATAACCCCAAAAAATGTATAACTGTTTTAATTTTATAAACAATGAACGCAGAAGCAATTGGAACATGGGCCGGCCTCGTTTGGACCGCCCTCAATGACAAGGATGTAGTCGTAGGTCTCAAACAGCTCAAGAAAGAGACTAAACTCAAAGACAAAGAGGTGTTTGCCGCTATCGGCTGGCTCGCCCGCGAAGGTAAAGTCGAGATTCAGACCAACCCCGAGGATGAGAAAGATCTCCTCTTCACACTTGTACAGGACAAATAATCCCGCCAGGTTACATATAAAACAACAGCATCAGTTGAACTCAACTGATGCTGTTGTTTTATATGCGTGAATCTGTCGCGTTGTTATCTGCGTGTGTCTGCCAAGTCTCAGGGCTTACGCAAGATGTATGGGCACGGCGACTTCATCTGCAAGGGGGGATTCTTCTCGATATGCCGGAGCATCTCGACTGCCCGGTCAAGTGTGTCGGTCGTATAAGCTGCGACATAATAGGTTTCGTCTTTGTCAATAAGCAGTCGGCAATCGGTGTAATCGGCCTTGCGCAAGCGGCCAAGCACCGACTGCGCGTTAAATCGTTGCTTAAAGGTCGCCACGATGACATTGAAACGTTTGCATGCGGCCACAGGCGGGTCGAGCTTGACAGTGTTGACGTATACACCTTTGAGGGGGATAGAGTCCCCTTTATATACTGCGCGCGGTATCGCTTCCTCACGGGTCATCAGATCGATCTCTTCATCGGTATAACTCTCGTCTCGCTTCTCGATAGCGGTGAGATACGCTTTCTTGTAGTTCTCCTCTGAGGTCTTGCAAGAGGGGAGGAGTCCGGTCAGCAAGACGGCCGTAAGCAGAGCGAGGGTTGACAACGTTTTTTTCATAAGTTATAAGTATGAGAGGGGTTAGATCTTTAGTGAGCCGAGCTCGATAACCTCGAGATTCTTGGGTGTCTGCCCATCAATATCGAGCTTTACCAGAGTGCGCTTTGATTGCCAGCCGTGATGTCCGGCAGCTCCGGGGTTGATATGCAGGCAGTCGAGGGCCGGGTCATACATAACCTTAAGGATATGACTGTGACCGCATACAAAGATACGGGCACTGGCATCTCTGATCATTTGGGTTATCCCGGGCTGGTAACGTCCGGGATAACCGCCGATGTGGGTCATGAAAACGTTGACATCCTCGACGCTAAACTGCATTAACGAGGGAAAATATCTGCGGGTCTCGCCGTGATCGATGTTACCGTGCACGGCCCTGACCACCGGCACAACCTCTTCGAGCCGGCGTATGACATCGACACATCCGATGTCCCCGGCGTGCCATATTTCATCGCAATCCTTAAAGTGGGTCGCAAACCGGTCGTCCCAGCATGAGTGCGTGTCAGAGAGTATTCCTATCCGTTTCAATGTCGGTCGATGGGTTTAGAAATTCTGAAGTACCATTACCTGACGCGGCGCGAATGTCATCTTCTTGTCGATCGTCACATCCTCACCTGAGATGAGGTCATGCAGACGGGTATCGTAGGGGAGTATCTCGAGAGTGCGCTCCATCGTCACTGTCAGGGGCTTTGATGTGCCGTTCATCATCACGGTCACCTCTTTGTCGCCGAGTTTGCGCTGATAGACATACAGGCCGTTCTGAGGCATGAAGTGTTTCAGCGAGCCCTTGGCGATGACCTCGTTGGCCTCGCCACGACGCCAGTGCAGGAGTTTAGACATATAATCCCAGGCCTCGTTTTGCATCGGCGTGCGTCCCTCGGGAGTGAATGCGTTGATGGTGTCGCCGGGGAATCCGCCGGGGAAGTCGCGGCGTACATATCCGTCTGACCCCTCCTTTGAACCGTTCATCAGCAGTTCGGTGCCGTAATAGAGTTGGGGGATACCGCGCGAAGTGAGCAGGAAGGTTATCGCCTGTTTCCATGAGCCGAGCGAGTCGGGCATCTCGAGGAGGAATCGGTCGGTGTCATGGTTGTCAAGGAATGTCAGCACTTTCTGTGGGTCTGGATAGAGGAAATCCATCGCCAGATGGTCATAGAGATGGTTAAGACCGTTCCAGGGGTCGGTCTCCTGATCGAAATATTTGTGTCCGTCGATCGAGATTTTGAAGTCCATGACTGTGGGGAGTTCTGTCTCGCGCGGATTCAGGCGGTTACCTTTTTGCCAGAATGCCGAGCCGGCCTCATTGCCATACCAACATTCACCCACGATATTAAAGTTTGGGTACTCAGTCATGATAGCTTTTGCCCACGATGCCATACCGTCGAGGTCTGCGTATGGGTATGTATCCATTCTGATGCCGTTGATTTTTGACGACTCGATCCACCAGATTGAGTTCTGGATCAGATACTTCATCAGATGGGGATTGCGCTGGTTGAGGTCGGGCATGCCGAACACAAACCATCCGTTGACCGTATGGTCGAGATCATAGTCAGAGACGTAGGGGTCATGGATCGTAGAGAGGCGGAAGTTTGTCGTCTCCTCACCCTCCGGGTGGTTAAACCAATCCTTAGAGGGCATATCTGCCATCCAGGGATGAGAGATGCCCGAGTGGTTGAAGATCATATCCATAACCACCTTGATACCCTTGCTGTTGGCCTCGGCCACCAGTTCTTGCCACTCATCGTTTGTGCCAAAGCGCGGGTCGATGCGGTAATAGTTAGTCGTGGCATAGCCGTGATAGCTGCCGCCCGGCATATCGTTCTCGAGGACGGGGCAGCTCCATATAGCCGTTACGCCGAGCGAGTCGATATAGTCGAGATTGTCGATGACACCGCGTAGGTTGCCTCCGTGACGCCCGTTATGATTGCTGCGGTCTGCGCCGATAGGGTATTGCAGCCCCTCGAGTGTCTTTGCCTCATCTATTTTACCCTGGGCAAAGCGGTCGGGCATAAGCAGATACAGCACGTCTGAGGCGTCAAATCCCTGATATTCCTCACCTTTTTTGGTGCGCTGTTTGAGTTCATAGCGCACGGTCTCATGCTTGCCGTTGAGGGTGAAACGTATATCCATAGTGCCGGGGCGCGCCTCGGGGGTGATGTCAAAATAGAGAAACTTATAGTTGGGGCTGTCAAGCGAGATGGCCTCTTTGAGTGTCACACCGGGGTAATCGGTTGTCACGTCGGCCGCCGCGATACCCGGGCCGGTGACCATTACCTGCAGGGTCTGGTCTGACATCCCGGCCCACCAGTATGGTGGTTCTACATTGGTGATCATAGGCGCTTTTTTAGCACCGAAGACGCTCGCGACACCTGCGAGTAAGCTGAGCGAAATCATAGCCAGTCGTTTCATGGATGATGATGTGAATAGTTATAGTTGCGGTATTGTAAGTCTATCGTCTGCCGTCAGTCGATGGGGATTAGTTTTATCAGGTCTATAAGTATGACGTTTGAGGTCGGGTCGGCGTAGACGGGTGAGGGTTGGAAATATCGCAGTTCGAGATGGTTCTCTCCTTTATCGAGGTTGACGGTGAGGATATTGCTCCATGCCGTCATCTCCTTCCACGAACTCTTCTCACCGGTGGCCGTCGCCGTGGCCGATGTGCGTTGCGTGAAGAAGAATACTCCGCTCTCAACGCCGTTGACCCTCAGTGATCTCAGGGCGAGCTTACGTTGCCCGTTGACTATACCGAGGCCATCGGCATAATGCACCGTCACCAGATAACGCCCGCTTGCCGGGGCATTGAAGTCAAATCTGATATTGCGGTTCTTGAATTTGTTTGACTCAACAAACTTAGATGCCAACGTTTTATCTTCGAGAACTTTAGTGCCGGTTGTTGCCAGTTCGGATGCGTAGATGAGGTTATTCATCCCCTGTGGGATGTATATATATGGAGTCGAACTGAAACTCGACAACGAACTGTTGACCAGGGCTGTAAACTGCACAACTACCGGCGTCTTGGCATCATACAGCCGGTAGCTGTCGCGGAATATCTCCTGCACCATAACTCCGTTAAGATAGACCAGACGACCATCCCCGGCCCCGTTTTGCAGATATTCTGTCTCATCAGCGGTGAGTATATGTTGGGGCAGCGTGGCGGGCAATGTCCCCGCTTGGATGGATGCCTCACGGGGTGTCGACCATGTTACCACAGGCGGGAGTGGCGAGAGCAGCTGATTGTCAAGGAGTGTGACACCCCCGGGGTCGGCGATCGCTCCGGCAAGGGTAATGGCTATCGTGTGATGACCCTCGAGATGTCCGGGGATGAACGGGTCTGCGGGTTTGTCGTCGATCGTAAAGGTCGATATGACCTTACCCGTGCCGTTGATTTTTATGTCAAGGATAGCTTTGCGGTAATGCAGACCGGTTATCTGTTTCTCTCCCGGGAGATTCTCAGGGATATACGGGGTGAAAAACACGCCGTCGCGCACAAATCTAATGCCGAGCAATCCTCTGAGAATAAATGTCGTGAAGGTTGATCTGAATGACGGTGGCCGATGCCTGAATCCTAACAAACGCTTCCCCTCGACAGCCAACAGGTCGCCCACCGCGCGAGAGTAGGCTGCCTCATTACCTTGACGTGCCGAGGCAACCGCGCGCGCCACTTGCAGCAGCGTGGCGGGGATCTCATCTTTGATCTCGCTGCGTGCGGGGGGCAGTTGGGGATGGTATAATGTGACACCGTTATGCCCCACGGGGGTCTTGCGTATGACGGCATCGGCTATCCCCTCGGGCAATATGCCCGATATGACGGCTATCGACTGGGCGAGGTTATCGGTCGATTGCAGCGGTAACTGTGAGGTAGGGATGCCGTACATCATCCCGCTGAAATACCCCATGTTGGGTATCCACATGAGATTCTTGAGTGCAGAGACGAGTGAGTCGGCCGGTTGGCCGATGTTTGTCATGGCTGCCGCATAGGCCACGTTTACCCCGAGTGTCGAAATGGCGGCGACATCGGCTGGCTGCATCCACTCGGGCAGAAATCCGTCACCCGCAGCCATATAATAGGGTAGACCGGTATATAATCCGGTCGCCGGGTTACGGCTCATACGGTTATCAGTCGCCAGGGCGGTCGAGGCTGTCTGGTGCAGGAAATGTTCCCACTGCTTGTCACCGTGGGCAACCGCCCACTCAGAGGCTGCCATTAGCCACTCGGCATTGGCATTGATCATGGGCCATGAGGCCGAGTGAGTTTCGAGCGGCAGGATCACGCCGTTTTTCACCCTGCGTCTGAGCACCTCCGTCGCCGAGTCGTTTTGCAGCGGATTGAGATATATCTCATAGGGTGTGAGTGGCCTGTAACGACCTGATGAGGGGATTGATGCCTCAAGTCGGTAGAGAAAGTCGAGCAGCGGGTGTGCCGAGGTGAATTTCATCCTCCCCGGCAATATCTCCCCGGCAGTTATCGAGTCGAGGACATTACCGGTGACCCTGACCTCCATGACAGAGTCTGACATTGCCCTGAGCACCACCCCGTCATGCAGGTCGATGCTGTCTGGCCAGATGTCATATGATTCGTTATGGGCGATAGGGTCAACCTTTTTGATTGCCGTCTCGCCACACGATGCCATTGTCAGCAGCCATATCAGCATGGCCGCGACAGCCCCTACGCGCCTCAACGTGCGATGCGCGGAGAAAGTTACGGGTTCATGCGGGGATACTGACACTTGGCGGACGGTGCAGGGGGGTTATTTCTTGATTTTACGGGCGATATCCTTGGGAATAGCATCTTTGTGTACGAGGATATCAATGGTCTTTGCGTAGAAATAAGGCTCTGACACGTAGAAGAATCCGTCGTATACCTGATTTGTATCCCACGAGTTGCGTACTTTGTAATATCGGTTACCTTTCTTGTCGCGGGCGATGCCGATGATCTCCATGCCGTGATCATCGGTAGTCTCCTGAGAGTCAAACATCTGCTGGCGCAGTTGCTGTGTGATCTCCATTTCGGGTACCGGTTCTTTGAAATCAAAACGGGCGGCAGCGCGGTCTTTGTCGCTGAGTTTGACCCAGCGTGACAGTTCTGACCCATCGAGATCGGCCTCGGTGGTCTCTTTGGGCATGACGGCATAACCCTCATACCATTTGAAACCTCCCTCACTGACATCGGCAGCCCATACCACGGGATAACCCTTGTCGATGGCGTTGTCTACGACTGCCTTCATCTCCTCCATGGGCAGATTGACCGATTTCTCCCAGATCCAGTTATCGGGTACCTCTACGGCAAACTCCTCATAGAACGGGTGGTGGGTGAATGATGTAATCGACACATAGTCATCGACATTGATAGGCAGAGACTTGGCATAGCTCAGGGGGGTGTAGGTCTTGCCGTTGACGGTGAATGTCTCGGGCACTTTGCCCAGATATGCATCGAGGATAGCCTCGTAGCCTTTGCGCCAAGCTGTCGAGATTTTCTTGTTGGGGTTAGACTTGACGGCATCGAGATAGGCTTTGAGCACGGCATCGAGTTCGCCGTGCACATGTTTCGGTTCGCCATAGTTAAGGCCGGTGTAAACATCTTCAGGAACAGCGCCATACTTGGCCCATACATAGGGTACATCGAGGGCTGACCCGCCGGCGGCAAAGTTAGTCTGGCCATACAGACGGATATAACGGTCAGCCTTGTCGAGATAGCACTGGCGCACGGTAAACATCTCGCTCAGGTCGAGCGAGTCGCCATTCTGGCGCAAGATCTCATCCTCAAAGAATGATGTCGAGGCGAAACACCAGCATGTGCCGCTCTTGTTCTGGTCTTTGACCGAGGTGTGAGGTAGCACCTTTATGTCTATAAAGCCGAAACCGATTGAGTCGGCTGAGAGAGTGTCGGCCTGCTCGGTAACATCAAACGCACGTGTGGCTGCGTTGTCAAATCGGCCTGAGTTGTCGTATGCTGCTGCGCTGAGCGTGATAGAGGCGGCGGTGATTACCGCTAATGATGACTGTATCTTCATTGTCTGAGTGTTGATTTGAGGCAAATTTACGAAATTGTTTTGGAATTACGAAATTGTTTTCGGCTACCCGGAATGACTACCTGAATTACACGCTCGCAACACCCCTAAATTACACCGGCAAAAAGATTTTTGCCCAAAGGTTTGGCTGTTAACCGAAAAATATCTAAATTTGCAGGCCATTACTCAAAAGTCGCCCTACCAGCGACGCTTCCGCAATGTATTAGAAAATAATAACAACCGCAGATAAAATGAAAAAAGACATCCATCCCTCTAACTATCGTAAAGTGGTTTTCAAAGATATGTCGAACGAGGAGATCTTCATCACCCATTCGACCGTGGCTGCCAAGGAGACTATCGAAATTGATGGCGAAACCTATCCTCTGGTGAAGCTTGAAATCACATCTTCTTCTCATCCTTTCTTCACAGGTAAGCAGAAGCTGGTAGATACCGCCGGTCGCGTCGACAAGTTCCGTTCACGCTACGGTGACCGCAAAAAGAAATAATCATCTGATAAAGACGATAAAACTAAGGCGAGACATCCTCAATCAAGATGTCTCGCCTTAGTTTTATCAGTGAGATTTTGCGGGGCGATCAAGCGGACTGGGTGTCGGTGGCTGTGCGGGGCGAGTGATCTTGCGCGTGCGGCTGCTATTATTATGAGACCGGCGCTGCCTTTTGTCAGGATTGTTTGTGTCTGCATCGTCACTTGTCCCGGCCCTCGGGTTGACGGTCGAGTCTGTCGATAGGTGAGGGGTAAATCTGGCAGCTGACTGCTCGAGTTTCAGCGAGTCGATACGCCGGCTGTCATAAGTGCCGGGTGTCTCCACGTTAGAGGAGCTGCCTTTTGTGAGCCATACGATAAGAATGACCGTCAGCATCAGGGCTATCAGTATCAGCGACCCCCGCAGTTCGCCGTGCGTCATCGGTCTCAATGTTACCAGAGATTAAATCTGAATCCCGCCGAGGCCTCCATTGACATATTGTTGGCCAGCAGGGTGTGCTGTTTGTCATAAACGATATTGGTGTCGACCATTCCCACAATGCCGAAAAACCACCGCTTCTGGTAGTTATATATAAGTGACAGTTTCAGGCGGTTGCTCATGGCGAATGTAGTGCGCTGGTTGTCAAGAGATGTCACATAGCCGGCGCGGATGCCGAATGTCGGTGCCTCCGAGACTCCCAGGCACCATCCGGGACGGAAGACCCAGTTATAACCGTATCCTATTTTAAGGGCATAGTTCTTGTTTCTGACGCGGTAGTGGTTATCCCACTCAGGCGGCAGCTGTGATGCCTCGGGCTGATCGTCGAATACGCCTGTAAAATTCATGTCGTAATTCTGTTGCCAGTATGAGAATCCGGCATATAACGACCCGCCGCTCTTTACCTGTATCTTTGAGTATGAAAACGCAGCGGCCTGAGAGTAACGGCGGTGATTAAAGAAGTAATAGAGATTAACACCCCAGCTGTCTGAGTGGAATCCGTGAAAGGGGATATCGACATCTCTAACCGCCCCCGGAAACCCCAGGCGGTCGATCTTCATATATGAGTCGTTGGTGATCGTGTATAGTTCGGCTCCGAAAAGCGAGCAGTTAAACTGGAAGTTAAACCGCTTTCGCGCCCCAGAGTCGGCATTGAAAAATTTGCTCACGTTCATATCATATCCCACCGACACGGCCATATAGGTCAGCCATAACCCCATAGAGGTCGAGGGACGGCTCTCGAAGCCGAATTTATAGTCATCCTCTAACCTGAAGTTATAGGTGTCGATCCAGCTCTCGGTCTTGATCTTGACGTTGAACTTATACCCTGAACCCTGCACATAGGTCGAGTCATAGTTGTTAAAGAAGTGATCGCCCCAACGGTAAGTGTTTACACAAAATCGGGGAAATTTACCCCATGCGGCTATCGAGTCGAGGCTGAATCGGCTTTCGCACTTCCCCTCTTGCGTGCCTGAAAAGATCAACGTCGCCAGTAATATCAGTAAAAGAGCGGTTTTGCGGGATAAAGTCTCTCCGCATCCACCTCTCTTGATATCCGATGATATGTGCATTGTTGTTGGGGACTGCATAATCGGGTGCAAAGTTAGCAATATTCACCGAATTATGCCAATCTTTGGCGTAGACTACCAAAAATTTAAGGCCATCTAAAATGATAAAATCATAGCCCTCTAAGTCAGCTGACGATCATCAGTCTTAGAGGGCTATGATTTTAGGGGATTATTAGCCTAATCGGTAATATTAGACATATTAGTCATGTCGGTCAAATTAGTCTCATCAGGCTAATTAGTCAAATTGGGCTGAGCGGGTCTTATTTGATGACGAGCTTGCGTGAGAGGTTCTGGCCTGCGGCATTGACTGACAGTACATAGATGCCGGGTTGCAGTGAAGATGCGTCAAGGTTGACGGTGTCGCCCTCTGAGCCGGCGGTGAGTGCCAGGCTGCCCTGCAGGTTATAGAGGGCGCAAGTGAGGTTATCGACACCTACACAGCTTACCTCATACTGCTTGCCGCCGAGGGGAGCTACGATCAGGTTCTTGTCGGCATTGTCGGCCAGGGTGCTCTTGACTGAGGCGCTGAGCTCGATGGCTTTTTTCAGACCGGCCAGTACGTTGATCTTACCTGCGCCCCAACGGTCTGCCTGTGCGGCGGTGACAAAGCTGTCTTTGGTTGAGGTTGCGGCGATGATGTCCTGAGCCTCTTTGCCTCGCATACCGGGGCAGGCCTCAAGCCACAGGGCCAATGCACCTGATACAAAGGGGGTCGCCATTGATGTACCCTGCATATAATACCAGGGATAGGTGTTGTTGCCTGAGGTGGCTTTGGCTGACCATGTTGACTCGCTAAGCTTGCTGCTGTCTGTCCAGTAACGGCTCACTGATGAGATGATCTGTGCACCGGGGGCGCAGACGATGGGGAGCTGACGACCGTCACCCGATTTGCCGTATGACGAGAAGTTGGCGATCGAGCCTACACCTTCGCCGGCGTTGATGGTCACCTTACCGCCGCTCAACTGCGGTACGTTTGTACGGCTTACCCATGCGCCGACTGATACGGTATTATAACCGCACGCCATACCGTTGATCGAACCTACGTCAGTGCCGGTGATTGAGCCTGCCCAACCTGTCTGGTTGGCAAAGCGTACCTCTGACTCTGAGTATCCGTCGAATGCGTCGCAATAACCGTTGATGCGCATGCCGTTATCACCGTTGATGATGATACCGAACACGAGGTTACCGTTCTTTGACTGCGAGATATTATACATATAGATGTTGAATCGGTCGGTCGAGCCATCGACACCCCAGCGGATGCTGAACGATGTGCCGCTCTCAAAGTTGTCGGCGATCAGCGCGTCGGTGTTGGTGTTGATGGTCATGCTGCCCGATTTGCCGGTGATGTCACGGGTGAACACCACTTTCTTGGTGGTCTTGTTAAAGAGCACGGCCTGAGCGGTGAAGGAGGTTGACGAGTTGTTCCAGAACTCGGCGGTGTACATCACATAAGCCTTCTGGTTGGTCGAGGTGGGCACGATAGATGTGCGCACAGAGGTGGCGCGGGTAAATTCGCGCTCAAACGACATCTGAGAGCCCCCCTCGTTACCGGCGGCTACAACGATGATGGCATCCTGGGCACGTGAGTCGAGATAGCGGTTGACAGTCTCACGGGGGTCGTGACTGCCTCGGTTATGACCCAACGACAGGTTGACGATGACGGGGCGACCCTCGCTCTTGGCCTTGTCGACGATGGCTCCGATACCGGCGTTGATCGATGCGTCGTCAAAAGAGCCGCAACCTACCAGGATGTCTGCCTCGGGGGCCACGCCATAGTAGGGGATGGCACCCTCGGCCAGCTTGGTTGACGCGCCCTCTGAGTAGGCGTAATTACCGTTGATGCCGGCGCGGCCGGTGATGGTGCCCAGCACGTGGGTGCCGTGGCTCTGGGTACGGTCGTCGGTGGTGAAGAGGGCGACAGTCTCGGGTGTCTCATAGGGTGAGGGTGTGCCGTTGTTAACGAGATAAACGGCCTTTACGCGCGACTTGCCCGATGCGTCTGTAAAGTTGATATGGTTGGGGTCGAGGCCGGTGTCATAAAGGCTGACATACACGCCGTTACCTTTGTAGGCCTTGTCGAGGCCCTCGGCAGTGCCATCATGCACACCTGCCATGAATGAGAGCTGACGGGCCTGGTCCATAAAGGGAGCTGCCTGATAACCAAAGTCGATGTTCTTGACAAAATCCTCCTCGGCCAGAGCCTCAACCTCGGTGATGGGGAGAGACACGATGGCCATGTCTGACGTGGTGTCGAGAACGGTCACGCCATAATCCTCGAGATCTGCAATCGATGCACCGGGGGCGAGGGTGACATAGACGGTTACGTTTTTGGCGAGAGCGGCGGCCCGCTGGGGTGAAGCAAGCGCCAGTTCCTGCTGCAGACGGTTAAACTGGTCGATCTGCACCTGTCCGGCGTTGTTGATCTTGCTTTGGGCCGCTGAGGAGAGACAGCATCCGGCTGCCACTACCCCGCAGAGTAAAAGTTTCTTCATCCTTTTATGTTTAGTTATTATTTTTTTCAGGAGAATGGTTTGTTTTCCTCCGGCCGGGCCGGTATATATTATATGTATATCTAACGGCCACGGAGCGGAATAATTATACGGTCAGAATAAAGCAATATATTAATTAATGTGAAGATGCCGTCATCATCATTGATGAGGCGGCGTATATGGCTCATTGCCATAATTGCAAAGTTAATATATTCTCCGCTAAAAACCATGACACAGAGGGTTAAAAATACAATTATCCCGTGTTTTTTAATGTTTTATGACATTTTGGCAGTCTAAATCAGCTCTGACGGTCATATAATACACTGAAAAGTAAAGCGGTGATGTCGCCGTGACACAACCTGCCGGCCATCCCTCTTATGTGCGTCTAATGTTAAAACGGGTGAAAAATGTTTGCAAAATGTTTGCGTTTTTGGCATTTTGTAGTAACTTTGCAAAATATCAATGGCAAAAAGCAAAGTTTTTGCATTGTTGTTAATTGATAAAGCTAAGATGAAGTGCTATGTTTATGCAAATATAGTAAGCGTTTTTGGCTCTAAGTCTTACAGGGTGTAGATTTCACCGTGATGATTAGTGATGAAATTTATCAAAATTTATGTTTAATAATCTTTAGTGTATGAAAAAGCTGTTTCTATTGATGACGACAGTGCTGATTATGGCCGTTTGCGCGATCGCGCAGACCAAGGTCGTGTCCGGTACGGTCGTTTATGCCGGTGATGACGAGCCTCTCCCCGGGGCGACCATCCTCCCGGTTGGCGGCGGTCAAGGTACATCTACTGACCTTGACGGTAAGTTCACTCTCACCGTCCCCGCCTCGGTAACCAAGCTTAAGGTTTCTTACGTAGGTATGATTGAGCAGACTGTCGCTGCCGGTCAGAACATCACCGTCAAGCTCGACAACTCTGAGAACAATCTCGATGAGGTCATGGTCGTCGCTTACGGTACTGCCAAAAAGAGTGCCTACACCGGTTCGGCATCTGTCGTGAAGGCAGAGCAGATCGAGTCTCGTCAGGTGACCAACGCCGTCAATGCCCTCGCCGGTACAGTGGCAGGTGCACAGGTGCTCACCACCAACGGTCAGCCCGGTTCGTCACCCACGGTGTATATCCGTGGTGTCGGATCTCTAAACGCGAGCACCCAGCCTCTCTACGTTGTTGACGGTATGCCCTTTGACGGTGACATCGCTTCGCTCAACACCAACGACATTGAGTCGATGACCGTCCTCAAGGACGCCGCCGCCGCCGCCCTTTACGGTGCCCGCGGTGCCAACGGTGTGATCCTGATCACCACCAAGTCAGGTAAAGAGGGTAACGCTGTCATCACAGTTGATGCCAAGTGGGGATCTAACTCTCGCGAGACAACTCCCTATGATGTCATCAAGAGCCCGGCTCTCTATACCGAAATGGCTTATCAGGCTATCCGCAACGGTTACTACTACCACCAGGGTCAGGATGCCTACACTTCTCATATGCTGGCTAACCAGGATATGTACAGCGCATTCGGTCAGGGTTATCAGATCTGGAACGTGCCTGCCGGCCAGCAGATGATCGGTCTCAGCGGCAAGCTCAACCCCGCCGCTACACTCGGTTACTCTAACGGCAAGAACTACTTCGTACCCGATGACTGGGCCAAGGAGACATTCCAGCACGGTCTGCGTCAGGAATATAACGTTACCGTATCAGGCGGTAGCGAGCGTTTCAAATTCTACGGCAGCTTTGGTTACCTCGGTGACGAAGGTATCATCAAGGGCTCAAGCTACAACCGTATTTCATCACGTGTATCAGCTGACTATCAGGCCAAGAAGTGGCTGACCGTCGGCGGTTCGATGGCTTACAACCACGTTAAGTCAGGCTGGCCCTCGGGTCAGGATGACGGCGGTACAGCCGAGAACGCATTCGGTTTCTGCGATGCTGTCGCTCCCGTTTACCCCATCTACGTCCGCAATGCTGACGGTTCGCTTATGCTCGACCCCCGCAACGGTGTGCCCGTATATGACTATGGTGACGGTAAGTATGCCACAGGTACCAACCGTATGTTTATGGCCGGTGGTAACGCAGCCAGCTCATTCATCTATGATACATCGACACTGCTGATGGATATTCTCAATACCAAATGGTATGCCACCATCAACCCCATTGAGAATCTTAACATCACCGGTAGTGTAGGATACTTCCTCGATAACACCCGTCAGCACGTAATCAATAACCCCTGGTACGGCTCATCAGCAGCTCTGGGCGGTTTCGCCGAGCAGTACTTTTCACGTACACGCGGTCTCAACCTCCAGGCCCTCGCTTCTTATCGCCACACCCTGTTTGATGTTCATCACCTCGACTACCTCCTCGGTTACGAGAGCTATGACCTCAACGCCGAGAGCCTCTACTCTTACGGTTACAACCTCTACAACCCCTATAACTGGGCTGTCAACAATACTCTTAATGACTCTAAGCGTCAGACCCGCGGTAGCAACCCCACCAACTACACCACACGCGGTATCTTCGGCCGTATCAACTATGACTACGACTCACGTTACTTTGCAAGTGTATCTTACCGTCGCGACGCTTCTTCACGTTTCGCTCCCGACCACCGCTGGGGTAACTTCTTCTCACTCTCAGCTGCCTGGGATATGTCTAAAGAGAAATTCATGGAGTCGTCAGCCTCATGGCTTGACCTGATGAAGTTCAAGTTCTCTTTCGGTCAGCAGGGTAACGATAACATCGGTAACTATTATGCTTATCTCGACCAGTACACCATCTCAGGTGAGACTGCTTGGCAAGACGGTGAACTCGCTTACAAAGGTAACCCCAACATCACCTGGGAGACCTCTAACGCCATCAACGCCGGTGTTGACTTCAGCTTCCTTCAGGGTAAGGTATCAGGTACATTCGAGTACTTCCAGCGCCAGACTTCAAACATGCTCTACCGTCGTCCCGTAGCTCCCTCGCTCGGTTATGACACTTATCCCATGAACGTTGGTTCGATGCGTAACTACGGTCTCGAGCTCGAGGTCAACTACCGCCCGATCGCCAACCGTCACATCACTTGGGATATCAACGCTAACCTCACTTGGATACGCAACAAGATCATAAAACTTAACCCCGAGGTTAACGGTCAGATCATCCAGTCCACAACTATTTGGAAAGAGGGTGAGTCACGCTACAACTACTACCTCGTTGAGTATGCCGGCGTTAACCCCGAGAACGGTGAGCCCCTCTACTGGACACGCGATCCCATCCTCAATGAGGCAGGTGAGGTTACAGGCGAGTACGGCCCCGAGTATAAGACCAACAACTACGACCACGCTTACACCAACAACCGTAAGGCTACCGGTAACAACCTTCCCCCCGTATACGGTGGTTTCGGTACTACCATCAAGTTCTACGGCTTTGACTTCGGTATCCAGTTCAGCTATCAGATCGGCGGTCGCACGATGGATAACCAGTATGGTCGTCTGATGCACCAGGGTGCAACTACCGACCTCGGTACAAACTTCCACACCGACATGCTCCGCGCCTGGACACCCGAGAACACCAATACTGATATTCCCAAGCTCGACTCACAGGCACCTTACAGCCTCGGTGATCAGCAGACAACCTTCAAGCTCATCAGCTCAAACTACCTGTCACTCAACAACATCACCATCGGTTACACCCTCCCCGCCAAATGGACAACCAAGATCGGCATCGAGTCAGTTCGTATCTATGGTGTTGCAGACAACGTAGCCCTCTGGACAAAGCGTAAAGGTCTCGATCCCCGTATGACACTTACCATGACCGGCGACTATGGTACATACTCAGTTGTACGCACCATCTCAGGCGGTATCAAGGTTGTATTCTAATCTTAACGTTAAATCCGACTCATCAATATGAAAACTATAAAATCACTTCTTGCAGTCGCTGTCGCCGGTGTAGCTCTCTCGGCGTGTAACGACCTCGATCAGGCGCCCCTGTCGAGCACAGTGACCATTGATCAGAAGAAGGAGATTATCAAACAGAACCCCGAGATGATGTCAGCGTCGGTCAATGCTCTCCCCGGCATGACCTCTTCACGCTTCGCCATCTGGGGCGGTGATCCCCGTCAGGATGCCGACTTCGGCGTGCCCTCGATTTTCATGATCCTCGACCACCGTGGCCAGGATATGCCCTCAGCCCTCAACGGCTATCAGTGGTATACCGCCGCTCTCGAGATGAGCGACTTCGGTGCCAGCTATTATGATAACCTCATTATCTGGAATACCTATTATAAACTGATCAACTCTTGTAACTCGGTTTGCTCGCTCGTAGACCCCGATACCGAGGATGGCGTGATGCAGTATTACCGCGCCCAGGCAGTCGGTTATCGTGCCTATTCTTACCTCATGCTGGCTCAGCTCTATCAGTTTACTTATGCCAAGAATCCCGAGGCTCTCACAGTGCCCGTCATCACCGATCTCAACCTTGACCAGGCTGCTGCCGAGGGTATGCCACGTGCTACCGGTGTTGAGATCTTCGCTCAGATCATGAGCGACCTCAACGAGGCTATGGCTCTTCTTGACCAGGCTGAGGCCAAAGGTTATACCCGTAACAACCGTGCATCGGGTAACCTCGTCAAGACCTTTATGAACCAGACAGTCATCTATGGCCTGCGTGCACGCGCCAACCTGCTGATGCAGAACTATCCCGCCGCTGCCGCTGATGCCAAGGCCGCCATCGACCGCGCCGCCAACGAGGGTCTTACCCCTTATTCTATGGAAGAGGTTTCAGCCCCCGGTATCATCAACATCGCTGACCACTCATGGGTATGGGGTTTCTACACCGACCCGGGTTCGATGCTCACCGGCCTTATCTGCTGGGGCGGACAGATGATGCCCTGGCACGCTACCGCCTGCTATCCCGGCGCCGGTTGCTACCGTTGTATCAACAAGAAGCTCTATGAGTCAATCCCCGCCAACGATGTCCGCAAGAACTGGTGGTTTAACGGCACCTCTGCCCCCAAGACCCTCCCCAGCAACTACAGTGAATATCTCGGCAACCCCTCGGCTTACGGTCTCGCCGACTACTCACCCTACATGCAGGTTAAATTTGGTGCATACGATGACAACCCCGGTGCAACTATCAATGCAGAGGACGTCCCCTACATGCGCGTCGAGGAGCTTTACCTGATGTATGCCGAGGCTACCGGTATGCAGAACCCCACAGCCGGCGGTCAGATCCTGACCGACTTCGTGTCAGCTTACCGTCAGCCCGGTTATGTCTGCAACGCTCAGTCTCAGGAGATCTTTATGGAAGAGCTCTGGAAACAGCGCCGTATCGAGCTTTGGGGCGAAGGTTTCAGCTACCTCGACATGATGCGATTCCAGAAGGGTATCGACCGTCGTGGCGGTGGCTATGATCCCACCCTCGTTTACGTCGTCGCTCCCGATGATCCCGTTCTCATCTATGAGATCAACTACAAAGAGGCTGCTGCCAACCCGCTCATCGGTCCGACCAGCAACAACGCTTCTGTGCCTAACGCCGTTAAGGAATAACGCACGCTGTCTCACAAATCAATTCAGAATATCTCTTTTTGAAAATCAAAAGATATGAAATTCAATAAATTAACCGTAGGTCTCGGTCTCTGCGCCCTGATGTTCACCGCCTGTGACAAGGCTGTGGATCAGGACTACACCCCCGCACCGGCCGTAGTGACCCCTCCGGCTTACTTCTCGCTGGACTATGACGGCAGCGTCATTATCGACGAGGGTCAGACATCGTTTGATGTCCCTGTATATCGTGCCACAACCGCAGGCTCATTTGTCACCACCGTCAACTGTACGGTCAACGGTAGCATCTTCTCATACGTTGATGCAGAGGGTAAGGATGTCCCCTTCACTGTCGACGGCAGTGCGTCCTCAGCCGAGATTCCCGTTACATTCAAGGATGGCGAGGGTATGGCTATGATGACCATCACATATCCCTGGTCGGATATGGAGGCAGCCGCAGGTACATACTTCGACTTTAAGTTCTCTGTCGCCGGTGAGGATACCGAGTATTTCGCGACTTCGGCTGACTACACCGCCCTCTTCATCCCCTGGACACCCATGACAGGTCCTAACGGCCAGACTACAGCTACCTGGAAGGATGACGCCCTCTATTCAGGCTTCAGCGTGACAGGTGCAGATCCCGTATGGGAGGTTGACATTCAGGGTAACGCCCTCAATCCCGGTCTCTACCGTATCCTCAACCCCTATGAGGGTGCTCCCCAGAACTCGAGCGGCGATGACTTCAGATATCACGGTGTGGGTGACAACTGGATGTATATCAATGCCACCGATCCCGACAACGTCTATCTCTCTGACAAGCTCGGCGACCCCGTGGCTAACTACGACACCTATTACACCCTTAGCTCTTCTTACAGCGATATATCGCTCTTTGACCGTGTATCAGGCTCGATGCTTAACGAGCAACTTTCGGCAAACTATCCCAACGCCGGTTACGGCCTCGGCAAGCGTTACATGTTCAAGGCAGGTGGTGAAGAGTATGTTGATTACATCATCTTCGAGGCAGAGCACTTCTATGTCTACACTGATGGTTATACTATCGGCAGCGACGGCCCCGTACAGATCATCTTCCCCGGCGGTTCGGGTAAGAAGGAATGGCAGGATCTCGGTATGTGTGACTACTACGACTCAATGCTCTCAGGTGCACTCGGCATGAGCCCCGTAACCTACCCCGTGCCCGTACAGGAGAACCTCAATACTCCGGGCGTATACCGCATGATCGATCCCTACACCAACTATTGGGTTGAACCCCTCCCCACCGATGAGTCATACTACATCGTTATTGATGCCCAGGATCCCGACTACGTACTCGTTACGGCTGCCGATACCGGTAACTACGTTGAGGAGTTAGGCGACTACTATGAGGTTTACATGACCAACGCCGCTTACTACTTCACTAAGATCGTGACCGGATCGGGTGCCCTGACTAAAGCACAGGTTATTGCCAAGGGCCTCAACGATAAGATGAGCGGCAACGAGATTAACCTCGCGCACGCTATGGGTCTCTATATCGATGAGGAAGGTTATATTGCCGGCGGATTTGATTGTGCTGCCGAAGGCACTGCCGGATGTAAGCTCACACTTACCCCGTCATCTAACGCGCCTGCCAACTACGTTACCCCCAACGGCCCCAACGGCAAGAAGGTCAACACCGGTAACGCCAAGGCCATCGCTCTCTTTAAACTCCGTCACAAATAATCCCGGATTGACGATCATCCGATCTGAGATTATCAGATAACTCAAGGCGGTCAGCTGACTCAGTCAGTTGACCGCCTTTACATTGAGAGCGTGTCTAAATTTTGAAATTTAGACACGCTCTTATCAAAAAATATTGAGGTAGCATAAAAAATTTTGCCAAGTCATAAAAAGTTAGTAATTTTGCAATGTTAAAGGGACGCTCCAAAAGTCGCCCGATTGATAATTTTGCCGCAATAGCTCAGTTGGTAGAGCATTTCATTCGTAATGAAAGGGTCGTGGGTTCGAGTCCCATTCGCGGCTCAAATATAAATGCTTAGCTTCATATTTAATTAGCTTAGCTTCATATTTAATTAGAAAGTGTGTTTTTTTACATCCCTTGTCTTACCTTTAACGCAATTTCGATACGCATAAGATAGAGAGGTTTCGCAGCTATTTCAATTAACAAAGATTGGAATCTGGCTGCATTCACCGTTTAACCCTTGACCCTTAACCGCTGCAACGGTTGAGGGTTCGTGTTAAATGTACCCTTCTAAGGGTTGGTATTATTTAACAGTGAAGTTAACGCTGATTTTAACAATAATTAATAGAGTATGTGTAATGACATAAGGGGTTAAAACGTTACCTTTGTAGGTTGATAAGTATGCCCCTCTTATTAGGGGTAGGCTTATCATGTATGGTGCGACAGCGCAACAGGGCGTTGTCATGACTGTTAGTATAGAGCATGAGACAATTAAAAATATCAAAATCGATCACCAATCGTGAGAGCGCGTCACTCGACAAGTATCTCCAGGAGATTGGACGTGAAGACCTTATCACAGTAGAACAGGAAGTAGAGCTGGCCCAGCGCATCCGCGAGGGTGACCAAGCTGCCCTTGAGAAACTCACCCGTGCCAACCTGCGCTTTGTGGTCTCAGTTGCCAAGCAGTATCAAAATCAGGGTCTCAGTCTCCCCGATCTTATCAATGAGGGGAATCTGGGTCTTATAAAGGCTGCGCAGAAGTTTGACGAGACCCGTGGATTTAAGTTTATTTCATACGCCGTGTGGTGGATCCGCCAGTCGATCCTGCAGGCATTGGCCGAGCAGAGCCGTATCGTGCGTCTGCCGCTCAACCAGGTCGGTTCGCTCAACAAGATCTCTAAGGCTCTCTCTAAGTTTGAGCAGGAGAATGAGCGTCGCCCGTCGGCTGAGGAGTTGGCCGAGACTCTCGATGTACCTGTCGACAAGGTTGCCGATACTCTCAAGGTGTCGGGCCGTCATATATCAGTCGATGCGCCCTTTGTCGAGGGAGAGGATAACTCGCTGCTCGATGTGTTGACCAATGATGACAGCCCTATGGCAGATGCCTCGCTTAATCAGGAGTCACTGTCTAAAGAGGTTGACCGCGCGCTGCGTCAGCTGCATGAGCGTGAGCGCGAGATTCTCAAGATGTTCTTTGGCATCGGATGTCAGGAGATGACCCTCGAGGAGATCGGCGCCAAGTTTGATCTTACCCGCGAGCGTGTGCGCCAGATCAAAGAGAAGGCCATCCGCCGTCTTAAAGGCCAGAAATCACGTCTGCTCAAGACTTATTTAGGTCAGTAATCAGACCCGTAGATAAAACAACAATCGGCTGCCTCACTTAATGGGGGTAGCCGATTGTTGTTTTAAGTCGGGATAAGTTTTAAGCAGATTATTGCGCAGAGACTGTTTTTATCGTCTGAGCAGGTCAAGCAGCGAGCCGATAGGGTTTGCTGATGATGCTGCCGAGTCTGTTGTCTCTTTAGCTGCAGAGCCGGCCGAAGATGCACCGGCCGAAGATGCGCCGCTTGTGCCGTAGCCTGATGTCGTGCCGGCAGCGGGTGCTACATCAGCTGTCTTTGTAAGCGAGAAACCGCAGTTGAGACCTTCGTAGCTGTTGAGGAAACTTGCAGCTGCCTGCAGGGTCTGCTGGCCGGTGAGTTTTGATACAGTGTTGATCAGCGAGAGCAGTTTGGTGGCATCAAAGGTGATGATCAGGCCGCCGGGAGTCTTCTGCACGTCGGCGTTGAGTTTGCCGAACTTAATCTTGCCGAGGGCTTTGAAATTGAATATGAAGGTATTTGACGATGACTGGGTTGAGTCGCGTTCAAATGTTCCCGAGAGTTTCACCTTGCCCAGTGTAAACTCAAAGTTCTTCTCGGGGGTGAGGGTCACAACGAGTTTTTTCATGCCGGCTTTTTCGTAGTAGGGGGCGAGCTTGTTGACGATCGGGGCTGCGATGGCCGCGCCGCCGGCCTGTTGCAGCAGGTTGTCGCTCTCAAAGGTTATGGCCGGCTCTTTGTAGGCATACACGCCGGCGAGATCGGCCTCTGTGAGTTGGCCGTTACCGAGCAGTCCCGAGATCAGGCCGCCCAAAGCGCCACCCAGAGCGCTTGTGCCCTGACCGCTGTCTGATGACGCGCCGCCTCCGGCCAGCGAGCCGAGCAGATCGCGGATATCGGTAGATGCCTTTACCGCAGGTGCGGTGGCCACAAACAAAGCAACTAATGCTAATAAAATCTTTTTCATCCGGTTTTTATAGTAAATGGTAATGAACTTATAACAAACATTGGGGGTGATTTGGTTGGTTATCACTCAAACGTGTGTGTTATTTCCGGCAAAATTAGTGATTATTTTTACAATCAGAGAGCCGGGAAGAGGTTGTATGTCGATTAAAGGTTGTTAAAAAATTTAACAGGGTGTTATTTTTTCTTTACATCAAAAAAGCGTAACTTTACGCCGGATTTTATAAAGCGTTACTATACGCCGAGTTTATTGTGTATGCCGACACACAACGTTGAACGAAAGTCGCATCAATGCTAAAAAAAATTCTTACTATCCTGATATTGGCGGTGTTCTCGGGTGCCACGACGGCTTATGCTCAGGTTGAGTTCAGCCGCGGCCTTGAGCAGATCTCGTTTGTCCCCAAGGGGCAATGGATCACCGGTGTCAGCGTGAGCTTCTCACAATCAAATCAGAAGAATTACCAATTTTTTATCGTAGAGAATATATCGGGTGACGCCTACACTTTTAAGGTCAGCCCTATGTTGATGTATTGTTTTAAGGATAATCTCTGTGCCGGCGGTAAGATGGCCTATACCCGCACCCGTACCCGCCTCGACCAGGCGCGGTTTGTGATCGACTCTGAGAGCGATTACTCGATGGAGAATCTTTATCAGATCTCACACAACTATTCGGCAATGGCCTGTTTTCGCAACTATATCAGCCTGGGTCACAGTCACCGCTTCGGTTTCTTTAACGAGGTGCAGCTGCAGTTTGGCGGCGGAGAGTCAAAAATCCTCAACGGCGCCGGAGATGACCTGACCGGAACGTTTGACAAGAGCTGGAACATGAATATCGGTCTGGCGCCCGGTATGGTGATGTTTCTCAACAATTATTCGGCGCTTGAGGTAAATGTCGGCGTACTCGGCTTTAATTACTCTCACACCACCTCAAAGACCGACCAGATCTATGAGGCGCGACGCGATTCAAAGCAGGCAAACTTTAAGATCAATCTGTTCTCGATAACGTTCGGCGTGGCGTTTTATCTCTAATTAACCGTGACAGCGATGATAAGAAAGATACTTCAGATTATAATCGGGCTGATAATCGCGGTGATACTCCCCACTGATTATGTTCGTGCCGGCGAGCTCAGCCCTCAGACCGACGACCTGCCACTGATAGGGCGACTGGCCAAAGGTGAGAAGATACCCCTCGACTCGACAGTCGTCGACAGTGATGAGATCGACGAGAGAGTAATCGTGGGGGATGACACGGTCTCGATAATCCTGCCGCAGAAAAATTACGGACGTTACAATCGCGGGCTATACAACTACCTTTTCATCCCCAAAGGGCAGTGGTCATTCGGGCTTATGGCCTCATACGGTCAATTCTCGACAGACGATGTGCAGATGCTGTCGGTGATCAATGATCTCGATTTCAACATTAAGGCATATTCGCTGCAACCATCGATTTCATACTTCTTTCGCAACAACCAGTCGATAGGCTTGAAGTTTATATATGTGCGCCGCAATCTCGACTTGCCCAGCATGGCGGTCGACTTCAGCGACGACATGAACTTCAGCCTTAGCGACATTAGTTATTATGAACAGAGTTTCTCGACATCAGCCTATTACCGCAACTATGTCGGATTGGGGGCTGACCGCCGGTTTGGTATATTCAATGACATTGACCTGTCGTTTGGATCGGGTTCATCGCGCTTCAAGAGATATTATGACGGCGAGCTGAGAGACACCCGTACAAACCGGGTCACCGCCGCCCTTAACTTCTCGCCCGGCGTATGTGTGTTTATCATGGACTATATCAGCTTTAACATCAGTTTTGGTGTGTTTGGTATCAACGTGCATCATGAGAAACAGCAGACCAACGGCGTAGAGGAGGGGTCGAGATTCTCGTCAGGCGCAAACTTTAAGTTTAACATATTTAATATCAACTTCGGCATGGCCGTCTTTATCTGATAAACAATGAGAAGAATGTCATCAGCCAAGTTGGCCGGGTGGTTAACCCGCATTATCGGCGCCTGCATGATGGCGGCGGTGATACCCGGCTGTATCGAGAACAATATACCGTATCCTCGCATCCAGCCCGATTTCCTGACCATGGAGGCCGAGGGGTTACTCAAGGAGGCCGAGATTGATGTCACCAACCGCATGGTGACACTGACCTTTGACGAGACTGTCAATATCAAGGCCGTCGATATAACCTCATACACCATCACCGAGGGGGCGACCATCACTCAGGGTGATCTCAGCCGCCCGATTGATCTGAGCAACTATTATATCTGTGCGCTGACACTCTATCAGACCTATGACTGGGTGATCAAGGGTGTGCAGAATATCGAGCGTTACTTTACCGTTGAGAATCAGATCGGCGCATCGGTCATAGATGTGGGCGGTCGCCGTGTCAAGGTGAGCGTATCATCGACAGGCGGCGGTCTGGCCAATGTCAAGGTGCTGACGATGAAACTCGGCCCGGTCAACTCGCTCACTACCCCCGATTTGGTCGGTGAGACTATCGACCTGACACACCCGGTAGAGGTGACCGTGTCATCATACGGCGAGGATGCCGTGTGGACGATCATCGGCGAGGAGGTAGAGTCAAACGTGCAGACCGTCCGTGCCGATGCATGGACTAATGTAGCGTGGGTTTACGGCGCAGGTATCGATGGTGCCGACAACGGCGTCGAGTATCGCCTGGCCGGCTCACAGCAATGGATCAAAGCCCCGGCCGACTGGGTGACCAATACCGGCACAACATTCTACGCCCGTCTTATCAACCTCAACCCCGAGACCGAGTATGAGGCCCGTGCATACGGCGATGACGAGTATGGCGATGTCGTGAGATTCACCACCGGCTCGATCGTGCAGGTGCCCAACAGTTCCCTGTCAGACTGGTCTAAGAACGGCGCCGTATGGCAGCCGTGGGCCGAGGGTGCTACTCCATATTGGGACACCGGCAACAAGGGCGCTGCCACCCTCGGACAGAGTAACGTCGTGCCGACCTCCGATACCTCATCGGGGACAGGCCAGGCCGCGATGTTGCAGACCAAATTTATCGGTGTGGGCATCATCGGCAAACTCGGCGCCGGCAGTGTATTCATCGGTACATACGTCCGCACCGACGGCACAAACGGTGTGCTGTCATTCGGTCGCGACTTTACCGAACGCCCCACGCGTCTGCGCGGTTATTTCAACTACAAGACCGCCCTGATCAATAAGGCAAGTTCTGAATTCCAGAGCCTTATCGGGCAACCCGATACCTGTATCGTCTGGTGCGCCCTGATTGACTCGCCCGAGCCGTTTGAGTGTCGCACCAATCCCAAGAATCAGAGTCTCTTTGATCCCTCGGCCTCATACGTCGTGGCCTACGGCAAGATGCAGTGCGGTGAGAATGTCCCGCAATACATCCCCTTTGATATCACCCTTGAGTATACAGCTACCAACCGTCGTCCGCGTTACCTGTTGGTAGTAGCATCATCGAGCAAATACGGCGACTATTTTACCGGCGGTGACGGGGCCGTGATGTGCCTCGATGATCTCGAGTTGATGTATGACTATTGATAAGAATATTACCTGTATCACTAAATACTTAAATCTCACTAAGATGCGTATTTTCAGAAGACTTGCGTCATTGCTGCTCCTGACCGTCTCGTCAGTCGGCGCGGCGTCGGCACAGAGCTATATGTTTGACAACCCCGAGAACCACCCATATTTCGGCGCGCGTGTCGGACTCGACATCGCCACGGTCGCCAACGGCGGATGGATGTACAGCACCAAGGCCGGTTTTACTGCGGGGGCAGTCTATAACATCCCCATACTGATGAATCTCTATTTCGAGCCTGGCCTGTCGGTCTTTTATGACGCATTCGGTACGGTGAGTCAGCAAAACTATCGACGGCCGATTGTCGATCAGGACGGTAATATAGATTATGAGAAGCTCCCTTATTGGGTCAACGGCACGCTGCGCAACTTCGGTTTCCGTATCCCGATGAACTTCGGCTACCACTTTGACTTCTCAGATGACCTGTCGGTGCATGTATACACAGGCCCGCAGATCAATCTCAGTCTGGTGGCCCGTTATCACCAGAATGAGGTGATTACCCCCGATGGCGTGGTAGAGTCGACATCGGTCAATGCTTTCGGCACAGGCGGCTTCAAGCATTGTGACCTGCAATGGAACTTCGGCGCAGGTGTCACCTATGGGCATTATTACATGAGTGTAGGCGGGTCGGTAGGTATGACCCACATGAAGAGTGCATCTGAGATCGAGGCCGGACCTTATAAGGTAAGCCTGGGCAATAATATCCGCCGCAACCTGTTTAATATCTCGGTCGGCTATAATTTTTAACGCATGACAGTTAATGACGCGGGGTATGGGCCTCGCGTCATTTCTTTATAGAGTTACGATGCTTGATATCGCTCTTTATAGGGTTATGACTTTTGCTGTAAGGTGAAAATTTCGTAACTTTGCACCACATTTCATCCATTGCAATGATAGCTGTTAACAATTTAGGTATACAATTTGGTAAGAGAGTTTTGTTTCAGGATGTTAACCTGAAATTTACACCCGGCAACTGCTATGGCATCATCGGTGCCAACGGTGCCGGTAAGTCGACACTTATGAGAATCCTGTCTGATCAGCTCTCACCCACACACGGCACCGTCACGATGGGCCCGGGCGAGCGAATGAGCGTGCTTGAACAGGATCACTTCAAATTTGACGACTGCACGGTAATGAATACCGTCCTGCAGGGACACACCGTCCTGTGGGACATCATGCAGGAGAAAGACGCCCTGTATGCCAAGCCCGACTTCTCTGACGAAGACGGTATCCGCGCCTCAGAGCTTGAGGAGAAATTTGCCGAGCTCGAGGGGTGGAACGCCGAGAGCGATGCCGCCGCCCTGCTCAGCGGCCTCGGCATAAAGGAGGATCGCCATTACATGCTCATGCGCGACCTCTCGGGTAACGAGAAGGTGAGGGTGTTGTTGGCCAAGGCTCTTTTCGGTAACCCCGACAACCTGCTGCTCGACGAGCCTACCAACGACCTTGACCTCGAGACCGTGGCATGGCTCGAGGATTACCTATCGAAGTTTGAGAACACGGTGCTTGTGGTCAGTCACGACCGTCACTTCCTCGACTCGGTCTGCACCCATACCCTCGATATAGATTACAATAAGCTGACCCTGTTTGCGGGTAATTACTCATTCTGGTATGAGTCATCACAGCTCGCCCTGCGTCAGCAGCAGCAACAGAATAAGAAAGCAGAGGAGAAGCGCAAGGAGCTGCTCGAGTTTATTCAGCGATTCTCGGCCAACGTGGCCAAGTCAAAGCAGACCACATCGCGTAAAAAGATGCTCGAGAAACTCAATATCGAGGAGATACAGCCCTCGTCGCGCCGCTACCCGGGTATCATCTTCACCCCTGAGCGTGAGGTGGGCAACAAGATCCTCGAGGTGCACGGCCTGGGCGCGTCAATTGACGGCGAGGTGCTCTTCAATGATGTCAACTTCCAGATCGAGAAAGGTGACAAGGTCGCATTCCTCAGCCATGATCCCCGCGCCATGACAGCACTCTTTGAGATCATCATGGGTAACCGTAAGGCTGACGAGGGAACATACGACTGGGGTCAGACCATCACCACGGCTTATCTGCCACTTGATAACTCGCAGTATTTCAATACCGATATGAATCTTGTCGACTGGCTCTGCCAGTTCTCAGACGACTCATCGGAGATTTACCTCAAGGGATTTCTGGGCAAGATGCTCTTCTCAGGCGAGGATGTGCTCAAAAAGGCATCGGTGCTGTCGGGTGGTGAGAAGATGCGCTGCATGATCTCGCGCATGATGCTCCGCAACGCCAACACTATGGTGCTCGACTCACCCACCAACCACCTCGATCTTGAGTCAATACAGGCATTCAACAATACCTTGCAGGGATTCAAGGGTGTCATATTGCTGTCGAGCCACGACCACGAGTTTATACAGACTGTCTGCAACCGCATCATTGAGCTGACCCCTAACGGCATCATTGACAAGATGATGGACTATGACGATTATATCACCGACGAGAAAGTTGCCGCCACACGCGAGCGACTCTACGCCAAATAAACTTAACACAGCAAATAAACTTAACAGAGATGGTAAAACATATCGTGATGTTTAAGCTGACGGGGACACCCGATGAGCGCCGCAAGGTGGCGTCAGACTTTCGTGACGCACTGCTCAAACTCCCCGAAGTGATAGATGTGCTCGACTCGATCGAGGTAGGCCTTAACGAGAATCCGGCCGAAGAGTGGGATGTGGTGCTCACCGCCGTGCTGCCCACGATGGCCGATGTGGCCGTCTACGCCAATCATCCGGCTCATGTTGCGGCTGCTGCCCTGCTGGCCGGTCATAAAGAGGCTCGCGGATGTGTCGACTATAACTTTTAAGTCGACTGTAATTTTTAAGAAACAATCTTCATAACAACAATATGGTTCAATTCTTCAAGAAGGGTCAGACAACCTTCTTCGCCGTCGAGACCGATCACCGGCTCACACCGGCCGAGTTAGAGAAACTCTCATGGGCTTTCTCTGGTGCTAAACCTCTGTCGGCCACCTCAGTCAAGGGACGCTTTGTCGGCCCGCGTCGCGAGATGATCACACCGTGGAGTACCAATGCTGTCGAGATTACCCAGAACATGGGGCTCTCAGGCATCACCCGCATCGAGCAGTTTGAACGTGTGGCCGAGGATGTCGAGCCGGTCTATGACCGTATGCTTTCGCGTCTTTATGACGGTCTCAACTCTAAGGTTTTTGCCATCAACCGCAAGCCTGACCCTATCGTGAGAATTGAGAATATACATGAATACAATCTCAGCGAGGGTCTTGCCCTGAGTGCCGATGAGGAGGCATATCTCGAGTCTCTCTCACGCAAGCTCGGCCGACCTCTGACAGACTCAGAGGTGTTCGGTTTCTCACAGGTCAACTCAGAGCACTGCCGCCACAAGATCTTCAACGGCACGTTTGTGATTGACGGCGAGGAGAAGCCGATGTCACTCTTCAAACTCATCAAGAAAACTTCACAGGAAAATCCCAACGGACTCGTCTCTGCCTATAAGGACAATGTGGCGTTTCTCGAGGGTCCGGTCGTTGATCAGTTCTATCCCGTCAATCCCGACCGTCCGGATTATTTCGAGGTCAAGGATGTCAAGACGGTGATATCGCTTAAGGCCGAGACTCACAACTTCCCCACGACCGTCGAGCCGTTTAACGGTGCAGCCACCGGTACGGGCGGCGAGATCCGCGACCGTCTCGGTGGAGGTAAGGCATCGCTCCCGATCGCCGGAACGGCCGTTTATATGACCTCATATCCCCGTCTTAGCCTCGAGCATCGCTGGGAGCTGATGATGAATCCCCGTGTATGGCTCTATCAGACCCCTGCCGAAATCCTTATCAAGGCCTCAAACGGCGCGTCAGACTTCGGTAACAAGTTCGGTCAGCCCCTCATCTGCGGCTCGCTGCTGACATTTGAGCACGAAGAGAATGACCGCAAATATGCTTATGACAAGGTCATCATGCTCGCCGGCGGTGTCGGCTATGCAGCCAAGAAAGATGCCATAAAGGGTACGCCCGAGGCCGGCGAGAAAGTCGTGGTTATGGGCGGTGACAACTACCGCATCGGTATGGGTGGCGGCGCGGTGTCATCGGTCGAGACCGGTCAATATGACAACTCGATCGAGCTTAACGCCGTGCAGCGTGCCAATCCCGAGATGCAGAAGCGTGTGGCAAATGTCATCCGCGCCCTTGCAGAGAGTGACAATAACCCTGTCGTGTCTATCCATGACCACGGCGCGGGCGGTCACCTCAATGCTCTATCTGAGTTGGTCGAGGCTACCGGCGGACGTATCGACATCGATGCACTCCCTGTGGGAGACCCCACTCTGTCGGCCAAGGAGATTGTCGGCAATGAGAGCCAGGAGCGCATGGGCTTGGTTATCAAGGCTGAGGATATCCCATACGTAGAACGTGTAGCACAGCGTGAGCGTGCCCCGATGTATGTTGTCGGTGAGACAACGGGCGATGACCGTTTTGTTTTTGAGGATAAGCATGGTGTCAAGCCTATAGACCTTGAGATGGCTGATATGTTTGGCAACTCGCCCAAGACCGTGATGACCGACACAACTGTCGATCTCATCTATAAAGAACCGGAATATAATGAGGCTAACCTGCTGCAATATGTCGAAGATGTATTGTCGCTTGAGGCTGTCGCCTGCAAAGACTGGCTCACTAACAAGGTTGACCGCTCGGTGACCGGTAAGGTAGCCCGTCAGCAGTGTCAGGGTCAGTTGCAGTTGCCGCTGAGTGATTGCGGCGTGGTCGCCCTCGACTATACCGGCAAGAGCGGTATCGCCACCTCGATCGGTCATGCTCCGCAGGTTGCGCTTGCCGACTCGGCCAAGGGGTCGGTGATGGCTGTCGCCGAGGCTCTGACCAACATCGCGGGCGCTCAGCTCGAGAAGGGGCTCAAGAGTGTCTCGCTGTCGGCCAACTGGATGTGGCCTTGCAAGAATCAGGGTGAGGATGCAGCCCTCTATAAGGCAGTCGAGGCTTGCTCTGACTTTGCATGCGCGCTCGGCATCAATATCCCCACCGGCAAGGACTCACTGTCGATGACACAGAAATATGGTGATGACAAAGTGTTTGCCCCCGGCACTGTCATCATCTCGGCTGCCGGACAGACCGGCGATGTGAGACGCACGGTTACACCGGTGCTCCAAAACAAGAAGAATACTCTCCTTTATTATATCGACTTCTCGTCAGACGCGCTGAGACTCGGCGGGTCGGCGTTTGCCCAGGCACTCAACCGCATCGGCTCTGATGCCCCGACGGTCAAAGACCCCGCCCGGTTTGCAGCAGCTTTCGCAGCCGTGCAGAAACTTGTCAAGGGACGCAAGCTCCTGGCTATGCACGATGTGTCGGCCGGCGGTCTCGTGACAACCCTCCTCGAGATGCTCTTCGCAAACACTGCCGGCGGTCTCGAATTTACTACATCAGGCTTCCTGCTCAATGGTGAGACCGACCTTATTAAGATCCTCTTTGCCGAGAATCCGGCGGTAGTCATCCAATTTGAGGAGTCAAAGAAAGAATCTGTCGAGAAGATTCTCGCCGATGCCGGTGTCAAATCATTCCTCATCGGTAAACCCTCAGATGAACGTGTGCTGCTGATCGAACATTACGGCGAGGAGCGTCTGCTCGGCATCGATCACCTGCGTGACCGCTGGTTTGAACCCTCATATCTGCTCGACTCAATCCAGAGCGGCAATGAATGTGCGGCCCTCCGTTTCGAGAACTACAAGAAACAACCCCTGCGTTACCTCATCCCGGCTTCATTTGACGGCTCGCTTGCATCGCGCGGCCTCTCATATCGCCGTGACGGTAAGAGCGGTGTCAAGGCCGCCATCATCCGCGAGAAAGGTGTCAACGGTGACCGCGAGATGGCTTACTCGCTCTATCTCGCCGGCTTTGACGTCAAGGATGTGCATATGACCGACCTGATGACCGGTCGCGAGACCCTCGAGGATGTCAATATGATTGTCTTCTGCGGCGGTTTCTCTAACTCAGACGTACTCGGCTCAGCCAAAGGCTGGGCTTCGGGATTCCTGTGGAACGACACAGCCAAAGAAACCCTGCGCAAATTCTATGAACGCGAAGACACACTGTCGCTCGGTATCTGCAACGGCTGTCAGCTGATGGTCGAGCTCGGCCTTATCCCCTCAGCGGGTAAGGGTAAACCCACCATGGAGCATAATATCAGCCATAAGTTTGAGTCACAGTTCCTCGGGCTGACCATCCCTGCTAACAATTCGGTAATGCTTGGTTCGCTTGCCGGCATGAAACTCGGTATCTGGGTTGCTCACGGTGAGGGACGTTTCAACCTCCCCGGTTCGCTCAAGGATTATAACATCGCAGCCAAATATAACTACGCCGCATATCCCGCCAACCCCAACGGCAGCCGCGGTGCTGTGGCCGCTATCGCATCGCCCGACGGCCGTCATCTTGCCATGATGCCCCACCTCGAGAGAGCCATCTTCCCCTGGCAGTGCGGTTACTACCCCTATAACCGTCGCAATAACGAGGTTACCCCCTGGATTGACGCATTTGTCAATGCCCGCAAGTGGATCGAGGAGAAAACCCGTTGAGAATACCCACAAACCGATTACGCCATGCGTTAGTTTGAGATAGCGGTATGGCAATAAAAAACGGTGGACCGACATGGCCCACCGTTTTTTATTGCTGTTATGCGGGGTTATTTGGCTATATACTTATACGTGATACCGTCGGCGGTGCGGACAATAAAGAGTTTGCCGCTGTTCTCTTTCATGAACTTGATCGCATCGGCTGATGTGGCGCCGGTCATAAGGGTGTGACCCTCGAGGTCATATACGCTCACATTGTCGCCCCAAGCTGATGTTGTGATGACGGTCAGACCTGATTTAGCTGAGGCGCTCACGAGGATATCGGCGCGGGCGTCATTACCTGACAGCAGGGTGACGATGGCGTTATGCTCCTCCTCCTTGTCGGTATTGAAGTCAAGGGTGAATGTGCCGCCCTCGGCAGGAAGCTCGGTCACCGACGGAGTAAAGTGCGCGGCGTGAGTGCCACCCATTGATAACTTGATTGGCTGGGTAAGGTTGTGACCCTCAATGACTACTTCCTCAGAAGTGGTGACATTTCCTGTCGAAGCCTCCATCTGCATCAGCTGATGGCTTGAGCGGATAAACGGCATATCGGTGCGACCCCATGAGAAGTCGTCGATAAAGTATTGTGCCGAGCTCTCCTTACCGCGGAGCGATTGGAAGACAAATGCGATGTAAAATTCATCAGGGAGATTCCAGTTGGCGGCGTCAAGGATATAGCGCGCCCACTGGTCATTCTCGTCAGCGGTGCAGGGGAGACCGAGACCCTCGATTGCCGATACGGTCACATCCTGAGGATTAGCGTCAGCCTCGGCAGCATCGATAACGGCTACCATCAGGTAATCGTTCATACCCTCGGTCATCATACGGCCCATGACGTTGAAGCAGAGCAGGCGCTCCTGAGCGTTCTTAAAGTCAAGGCGCGGTGACATCAACATGGCGATCATCTCTGAGCTTTCCTGGGCCTTGCTGTCATAGGCGACAACTTTGGCAGCCTGGTTGCCGTCGTCGAGCGTTGTGCTCCACCATGCGCGGTTACCCTCGTATGCTACATTCTTCCAACCCTCGAGGCTGAGAGGTTTGTTATTCTCGGCCGGGTTGGTGAAGTCGGTTGCATAGTAGGTTAGGGCAGGGCTGTCAAAGGTCAGTTCGTCACCCTCCTTGATTTCGGGCTCGGGGCCGGCAGAGGTTGATCCTTTGACATTGACGGTCACATCCTCGGCCATAGGTGTCGAGAAGGTGATGACAGCGGTGTGTGCACCCTCTTGTTGAGGACGGAATGTTATCTTGAGGTTGTATGTTCCCTCTTTCATCATCGACCCTGAGTTGATGAGGAAGCCGGTGCCTTGTACTTTAACTGTGCCGTAATCGAGACCGTTGGCGACGGTGTAGGTGATAGTCTGATCTTGGGTTTCACCCACGGCAGCGACGAAGTCGGTCAGCCCTGAGGCGTCGACAGTAACCATAGGAGGATTGGCCGGGTCATAGGCTTTAGCTTTGAGGGTGCAGCCATAGTTAAGTTCGGCCGGGGTGGTCTCAAAGTTGATACGGGCCTCATGTGACCCTGTTGCAGTCGGGGTGTAGGTGACTTTCACCTGATAGATGCCTGTACCGGCGGGGATATCCTCGCGGTCGGCGGTGAACATTGCTGAGTTCTTGCCACCAAACCAGATGGTCACGGGGTTGGCCAGTGCCGTAGTCTTTACGGTGAATACACCCAGTTCGACAGGCTGATTGATCTCATAATAGGTGTTGGCATCTGCGGTAGCAGTGTAAGTTACCTCCATCTCGGGAGTTGCCAAAACAACGTCAGCCTCGCCGCGTGCGGTGACGATGACTGCGCCCTTTGAGGTAGATATGCCGGTGAGGGCAGAGATAAAACCGGGCATCGCCGTGCCGACAAGGTCGGTATTCTGGAATGTGCGGACACGTCCGGCTGTGGTGGTGCCGTTGACGGTCTGCGAGGCGGCAGCCCCGGTGGTTGACCAAAGGGTATTTTCAGATACCGTAAGCTCGACATCCTTGACGGTCACGAGGCGATAGAGGTAATCAGTCTTTGATGAGTTGATTTCGGCGAAAGTTGCCTCAAGGGGTGTAATCTCATTGTCTGATGATATGACGTCACCGATGGTTGTCTGGAGATATGTAGGCTGGAAACAAGGGCCGGCAGCGTCATCGACACGCCAGAGGATGAGGTTCTTGACCTTGTCACCAGCCTTGAAATTGCACTCGCCTGCAAAGTCGGCATAGTTGATGCGGATAGCTCCGGTCATATCCTGTACATAAATATCTTTGGTGGCACTATTGACATAGCTGACTTTAGCCATCGAGCCGACATAACGATATACATCGAATGTCTCGTTA
The DNA here is from genome assembly GCA_947175215.1 of uncultured Porphyromonadaceae bacterium. GTDB lineage: Bacteria > Bacteroidota > Bacteroidia > Bacteroidales > Muribaculaceae > UBA7173. The sequence goes on from CAMWLR010000005.1 coordinate 39,842, forward strand.
TCAACGAGATTGAGAGCTGAGAAGCTGGTCTTGTCAGTGACCGGTACGACAGTCGCGGTAAGTGCTACGGTCTGATCCTGCGCTCCCTCTGATGCGATTGTCAGGGTAGCGTCGAGGCTTTCGGCTGCGGCGGTAAATGTTAAGGTTACCTCCTCGCCGCCGGCTGACATTGCCTCGTCAGCAGGGATTGAGGTCGGGGCGACTGTCACCGCTGGCGAGCTGCTTGTCAGTGTGACGGGTGCTGTCAGGTTGTCGCCCTTGACGGTGATGGTCTTGGTGACGGTCATACCCTGGAATACGGCCAGACCATCGGCAAAATCAACTGCAGCCGGATTGACCGAGATACTGCTCTGATTATTCACCTCACCGCTGTCGGGGAAGAGGCTGTCCCAATCGGTAGCGAAACGCACGGCATCAATGACGGCTGTCGGCGGGGTGATGTTGCTGCCGAAATACTGGTAGACACGTATTCCCTGCATACCGTAGGTGGCCGATACGTCGGCTGACTCGGTCGACTGGGTGACTGCCGGGGTTGATGCACCCTTGGCGGTGGGATTGATCCATAGCGTGAAGACGTCATTTTTAGTACCGTCGACAAACTCATACGCCATGACTGCAAGATAAGTCTCGCCGATGTTATACTCGCCGGGGGCAGTTGCTGACGTGCCGGCCGCACTGTTCTTGCTCGATACGATTTTGAATTTGGTGTCGTCTGACCCTTTTGTTAAAAAGATGCGGCCATGCTGAGAGAGACTGGTGTTGTACTCAGTAAATCCGTTCTTGTTAGCGCCGGCAAATGAGACGAAGAACGGTGTGCCGTTTTGCGGGGCGGCTTCGACTTTGAACAGGAATGAGGCATAGACCGTCCCCGAGATGATAGCTTCATCAGCCCCTTTGAGGGCAAAGCCCTGAGTCTTTGATTTACCCTCGGGGGTAATCTGCATGGCCATACCGGTAGGGGTCTCGAGATAACCGGGATAGGTGAGGGGGGTGTCTACAAGGTCGATTGTTTCGGTCGCTGAGACAGCTGTGGCTTGTATCCAACCGGGCTTGCCAGACAACGATCCGCCGTCATACTCAAAGTTTTCGGTTCTGAGCAGTTCGGCCCCTGCGTGCAAGGGTGACAATAGCCCCCCGAAACCTGCGCACAGTAGCGCGCATAGCTTAAGGTTGATCTTCATAATTGATTGGTTTTATTGTAATAAGATTGATTGTTCAGGTTATGTTTAAGGTTAGTAGAGTGTATCGGGCTCAAAGATACACGATTAATGTCAGATTACAAAGCGCTCTATGTCTCAGTGGCGTTTTTTAGCTATTTTTAATAATAGATAGGTGTGATGCGATTGTTAAAAAATGCGTATTATGCTGATAATCTGTAAAAGAATGATTATCTTTGCAATTGCAAAAGACCGGCAGGGGGGAAGCGCGGCCATCGCCGCGGGTTCTCCCTGTCTCTGTCAGACCCCCCGGCAACAGGGGCATCACATTCTGTTTGCTGTCTATAATACGCTATATATCAAGAAAATAAATCAATTAAAAGATAAGATTCATGAGTTTAAACATCATTGTTCTTGCCAAGCAGGTGCCCGACACCCGCAACGTGGGAAAAGATGCCATGAAAGAAGACGGCACTATCAACCGCGCAGCGTTGCCCGCCATCTTCAACCCCGAGGACCTCAATGCTCTTGAGCAGGCCCTCCGTCTCAAGGAAGCCAATCCCGGCTCGACCATCACTATGCTCACAATGGGTCTGCCCCGCGCAGCCGAGGTGGTACGCGAAGGGATCTTCCGCGGTGCTGACAACGGTATTGTGCTGACAGACCGCGCTCTGGGTGGTGCTGACACCCTGGCGACATCTTACTCGCTGGCTCAGGCTATCAAGAAAATCGGTAAGTATGACATCGTGCTCTGCGGTCGTCAGGCTATCGACGGTGATACCGCCCAGGTTGGTCCCCAGATCGCCGAGAAGCTCGGGCTTCCTCAGGTTACTTATGCCGAGGAGATCCTCGATCTCAAGGATGGCAAGGTGACCGTCAAGCGTCGTCTTGAGTCGGGTGTAGAGACCGTAAAGGCCCCTCTTCCCTGTGTAGTGACCGTAAACGGCACAGCCGCAGAGTGCCGCCCCCGCAACGCCAAGCGTGTGATGCAGTATAAGTATGCCGCCTCTCCCTCTGAGAAGGCCAAACTCGATGAGGCCAAGCTGGCAGTGCTCGAGAAGCGCCCTGCTCTCGATGTCATCCAGGAATGGGGTGCAGCTTATGTAGATGCTGATCCCGAACAGATCGGTATGGCCGGTTCGCCCACAAAGGTAAAAGCTGTTGAGAACGTTGTGTTCACAGCCAAGCAGAACCTTACCCTTGATGACAATGACGAGCAGATCGAGCAGCTCATCAAGGAACTCATCGCCAACCATACCATCGGCTAACCCTTAAACGTATATCCCAATGCAAAAAGATAACAACAATCTCGTCGTCTATTGCGAATATGAGGACGGTAAGATAGCTGATGTCAGCCTCGAACTCCTCACCAAGGGTCGGCAGCTTGCCACCGAACTTGGCGTTAAACTCGAGGCCGTGGTCATCGGCGACAAGCTCTCAGGTATTGAGAAACAGCTCTTCCCCTATGGTGTAGATACGGTCTACAAGGTTGAGGACAAGCGTCTCTATCCCTATACATCAAACCCCCACGCAGCTGTGCTGATCAACCTCTTTAAGGAGATCAAGCCGCAGATCTGCCTGATGGGCGCCACCTGCATCGGCCGTGACCTCGGCCCCCGCGTGAGCTCATCACTCCACAGCGGTCTGACCGCCGACTGTACTTCGCTCGTCATCGGTGATCACAAAGATCCCAAGACCGGCAAGGAGTATGAGAATCTGCTCTACCAGATCCGTCCGGCGTTCGGCGGCAATATCGTCGCCACTATCGTCAACCCCGACTGCCGCCCCCAGATGGCAACCGTCCGTGAGGGTGTTATGAAAAAAGAAGTCTTCGACCCCAACCATAAGGGAGAGGTGGTCAAGCTCGACGCCAAGAAATATGTCAAGGATGAGGATTTTGTAGTCGAGATCATCGACCGCCATATCGAGAAGTCTAAGATCAATATCAAGAATGCCCCCATCATCGTTGCCGGCGGTTACGGTGTCGGATCAAAAGAGGGCTTTGATATGCTGCACGAACTTGCATCGGTGCTTGGTGCCGAGGTGGGCGCGACCCGCGCCGCCGTTGATGCCGGCTTTACCGAGCATGCACGTCAGGTAGGCCAGACCGGTGTCACTGTCCGTCCCAAGCTCTATATCGCTTGCGGTATCTCGGGCCAGATCCAGCACATCGCCGGTATGCAGGACAGCTCGATCATCATCTCTATCAACAACGACCCCAACGCCCCGATCAACGCGATCGCCGACTATGTCATCAACGGTAACTACGAAGAGGTCGTACCCAAACTCATCAAGTATTATAAGAAAAACTCGAAGTAATGGCTAACTTCTATACAGATAACAAGGCGCTGAAGCTACACCTCCAGCACCCCCTGATGCAGAAAATCGTCAGCCTGAAAGAGCGTGACTTTGCCGATGCCGACAAGTTTGACTATGCTCCGGTTGATTTTGCCGATGCTATGGACAACTATGAGCGCGTGCTCGAAATCGTCGGTGAGCTCTGCGGTACAACCATCGCCGAGAACGCCGAGAGTGTCGATCACGAAGGCCCCAAGGTTGAGAAAGGGCGCGTGACTTACGCCTCAGGTACTCAGCAAAATCTCGATGCCTGCCGCAAGGCCGGCCTGATGGGTATGGCTATGCCCCGTCGTTTCGGCGGTCTTAACTTCCCCATCACTCCCTATATCATGGCTGCCGACATCGTCAGCCGCGCAGACACCGGTTTTGAGAACCTCTGGGGTCTGCAGGATTGCGCCGAGACTCTCTATGAGTTCGGCTCAGAAGATCAACGCGAGCGCTATATCCCCCGCGTATGCGCCGGTGAGACCATGTCGATGGACCTTACCGAACCCGATGCCGGTTCTGACCTGCAGTCGGTAATGCTCAAGGCCACCGAAATGCCCGATGGCAGCTGGCGTCTTAACGGCGTCAAGCGCTTTATCACCAACGGTGACGCTGACATCCACCTGGTACTTGCCCGCTCAGAGAACGGCACCAAGGATGGCCGCGGTCTGTCTATGTTTATCTATGACAAACGTCAGGGTGGCGTAGATGTGCGCCGTATCGAGAACAAGATGGGTATCAAGGGATCCCCCACCTGCGAGCTCGTCTACAAAAACGCCAAGGCTGAGCTTTGCGGCTCACGTCGTCTGGGTCTCATCAAGTATGTGATGGCTCTGATGAACGGTGCTCGTCTCGGCATCGCCGCCCAGAGTGTCGGTGTCAGCGAGATCGCTTACCGCGAGGCTGACGCATACGCCCGCGACCGTAAGCAGTTCGGCAAGGCTATCATCGAGTTCCCCGCTGTACGCGAGATTCTCGCCACAATGAAGGCCAAGCTCGACGCTTCGCGCTGCCTCCTTTATGAGACCGCCCGCTATGTCGACCTCTACAAGGCATACGAGGATATCGCCCGCGACCGTCAGCTCACACCTGAGGAGCGTCAGGAGATGAAACTCTACAACAAGCTGGCAGACGCCTGCACACCTCTTGCCAAGGGCCTTACATCAGAATATTGCAACCAGAACGCATACGACTGCATCCAGATTCATGGTGGTTCGGGTTTCATGAAAGATTACGCCTGCGAGCGAGTTTACCGCGATGCGCGTATCACCTCAATCTACGAGGGTACGACTCAGCTGCAGGTTGTGGCTGCTATCCGCCACGTCCTCACCGGCACATACGCTCAGCTTATCGAGGAGTATCAGAAGATGGAAGTTGCACCCGAACTTGAGGCTCAGAAAAAGATTCTCGATGAGATGTTTGCCAAGTATCAGGAAGCTGTTGAGGCTGTCAAGGCTGTCAACGAGACCGAGTACACCGACTTCATGGCCCGTCGCCTCGTCGAGATGGCAGGTGATTGCGTAATGGGTTATCTGCTGGTTACCGACGCATCTCGCAACCTCTCGTCAGAAGATGCCACCGTCAAGGAGGCTGCTGCCGAGCTCGCCAAGAGTGCTAAGGTTTATGTCAACCTCGGTATGGCTGACGTTGCACGCAACGCTGCTTTCGTGGCAAGCGTGAAACCCGCCGACATGGCTGAGTATCAGGCTTAATCAGCAATAAGACTAATCTTATTTACCAATGGCCGGTTGCCCTCGCAGCCGGCCATTGATATTCATAGCCGACCGGAAATAAAAAAGAGCGCGGGTGACCGTGCTCTTTAGTTGTATTCCCGTAGGGAGTCGAACCCTAATCGTCGGAACCGGAATCCGATATTCTATCCATTGAACTACGGGAACAGAATGTGTTGTTGCGGTGGCTCTTTATATCTGCAAAGTTAGGGATAATTTTTGAGGCTTGCAAATCTTTCGAGAGGTGCAAATTGTTTGGTTACTTCTGTCATAGACTCATTTTGCCGGCTTGTGGATGTTTTACCTCAAATTTAGCCCTGACAGTCGGGATTGGCGGCGAGGTATTCGAGGTACTCATCCATGGGTGACAGATACTCGTCGGGATCGAAGTTTGTTGAGCTGAGTGTCAGGCATACTGCGCCGGGAGTGAAGTCGTGGAGCTCGCGCCAATAGGGGGGAGGCAACAGAAGTCCTAAGTCCGGGCGGTCGAGAGTAAAGGTTTCCCAGTTACTGCCGTCAAAGACTTTGACGATGAAGCTGCCTGAGAGAGCTATCAGCAGTTGGCTCTCACGGATATGGGCGTGTCCGCCGCGTTGCGAACCGTCGGGCATGCCGTAGAGATAGAATATCCGCTTTATCTCAAAGGGTGAGTTTTGAGGATATTGCAGGAATGTAAGACTGCCGCGGTTGTCGCTGATTTGCGGCAACCGCAGCAGTGTGGGTTTATGACCGATCGGGTCTTGGGTCATATCTGCGGGGGAGATGCTGATGGCAGGTCGGTTTATTTATTGACGCGATAGGGGGCTGAGCCGTCGCGCAGGAAGTCTACGATCTGACGGGCGGCGGCGATACCGGCGTTAATATTTGCCTCGGCGGTCTGCGCCCCCATCTTCTTGGGGGTGAAGAATACACGGCCGGCAAATTCCTCCTCAAGCACGGGTGCGTTGTCGGGCTTGACGTCGGCAACATATTTGATGTCGGGACGTTCGGCGAGAGCTTTACGCAGTCCCTCCTCGTCGATAACCTCCTTGCGGGCGGTGTTGACCAGCACGCCGTTTTTGGGGAGTTTCATAACCAGGTCATAACCTACCGACCCCTTTGTCTCGGGGGTGGCGGGGATATGGAGTGACACGATCTGATTGTCGGCATATAGGGCGTCGAGATATTTGACGGGGGTCACACCGGCATCAATCATCACCTGATCGGGGCAGTAGGGATCGAGGGCGTTGACCTCCATCCCGAACCCTTTGGCGATGCGGGCCACGTTGCGGCCGACCTGGCCGAATGCGTGGATGCCGAGTTTCTTACCTTTGAGCTCTGTGCCTGATGTGCCGTTATACATATTTCTGACAGCCATAACGGCCATACCGAAGACCAGCTCGGCCACGGCATTTGAGTTCTGACCCGGGGTGTTCTCGACACATACATTGTGGGCTGTGGCGGCGGCGAGATCGACGTTATCATAACCGGCACCGGCGCGTACCACGATCTTGAGCTGTTTGGCTGCATCAAGCACCTCGGCATCGACTTTATCAGAGCGGATGATCAGGGCATCAGCGTCTTTAACGGCGTCGAGCAGTTGCTGACGGTCGGTATATTTCTCAAGCAGAGCCAGTTGATAACCGGCATCCTCTACAACTTTGCGAATACCCTCGACTGCGACGGGGGCAAACGGCTTTTCGGTAGCTACCAATACTTTCATGACGGTGTTTTTTTGTAGAGGTTAGAGCTTGTTCTGGAACTCTTTCATTGCGTCAACGAGTACCTTGACACTCTCGATGGGGAGCGCGTTGTAGAGCGATGCACGGAAACCGCCGACCGAGCGGTGTCCCTTGATACCAACGATACCCTTTGAGGTTGCAAATTCCATAAACGATTTCTCGAGCTCGGCATATTCGGGTTTGAGCACGAAACAAACGTTCATGATCGAGCGGTCAGCGTGGTCAGGCACGGTTGCCTCGAAGATCTTTGACGAATCAATGGCCTCATAAAGGAGGGCTGCTTTATCGAGATCCATCTTCTCAAGCACTTTGATACCGCCGAGTTCCTTGTAATAACGCAAGGTCTGGAGAGCCGAGAAAATCGGCAGTACGGGAGGTGTGTTAAACATCGACCCTTTGTCAATATGGGTCTTGTAGTTGAGCATCGTGGGGATGGGGCGGCAGGGATGCTGCACGGCATCATCGCGAACGATGACGATAGTGGCACCGGCAGGGGCGAGATTCTTCTGCGCGCCGGCATAAATCAGGTCATATTTTGATACATCCACCGGACGCGAGAAAATGTCAGATGACATATCCGAGACCAGACGCACGGGGGTGTCGGGGTCTTTGCGGATCTCGGTGCCGTAGATGGTATTGTTGGTCGTATAGTGGAAATAGTCGGCATCAGCCGGCACGGTATAATCTTTGGGGATGTAGTTATAGTTGCGGTCTTCTGAAGATGCCACTACATCGACATCGCCAAAGAGCTTAGCCTCCTTGACAGCCTTGTGGGCCCACACACCGGTGTCGAGATAAGCGGCTTTATTCTTGAGCAGGTTATAGGGCACCATTGCAAACTGCAGGGATGCGCCTCCACCGAGAAACAGCACGCTGTAACCATCGGGTACTTCGAGGAGTTCTTTAACCAGAGCCTGAGCTTCATCCATCACGGCCTGGAATTCTTTGGAGCGGTGAGAAACTTCGAGAATAGACAGACCTGTGTTAGCGAAATCAAGAACGGCATCGGCAGTGTTCTTGATAGTGTACTGGCTCATGATCGACGGGCCGGCATAGAAGTTGTGCTTCTTCATCTTAATAAGTTTTTATGAATGAAACGTGGAGAGACGCGATAATTCGTTGCTAATTTTCGCAAAGTTAATCAATGAAATGCGATTTTCCAAACCCCTACAAAAAAATTCAATCCTCAGAATAGATAATTAGATCACAAAAAGGTGATGAGGTATAGGGGTTACGGTGTGGGGAGGTCGGGATGCCAGCGTTGGTTTTGGAGTTGGGCGGCACGGTCTTCGGCGGGGTTGGAGCAGGGGACCCAGAAGTGTGTGCCTTGCAGGCGGTCGGGGAGGAATTGCTGGATGACGAAGTTGCCGGGGTAATCGTGGGCGTATTTGTAGTCGGCACCGTATCCCATCTCTTTCATCAGCGAGGTGGGAGCATTGCGGATATGCAGCGGTACGGGCAGGTCGCATGACTTCCTGACTTCGGCCAGGGCAGCGTCGATGGCTTTATAGGCTGAGTTGCTCTTGAGAGAGGTAGCCAGATAGATGACACATTCGGCCAGGGGGATGCGCCCCTCGGGCATTCCTATCTTGCGGATGACGTCATAGGTAGTGTTGGCCAGCAGCAGAGCGTTAGGATTGGCAAGGCCGATGTCTTCGGCTGCCAGTATGACCAGACGACGGGCTATAAATTCGGGGTCTTCGCCTCCGGCAATCATGCGGGCGAGCCAGTAGATACCCGCATCGGGGTCGCTGCCGCGGATGCTCTTGATAAAGGCTGAGATTATGTCATAATGCATATCGCCCTGTTTGTCGTATGCGGCAGGGTTTTCTTGGAGTCGATCGGTGACAATTTTGTCATTAATTATCATAGGCTGCCCCAAGGGGGTCGATTGCTCGAGCAGGTCGAGAATGTTGAGCAGCTTGCGGGCATCGCCCCCCGAGAAACGAAACAGGGCCGTGGTCTCCTCTACCTTGACGTTACGCTTGGTGAGGATCTCGTCTGTCGAGACGGCGCGGTCGAGGAGAATTTGCAGTTCGGGCGCCTCGAGTGATTTTAGCGTATAGACCTGAGCACGTGACAGCAACGGGCGTATAACCTCAAAAGAGGGGTTTTCGGTGGTGGCCCCGATGAGCGTCACGGTGCCGTTCTCAACAGCCCCCAGCAGGCTGTCTTGCTGAGACTTGCTGAAACGATGGATTTCATCAATAAATAATATAGGTCGCCCTTTTGAAAAGATGCTTTGGGCATCGGCCTTGCAGCGCTCGATGACTTCGCGCACCTCTTTGACGCCCGAAGTGACTGCAGACAGAGTGTAGAACGGCGCATCGGTCGTGTTGGCGATGATACGTGCGAGCGTAGTCTTGCCGACTCCGGGAGGGCCCCAGAGTATAAACGAACTGACATTGCCCGAGTCGATCATACGTCTTATGACAGCTCCGTGAGAGACCAGATGAGACTGGCCGATATAGTCATCGAGAGTCCGGGGTCTGAGTCTTTCGGCTAAAGGTGGAAGCATCTTTTAATACTTGGTTAATGATGAGAGAGTATTGATTATTAATGAGTGAGAGAGCGTGGTTTATAAGTGGATAAAAACCGCGGTTAAGATATTTACAAAATTACTCAAAAAAGACGGCAAAAAGTTGCCCGGCCATGTTAACGATAATTAAATTATCGTAGGTTTTAGTGTGTGCCATTTAGAAACAGCAATATTACACTAAATTACCGGATAAGAAGTTGTTATCAGAGAAGTCGCAGAGAGCGATAGCAATCGCAAAGGAACACTCGCGCCTAAAGTACAATCAGGAAGAATGAATTGTGTTTTTCTTTGCTTCAAAAAAAGGAAAGAGAGGGATTGTCGAACATTAGGCGGGGGTGGGGTGTTGAAGTATTGTAAGAAATTATTTAACGTCAAACTTATTCAACGATTTATATTATGGCACGAGAAGATGGAAACAACTCGATGGTACCCTCGACAATGAGAGTCGTATTCGGTATCATTATGATTATAGTGTATGTAGGAATGGGCGTGTTGCTGCTTATCAACTTCTTTGAGTGGGGCCCCGGCATCCTGCAGTGGCTGCGCTGGATCGGCGGTATCGCGTTTATTATCTACGGTATCTGGAGGGCGATACGGCAGTTCTGGGGCATCGACAGTTCGATTTAACAGACGATACACCATAAGTCCGGCATAACAACGGAGATAAATCCCGGCCTGAAAAAAGCTTAAAAATTCAATAGTCGGGTCAAAAATCTTAGTACTGTAGTGCCCTGACTGGATACTCCGTGAAAAAAAATTCGCGGATATTGAAAAAATAATGTAACTTTGCGTCAAGCAACATTTATGTCTATGAAACGACAAAAGCTGACAGCGATCGCGGCGATGCTCCTGATAGTCGGTGGCATCCTCGCCGGTTGTACCTCAAAGGGTGGCCGCAAGGAGGCTCCCAAGGGTAATAGCGCGACATCGGGTACGCTCGTTATGTCGTGCGATGCCTCGTTTGAAAACATCATGCAAGAGGAGATCGAGGTGTTTGAGTTCTGCTATCCCTACGCCTCGGTGCTGGCCGATTATACTGATGAAAAAGCGGCCATCGACTCAGTCGTGTTAGGTAATGCGCGCGTAGCTGTGGTGTCGCGTGAGCTCACAAAAGATCAATTGCAATATCTCAAGGAGCGTAAGCGTGTGGCCAAGACAAAGAAGATAGCCGTCGATGCCATTGCCGTCATAGTCAATCCCGAGAATCCTATCGAGAACCTGTCGATCAAGGAGCTGCGCGAAATCCTCACAGGCAGCGTCACCCGTTGGGATGAACTCTGCCCGACCAAACTCGGCTCGATACAGGTGATATTTGACCACAGCGGGTCGAGCATCGTCAAATACATGTCAGACTCGTTGATGAACGGGCAGAAATTCCCTGCCAACGTTTACTCGGCCAATACTATCCCTGCCGTCTTTGAGGCAGTCAAGAACCGCCCGAATGCCATCGGACTGGTCGGAGTCAGCTGGATCTCGACAGATCTCAAAACCGCCGATATGTCGACTGAGGAGAAGTTCAAGACCCTCGAGGCCGATGACACCACCACCACCGAATTTACCACCGAGGTCAAGGTGCTGCCGATCAGACGCGACAATTCGCTCGTGGCCGTCAAGCCCTATCAGGCATATATATTCGACGGGTCTTATCCCCTGTTCCGCTCAATCTATATGATCAACACAGGCGCAGCGGGCAGTCTCGCCAACGGATTCTTCTCGTTCGTCACCTCATTCCAGGGACAGAAACTCATACAGACCACCGGCGTATTACCCGCCTTGGTCAGTCACCGTCAGGTTGAGGTCACTGATTGATGAGATCAGACGTCAGATTTTATGATACAGACCGATCAACAATGGAAAAAACAGTAATAACGCAATAAATCAATAAAACAAATGAAATTAAAACTCGTGTGCTCTCTGCTCCTCGGCGCAGGCCTCTCGATGGCTGCCGAGGGATACATGGATGGTGTGGAGTATTTCCGCGCCGACCAGCCCGAGGAGGCTGCCATCATCCTTAACAATACCCTGTCACAGCCGGGTACTGATCAGGCTACCTCTTATTACTATCTGGGTCAGATCGCCCTCAAGCAGGGTGACAAGAGCGGCGCTAAAGCAATGTTTGACAAGGGTGTCGCCGCTGATGCCGCCAATGCCTACAACTACGTCGGTCTGGGTGCTCTCGCTCTGCGCAATGGCGATGACAAGGCTGCCGAAGATTACTTCAAGAAAGCCAAAGGCCTGGCCAAAAAGGATGCCGACATCCTCACAGAGATTCCCCGTGCTTACTTTGAGGCTGACCCCGTGAAGTATGCCAAGGAGATCGACAAATGGCTCGCCGACATCAAGAAGATGACCAAGAACATGGCTCCCGCTCCCTTTATTCTCGAGGGTGACCGTCTCGCCCCCGTCAATGTCGGTGAGGCTGCCGGTATGTATGAGATGGCCGCCACATTTGACCATGAGTCAAAAAACGCCCAGGATGCTCACCCCGAGGCATACGTCAAGTATTCGCGTGTAATCTTCAAGGTCAACGAGCGTGCCGCTATCGACAAACTTCGCGAGCTGCTTACCTATCAGCCCAATTCTGCGCTGGTGCAGCGCGAGCTCGCCGAGAAACTGTATGATGCCAATCAGCTTACCAACGCCGCAAAGCAGTATGAGGCTTATATCCAGAACCCCAATTCGTTCCAAAAAGATAAACAGCGTCTTGTCGGCCTCCTTTTCTTCGCCCAGCGTTACCCCGAGAGCTATGACCTTGCTACAAAGATCCTCACTGAAGACCCCGGTAACTTCTACATGGAGCGTATGCAGTTCTACAACAAGAAAGCTATGGGTGACACCATCGCCGCTGTTAACGCTGCTGAGACACTTCTCGCCAACCCCAAGGCTCAGGTAAACTCTCAGGACTATACCCAGTATGGCGAACTGCTCACCGACATGGGTAAGGACTCCCTTGCTATCGTGATGTATGAAAATGCCGTAAGGGTTGACCCAGAGAAGACCTCTCTTCTCAAAGACCTCTCACAGGCATACAACCATGGTCTCCGTTTCCAGGATGCTGCTGACACGATGCAGAAATATGTCGACCTGCAGGGTGGCGATGTAGACGCAAACGACCTACTTGCCCTGGCTCTCCGCTGGAATGCTCTCGCCTCAGCTCAGCAGAAGCTCGAGAATCCCGAGTGGCAGGCATCATCTGAGAAGGCCCTCGCTGCCATCAACCGCGTGTATGAGATGACCCCCACCCACCCGCTGGTGCTTAACCACCGTGCACGCATCCTGCTGGTCGGCAACCAGAATGAGATCAACGACCTCGTGGCTCAGGCTGACCTCGAGACACTCGCCGCTCTCGATTCCGATCCCGCCAACCGTGACAGCCGTCAGGCCATCTACGTGCAGGTACTCGGTCGTCTTGGCAACTACTACGTTACCAACAAGAATATGGACGAGGCCCGCAAGATGTTCCAGCGTTTCTATGATATCCAGCCCTCTGAAGATCTCAAGGCCTATATCGAGACATTGAAATAATATCAGCTCAGCTGACAATCCCCATACGAGAGGGTGTGCCAAAATCTATATTTTGACACACCCTCATCTCAACTATCAGTCATCGCCATGAAAATCTCAGAAGTTATTAAGAAAAGGCACTCATGCCGCACGTATAACGGACTAAGGCTCGAGCAGCAGACAATCGAACGGTTGCAGGGCGACGCCCGGCAGCTGCCGGTGTTGCAGCCCGGTGTCACTGCCCCGATCATAAGGCTTGTCGATGGTGACGGTATCGAGGGTAAACTCGGCACATACGGCAGTATCACCGGTGCCCGCCAGTTTCTGGTAATGGCGTCAGGGACGACAGATGCCGATAAAGTCGAGGCCGGCTTTGAGTTTGAGGCCCTGATACTTAAAATTACTGCTGCTGATATAGCTACATGCTGGATTGGCGGGACATTCCGACGCGACAGATTCTCAGAGGCGTTTGACCGTGCAATGCTCGATGAAGCCGGGGGTGACTATGAGAAGGTAAAAGAGAAGATTGCCGGTCGGAGTATCTCAATTGTGTCACCCATCGGCCATCCCACACCTAAAAAGCGTTTTGCCGAGAGAGTACTCCGCAAAGTGGCCAAAGCCGATAAGCGTAAACCGTTTGCCGACCTGTTTGAGAGTGTAAGCCCCGATACCCCGCTTGGCCGCGTTCTCGAGAATGTCAGACTCGCCCCCTCATCGACCAACTCTCAACCGTGGCGCGCGACCATCACCGAGGAGTATCTTAAGCCTGACAACAAGAAAGTCACCATAGTCAAATTCAGATGTGCCAAAAGCGGACAGTTCGCTCCGTTTGACATGGGTATCGCATACTGCCACTTCCTGCTCTCATCACCCGATGAAAATCTGCGGTGGGAGATAGTCCCCGGTTGTGATCCGATGGCCATGGAGTTCCGTTCAGTCAACGGCTGATTCCCGGCATCTCTCTCTTTAGTATAACATAATGAACCGATCAATCCAATTGTTACCCTACATAAAACATCTGTCGCGATGCGTCAGCCTGATAACACCGATGTTGTTGCTGACAACAATGCTTATGACATCAATTCAGGCAGACGGTCGTAAGCTCTCACCCATGCTGACTCAGATGAGGATGCCGCAAGAGCCCGACCTGTCACCAGATCACGTACACTCTGAGCGAACAGGTAAATCTTATCTGCCACTGATTATCAAGTTACACGATGCCGATGTCACGCTACCTGAGTCAGTAAGCATAATACATCGGCGCGGAGTATTCCTGCTCGCTTACGTACCGGTTGATGAAATACAGGCCGTAAGTCAGCTTGGCGTAATCTCGCGCATCGAGGGGGGACAGGTGTGCACACCCGTGCTCAATGAGGCCCGCAGGTTCACCTCTTACCCCGAGGTCGAGCAGGCGGTTGGTCTCCCCGAGGTGTATACAGGCAAAGGGGTAGTGACCGGATTTACGGATATAGGTTTTGACCCCAATCATGCTGCATTCCGCGACCCCACGACAGGCGAGAGACGCGTCAAACTCCTTACCGACTATGGATTATCACCCGGCAGTTGTACGCGCCTCGACACACCGGCCGAAATTGCAGACTGGTCGACCGATGACGCTGACCAATGGCATGGTACACACGTAGCAGGCATTATGGCCGGTGGATATAAAGATAACCCCTATTGGGGTATCGCGACCGAGTCAGACATCGTGGGTACAACCAGCGTGCTGTATGATGCCCTGCTGTTGGCCGGGATGGAGGATGTCGTGGGATATGCCCGCGAGGTCGATAAGCCGGCCGTCATAAATATGTCGGTCTGTGCGAGTCTCGGCCCGCATGACGGCACATCACTCTTTTGTCAATACCTTGACGAACTTGCCAAGGAGGCCGTGATATGTATATCGACCGGTAATTACGGCGAGAAAGTGGGGTATTGGGGAGGCGCGCTCCCTCAGAGCGGTCAGTCAGCCGGGGGATTTATCGACTATTATACCTGGCGTCCTGATAAGGCATCTGGATACCTCGATATCTGGAGCGCCGATGCCACACCGCTCAATTTTGACATGCTCGTGCTCGACCTCGATACTGATGAGGTCGTTGCACGGGTGCCGTTTCCCGAGATTACCTCAGGCCACACAGATGTGAATTTTGCTATCGCCTCGTCACAGCAACTCCTCGTTGCAGCCGGTGCTGACGAGAGTAATGGTGTGGTCTCAGCCGATCTTGCCCGCTATCTCGACGGTATTGTGATTATCTCGACCGAAATCAACCCCGAGAATAACCGCTTTAACGCACTTTACTCTCTAAGTGTCAAGAATCTACCTGAGGCGAGCGGTGAACTCGCATGGCGTTATATCATCGGCATCGATATTAAAGGTGATCCCGGCCAACGCTTCTCTGCCTATTGCTCAGATCAGATAAGGTTGCGACATGTGCCCGACAACGACCGCGCAGTGCCGATGACGTCAGACGGCGTCATGAATGACTTTGTCACTGCCCATAACGTCTTGGGTGTCGGGGCAATGTGCTCGCGCAACCACTGGCCTCTGATAGACGGTCAGGAGGGAACATCTAAATACACCGTGGGTGATGTCGCCCCGTTCTCATCATACTGGAGCAGTGCGCCAGTCAGGCCTCTACCTGACATAACAGCTCCCGGGGCGACACTTATCTCATCAATGTCAACCCCTTATATTGAGGCGCATCCTGACCGTGTCGCAGCAATGACACTGATGCAGACCGCATACGACAGAGATAATTACTGGTGTAGCGCAAGCGGTACATCAATGTCCTCACCATACGTGGCCGGTGTCTGCGCCCTTGCATGGCAGGCTGACCCTGATGCCACTCCCGCCGAGATCGTCGATGCCGTAATATCGACCGCCATGACTCCTCAGGGAGATCCTGCCAACCCGCGGTGGGGAGTGGGGATGCTCGACTCATACGCTGTCATCCGCAAAATCATCGATAATTCTGGTGTAGGTAATATTAAGGCCGATCAGACAGGCGACTTGGGGTTGCCCTCCTTGCCCGTTCCGCTCACTGCTGAGGCTCTGGCTGCCTACGCCATTGACAACCGTTTACAGATAGCTACCCCGCAAGGGAGAACGGTCAGCCCAGGTTCGCTCAGTTCGGGTATCTACATCCTGTATCGTGGAGATGCTGCCATAAAAGTCGCCCTGTGAGAAATCATTTTTCAGGAGATGAGGCGTAAATTTTGTCACGTTGGCAAAAAGTGTTAATTTTGCGTAGTCATCCGAAATATACACGCAATGAAAAATGTTTTGACACGCTCTCTGACCGGGCTATTGTATATCGCCGTCATTGTCGGCGCTATCTTTGGCGGAAGACTATGGTTCTGGGGGCTCACCCTGCTTTTGGGAGTGCTGGGAATCAATGAGTTTAACCGTATCTCAAACAAAGGACGCATCTCTAATACAACAGGGTTGCTTGATATTCTCGGCGCAATCTTCATGATCTCGGCCGGCTCGGTCATCTCATCTCCGGAGACATTGCCGGGATTTTTGGCCGGTTGGAATCTGTCGACATTCCTGTTTACCTATATAGTTTATCTCCTCGCCCGCTTTGTGGCGCAGCTCTACGTCCAGGATGGTGATGCGCTGGCCCATTATTCACACTCTATGATGGGGCAGCTCTATGTTGCCCTGCCGATGTCGCTGTTAGGGTGGCTTTACACGCTCACCTCTCCGGTGTTTGTGCTGTCGGTCTTTATACTGATATGGCTCAGCGACACGGGCGCGTTCTGTGTCGGCTCATTGATCGGGCGACACAAACTGTTTGAGCGTATCTCACCCAAGAAATCGTGGGAAGGTTTCTTTGGCGGTCTCCTTTTCTGCCTTATCGCAGCCACTGCGTTATCATGCGGCTTCCCCGAGGATTTCAAGGGGATGAACTTATGGCAGATGTTAGGGCTCGGCGCAGTCGTCTGCGTGTTCGGCACATGGGGCGATCTCGTGGAATCGCTTGTCAAGCGCACGCTCGGCGTCAAAGATTCAGGCCATCTGCTCCCCGGCCACGGCGGTATCCTCGACCGTATAGATTCATTACTGCTTGTCGTGCCGGCAGTGATGGGTTATCTGCTCGCGTTGGCCGTAATGGCGTTTTAACTATTATCCGATGAGAAAATGAACAGCAACGAAAGATATATGATGCGTGGCGTCTCGGCTGCAAAAGAGGATGTCCACAACGCAATAAAGAATGTCGACAAAGGGTTATATCCCAAAGCATTCTGCAAGATTATCCCCGACATCCTCGGCGGTGACCCCGAGTGGTGCAATATTATGCACGCCGACGGCGCAGGCACCAAATCATCGCTCGCATACGCCTACTGGCGTGAGACAGGCGACCTGTCGGTGTGGCGCGGTATCGCTCAGGATGCCCTGATAATGAATATCGATGACCTGCTCTGTGTGGGTGCTACCGACAATATTCTCGTCTCATCAACCATCGGACGAAACAAACGCCTCATCCCCGGCGAAGTTATTGCCGCCATCATCAACGGTACAGAAGATCTGCTCGAGAAGATGCGCTCGATGGGGGTATCAGTGTGGTCGACGGGCGGTGAGACTGCCGATGTCGGCGACCTGGTGCGCACGATCATCGTCGACTCGACCGTCACCTGCCGCATGCGTCGCGCCGATGTCATCAATAACGCCAATATCCGTGGGGGTGACGTCATCGTGGGTCTCTCGTCATCGGGTAAGGCGACATACGAGGATGAGTATAACGGCGGAATGGGCAGTAACGGCCTGACCTCGGCGCGTCATGACGTATTCAGCCATGAGGTAGGGGAGAAGTACCCCGAAACATACGATGTCGAGATTCCGGCTGATCTGGCTTACAGCGGCCGGGTATCGCTGACACAGCCTGTCGAGGGGACTCCGCTCGACGCCGGCCGCCTGGTGCTGTCACCCACCCGCACATACGCCCCCGTCATCAAGAAGCTGCTCGCCGAGATGCGCCCGGCCATACACGGTATGGTGCATTGCACCGGCGGCGCACAGACCAAGGTTCTGCATTTTGTCGAGAACAAGCATATTATCAAAGATAACCTCTTTCCCACGCCGCCGCTCTTTGCGCTGATACAGCAGCAGAGCGGCACAGATTGGCGCGAGATGTACAAGGTGTTTAACATGGGTCACCGCATGGAGATATACGTTGATCCTGCCGACGCCGATGCCGTGATGGAGATTGCCGGGAGTTTTGACATCGAGGCCCGCATAGCAGGACGTGTCGAGGACGCTCCCGCCAACCGCCTGACCATCTCGGGAGAGCACGGCACATTTGAGTATTGATACGGCCCGTATCGATACCGGTCTATACATATATCTATCATAAAATATGAGCCATACCCGTATCTTCATCCCGTTGTTACTGCTTGCGGCCTCAGTCGCGGGCGGTGCTTGCGGGGGAAAAAACGGGGGCGGATCAGACAGTCTGTCATCTGACGACACGATCTCATACCGATTGCCCGACACGCTGAGGGTAGGCACGCTTTACAGTCCCACATCATACTTCCTGTATCGTGACCAGGAGATGGGTTATGACTATTCGCTGGTTACGCAGTGGGCTCAGGAGAAAGGGATGGAGATAAAGCTGACCATCGCGCCGTCGATGGCCCGGCTCATCGAGATGCTTGACTCGGGGCAGGTAAATCTTGCGGCGTATGAGATACCGGTCACTGCTGAGTATAAACCTAAGGTGGTAGCCTGCGGGCCTGAGTTTATCACCACTCAGGTATTGGTGCAGCCACTGCGCAACGGTAAGCCCGAGATCACCGATGTCACCCAGCTCATCGGGCGTGACGTATATGTCGAGGCCGGTTCGCGATATGACTACCGCCTGCGCAACCTTGACCGCGAGCTCGGTGGTGGCATAAATATACATGAGGTGCGCCGCGACACACTTATCACCGAAGACTTGGTGGAGATGGTTGCCTCCGGCTCTATACCCCTGACCGTAGTCGACAGCGATATCGCCCGCGTCAACAAAACATATTTTCGCGACCTCGATGTCTCACTCGACCTGAGTTTCCCTCAGAAATCATCGTGGGGGGTAGCACCTGGTAACGAGTGGTTGGCCGACTCGGTCGATGCCTGGTTTGCACAGGAGACACCGCGCCGCCGTCAGGTCGAGTTGCTCAAACGTTACTTTGAGCTGAGCAAGAACGGTGCATCAGAGGGAGCGGCCGGGGTGATCGCGCCTGACCTCTCGCGAGGCGTTATCTCACCGTATGACGCAATATTTAAGGAGGCTGCCAAACGTATCGGATGGGACTGGCGCGTTATGGCCGCTATCGGATACGCAGAGAGCGGCTTTGATCCTCATCAGGTCTCATGGGCCGGGGCCCGCGGACTGATGCAGATCATGCCCCGCTCGGCTGCCGCTTACGGTTTATCGATTGACAAGATAGAGGAACCCGCCCCCAATATCGAGGCCGCCGCGCGTATCCTCGCCGATCTCGATCGTTCGCTGTCAAAGCGGGTGCCTGACCGTGCCGAGCGACTAAAGTTTGTATTCGCAGCCTATAACGCCGGCATAGGCCACGTCTATGACGCCATAGCCCTGGCCGAGAAATATGGCCGTAACCCGCAGGTTTGGGACGGCAATGTCGAGCAGGCGTTGCTGATGAAGAGTAACCCGGCATATTACTCTGACCCGGTATGTCGCAACGGCTACTTCAGCGGTCGTCACACGGTGGCATACGTCGCAAAGGTCACCGGTCTCTATAACCGCTTTAAGCAGCATATTAAAGCATGAAGCGGCGACATCTTTAATGATATAGACAATCAATAATCACAAACATATCAATCTGATGAGAAAACATTATTTATCAGTTGCTGTAGCGCTCACACTCATGGGGTCATTCACATTCTCTTCATGCGTGGGATCATTCTCGCTCACCAATAAGCTCCTGAGTTGGAACAAGCAGATCGGCAACAAGTTTATCAACGAACTGGTGTTCTTCTGTTTCTGGGTCGTGCCCGTCTATGAGGTGACCGCCATGGCCGATGTACTGGTGCTTAACTCGATAGAGTTCTGGAGCGGTACAAACCCCGTTGCTCAGGGCCGCTCGGTTATCGAGGGTGCTGACGGTCGCTATCTCGTTGACTGCGATGGCAAAGGTTACACCATCACCTCAGAGAACGACGGATCTGTCGTGCGTCTCGACTTTGATGCCGAGGATAACTCATGGAGCGTGTCAGCCAACGGCAACGACCCCGTCAAATTTATGACATTTATCGATGAGACCCATGTCGAGATGCTCACCCCCGACGGCGGGATGCAGCTTGTCGAACTTTCTGACAACGGTCTGATGGCCTACCGCGCCACCGTCGCCACCCCCGCGGCTGCTACACTCTACGCCATCAAGTAAACACCCCCCTCAGCGCTGTTAAGGCTGCCCAGGGCAACCTTAACCCTCTCTGAGGTGTTATAATGTTATTACATCATCTACAACCTAACACAATAAAATGGAAAATCAGGAACTCCTCAAAACCGTCAAGGAGAGAGCAGAGGTGTGGCTCTCAGACCAGTATGACGAAGCAACTCGCGCCGAAGTCAAGCAGATGCTCGAAGCCGAAGATCCTACCCCTCTGATCGAGGCTTTCTATCGCGATCTCGAATTCGGTACCGGCGGCCTGCGCGGCATCATGGGCCCGGGCACTAACCGCATGAATATCTATACAGTAGGCGCAGCCACCCAGGGTCTGGCCAACTATCTCAAGGAGGCCTTTGCCGACCTGCCTCAGATCTCGGTTGCTGTAGGCCACGATGTGCGTAACAACTCGCGCAAGTTTGCCGAGATCGTTGCCAACATCTTCTCGGCCAACGGCATCAAGGCATACCTCTTTGACAGCTTCCGCCCCACTCCCGAACTTTCGTTTGCTATCCGTGAACTCGGTTGCCAGAGCGGTGTCAATATCACTGCCTCTCACAACCCCAAGGAATATAACGGTTATAAGGCATATTGGGCTGACGGTGCGCAGATTATTGCCCCCCACGATGTCAACATCATCAATCATGTAAACGCCATCAAGTCTGTCGGCGACATAAAGTTTAACGGCAACCCCGACCTCATCGAGATTATAGGCGACAAGATGGATCAGAAATTCCTCACCGCCATCAAGGGGCTCTCGCTCTCACCCGATGTCATCGAGCGTCACAAAGACCTCAAGATCGTCTACACCCCCATTCACGGCACAGGTGTCAAGCTCGTCCCCGACTCGCTCCGCAACTACGGCTTTACAAACATCATCCATGTCGATGAGCAGGATGTACCCTCGGGCGACTTCCCCACAGTCGACTCACCCAACCCCGAGAACGCATCGGCCATGGCCATGGCAGTCGCCAAAGCCAAAGAGGTTGAGGCTGACCTCGTGGTAGCCTCTGACCCCGATGCAGACCGTATCGGTTGCGTCATCCGCGACACCGACGGCGAGTATGTGCTGGTCAACGGTAATCAGATCGTACTCGTGCTGCTCAACTACCTTATGACCCGCAACGCCGAGCTCGGCAAACTCACCGGCAACGAATACATCGTCAAGACTATCGTCACCACCGAGACCATTAAACGCATCGCCGATGCCAATAACATCAAGATGTATGACTGCTACACAGGCTTTAAGTGGATCGCTTCTGTCATCCGCGAGAATGAGGACGTAGCCCGCTATCTCGGCGGCGGTGAAGAGTCTTACGGCTTCCTTGCCGAGACATTCTGCCGCGACAAAGACTCAGTATCAGCGATCTCGCTGATGGCCGAGACCCTCGCATGGGCCAAGGAGAACGGTCTGTCGTTCATGGAGATGCTACAGGATATATATGTCAAGTATGGATATTCTCATGAGCTCGGAATCTCTGTTGTACGCCCCGGCAAATCAGGCGCAGACGAGATACAGGCGATGATGAAGAATTTCCGCGCCAATCCTCCCAAGAGCCTTGCCGGCAGCCCCGTGGTATGCGTCAAGGATTATCTGACCCTCGAGGAGAAGTGCATCAAGTGCGGCGAGACCAAAAAACTCGACTTCCCCACCACCTCAAACGTGCTCCAGTACTTCACCGAAGACGGATCAAAGATCTCTGTCCGCCCCTCAGGCACAGAGCCCAAGATCAAATTCTATATCGAGGTGCGTGGCCAGATGGCAACCCGTGCCGACTACCACAAAGCCGAGGATGCAGCCAAAGCCAAGATCGAAGCCGTCCGCAAAGACCTCGGTATCTGATTCCCCTCGGCAAAGATCGCGGCATCTGATCCGCCGCACAGTCAGCTTGCTCATGTGTCTGTTACTTTAACAGACACGACATAGCATAATTCCACCATTAAGCGCATGGATACCCATAACCACGGGTTACCATGCGCTTTGTGTATTGTGTAGCTATCTAAGGCAATTTGTAGTTGCG